>DGHX01000096.1:0-3001 GCA_002392835.1 Prevotella sp. UBA3837 | reverse complement strand
TGGTGGTGGTGCTGCGGAAGCCCATGTTGCTGGCCGTGCCCGATTCGCCGTTGCCGGTGCCGCGAGCCACGAGGTTGCCGCCGGCCTGGAAGTCGAGATACTCGTGCTCGGGGTTGCAGTAGGTGTACTTGTCCTTCATCGTGGCGGCCACGCTGGTGTTGCTCTGTCCGGCGGGAATCTTGTCGCCGGTGATGGGCACAGTAAACTCCACGCGGAAATACTGCTGGTACTGCTGTGCCTGTGCGCTCACGGCAAGTGTTGCCATGGCTATGAGGGTAAATATCTTTTTCATAATTGTATGTCTTTGTTTTTCTGTTACTTAATATTTATTACTTCTTGGTAAACTTCAGCGCCTTGTGGCCTACGCGCACCACATAGACGCCAGCGGGCAGATGGCCCACCTGAATGGTGGTGTTGCCATCGGCGGCGGCAGCCTCGGCCAGCATCTTTCCGTCTAAGGAATAGACCTGGGCACTGGTGGCATTGCCACACCCCGACAGGCTGAGCTGCTGGTGCACGGGGGTCATCAGCTTCAGGTTCTCGGTGGCAGGGCCTGCCACCATGGGGGCATCGATGCCCATGACGACCTGCTCTTCCGTTCCGCGCAGGAAATAGACGGCAGCGACATTCGGCTCAGTGCCGGTGGTGGTGACGACGTCGAACTTGTCGCTGCCCTCCTTGGCCAGGAAGTTGGTGACGTTCATCGTCTTGTAGTACTTGCCCGTGCTGGTGATGACCCACGAGGGCTTCATCAGGTCAACATAGGGCGTGCCGTCTGAGTTCTGCTGATAGAGCGAGAAGTCAATCATCTCCTCGTGCTTTTCAAAACTGATGCTCTGCACGCCAGCCTCGCCTTGTCCGTCCTTGAGGACAATCTCGAAGGTCGTGGCCCCGTCGGCCACCACCATCATGCTGATGCGCACCACGGGGAAATATTTGCCCGTGTTCGTCTTGGCGCACATGACGTTCTTCTTCGAGGCAGCAGCCAGCGCGTTGGCAGGGCATCCCATGCCTACTGCCACAAGGGCCAGCAGGGCAAGCATCTTCCAACGTTTTTTTACTGTTCTCATAAATTGGTTTGTTTAAGAATGAATAATTTAGTGATTATTGCTTGTAGCTTTCGCACGTTTCCGACCACCATTCCCCAGCAGCTCCGCCTCCTTCATCAGGCTGCGCCCCACGGCGGTCTCTATACGCAGCAGAAAGTCAGTGTACTCCCTGACATAGTTCTGTGCAGCCTGCTGATAGTTGGTCTTTGTCATGGCAGAGTCGTTGTTCATTTACGCTGCAAAGTTAGGGCATAAATGCGCTTTGACCCTTATCATTTCATAAAAAAAACGTATCATTTCGTGTAATGGCACAAAATGACACGTCGAATGTCACAAAATGACAACTGTTTTTACAAACCTGACTGCTGTCGCTGCTTCTCTACATACTGCGTGGGCGTTACGCCGAAGGTCTTCTTAAAGGCGCGGCTGAAGTTTGGCGCATCGTTGTAGGCGCACAACTGTGCCACCTGGCTCACGTTCAGTTCGGGGCGGTTGTCGAGCAGATGGCGTGCGCGGCGCATGCGTATATTGGCTATGAAGGTCTGGGGCGTCTCGCCGGTGAGTGTCTGCAGGCGCTGTCGCAGCAGGAAGAGGCTCATGCCCAGCTGCGATGCCAGCGACTCGGCATCCACCTGTCCGCTATACATCATCTCGTTCACTATGTCGACAGCCTTCTCCAGGAACAGGCGGTCGGTCTCTGCCAGCTCTTCATGCTGCTGTGCGCCGCTGCCCGTCACAAGGGCATTGTCGTAGCGCACAGCCAGTTCCTTGTATTTCTCGCGCAGCTCCTCGATGTTGGCCGTAAACTGCCGGTTGACGTGCTGCTGCCGGCGCCGCATCGCCCACCAGCCAAGCAGCGTGAGCAGCAGCAACACGGCTATGACGACGATGGCCACGAGCAGCACCCGGCGCTTGGCCGTCCGCTCGGCCTCGTTCTGCTGCTGCAGCCAGTCGTTACCGAACTCGGCATTAAAGCGTGCCAGCGACTCGGCCGACGCTCCCTGGTAGAGCGAGTCCTTCAGGTCGTTGAAGCGGTCGAGCTCCATCTTGGCGCTGTCAGGGTACTGCTTCCAGTAGCTCTCGTAGAGTCCGCGTCGCGCGTGCATCTCGTTGGTCTTGTCGCCCAGCGCCACAAAGATGTCAGCAGCCCGGCGGAAGCAGGCCACGGCCTCCTGCTGGCGTTCCAGGCAGCGCAGCGCCATGCCCATCTTGTTCAGGCTGATGCCTAACGAATGGCGGTCGCCCACCTGCCGAAAGTAGGGCACGACGGTGGCGAGCACCTGGCGGGCCTCCTCATACTGATGCAGGCCGATGAGTGCCGATGCCTTCTGCGACAGCCGCACCACGGCCTTGTAGTCGTTGCCCAGCTCGGTGTCCAGCCGATAGGCCTCATCGGCATAGTCGACAGCCTTCCTGTCATCGCCCATAGCATGATACACCTCCGATGCCATGCCCAGCAGCACGGCGCGGCGCGACGGCTGGTGGCTGTCCTCTGCCATCTTCAGTCCTTTCAGCACATACTTCTCGGCCTCAGTGGGCTGGTTGGCAGCAATGTGTATGGCGGCCAGAGAGTTCAGGCTGGCCACGATTCGCTCGGCATCGCCAGATGCATCGTCCAGACGGTAGCACTGCTGGGCATAGCCTGCGGCTTCCTCGTAGTTGCCCAACCGCGTACAGGTGATGGCCAGCAGGTTCAGGCAGTCAGCTTGTCCCGTGCGGTCGTTGCCAGCCCTGAAGAGGGGCAGCGCCATCGAGGCATAATGCTCGGCCTGGCTGTACAGCTGCCGGTCGTAGCAGTACTCGGCAGCCCAGTACCACACCTGCTCGCGCAGCGTGTCGGCAGGGGTGGCAGCACTATATATTAATAATGTGTCGATGAACTCCTCGCTGTGCAGCTGGCGGAAGAAGTCGTTGGCGGCTGGCTGCCGCCAACGACTTCTTCCGCCAGCTGC
>DGHX01000086.1 GCA_002392835.1 Prevotella sp. UBA3837 | reverse complement strand
AACGCACAGGGCCGCACCGAGACATATACCAACTCGATGCGCCGTTACGTGCTGTTCTCCGTCAGCTATCGCTTCTCACAGAAGCCCAAGAAAAGATAAGGATTATCGCAGAATGTCATACTGGAAGCGGTCGAACCGGACGGTCTGGCTGCTTCCTTTGGTATGGTAGGCATAGAGCCCCACACGGATGCCTTTCCAGTAGCCTTCCTGCATGGCAAATGCCTCGCCGGCAGCATCGAAATGCTTACCGTCCACACTATAGCTCAACTGATGCCGGTTGCGGCGGCTGTCTATCGTGACTCGCAGCCATAGCTTCTTGGCCTTGCAGGGTCTTACCAGTGTAAACCGTCCGCCCACTTCCGTATAGACACCCTCGGCAGAGAGTCCGATAGCCCGAAACTGCTTACCCGTGAAAGCCAGACCACAGCGCAGGCCGTCCTTCGGCTGGGCTTCGAGCAACAGCGTAGCCTCGCCCTCATAACCCATCACTTTCTGGGTGAGCAGCTGGCGGCAGGCTTTCAGCGAGTCTGCCTGTATGGTGTGGAAGGTCAGGCTGCCCTTGGTTTCCGTCAGACTCCAATGGTCATCTACTGGATTGTGGCACCATTGCCACTGCAACCCTAACTGGACTGCATCGAAGTCATCGGAGGTGGCAGGCAGCGAGGGCTTGGCAACAGGATTGTTTGCCACACTCAGCCCGTTAGGTTGGGGAGAGGGTTTCGTCCACACGCGGACAGGCTCGCCCACCCCATTGCCATCGATGTCGACACCCATCAGCGGCCAGTCGTCCTTCCAGCGGGCAGGCTGCAGATGGAGCACACGACCATTGGGCGTGGTAGACTGGAAGTGGAAGAACCACCATTGTCCGTCCGGGGTATCTACCAAGGCGCCCTGATGAGGGCCGTTGATGTCTGTCGAACCCTTCTCGAGCACAATCTTCCGTTCGTAGGGTCCATAGATATTGCGCGAGCGGAGCACGGTCTGCCACCCTCGGCTCACACCGCCCTCGGGGATGATGAGATAGTAATAGCCATTGCGCTTGAGGAACTTCGTTCCCTCCGCTACAGGCCCCTGATATACCGTCACTCCCTCGTCTAACAGTTGCCGACCGTCGGCACTCATCTTATGCACAATGATGGGGCCCGCCCGATGGCGCGACCGCCCTAAATAGGCTTGTCCGTCATCATCCCAGAAGGGGCACGGGTCTTCCCACTTCTCTATCTGTTTCACCTGATAGAGCGGTTCCCACGGCCCTGCCGGATGAGTGGCGGTGGTCATCAGCAAGCCTTCATCAGGTGTGCAGACATAAATCCAGAAGCGGCCGTCGTGATAGCGGATAGCGGGTGCCCAGGCACCACCGGCATAGTGGGTATTGGCATCCCAGCCGGGGAAATCCATACGGCGGTACACCTGACTCAACAGGTGCCAGTTCACGAGGTCGTCGGACTCCAACACCTGCATGCCCAACCAATGGAAGTCGCTGCACACCATGTAGTACTTCTCTCCCACACGGATGACATCGGGATCGGAGTAGTCGGCATTCAACACAGGGTTCTTGTAGGTGCCGTTACCCTGATCACCCCAGTCGAGTGTCTGGGCAGAAAGGGCACAGCCTACTGAGAGCAGTAACAGGATGATGGTCTGTCGCATAGCAGTTATCGGGCGACGAAGGTCCGTTCCGTCACGCCCTCGTAGGTCTGGACGCTGAGGTGGATGGTGTCGGGACGCGCTGCTGGCAGCAGGATGCTGACATAGCGGCGGTTGGTGTAGTACTGGGGAATGCCGTTCTGGCTGTGCAGGAGGCGATAGGAGGCTGCACGGCGCCCGTCGGGATAGGTACGGACGGTGTCCTGCGCCAGCCCGATGTTGTGGGGCAGCTCCTCGTCGCTGATGCGTCCGGTCTTCATCAGCAGTCCCAGGTTAAGATACTTGCCGCTCTTGGCCAGCCAGGCGCTCTCAATACCGACGGGGTCCTGGGGCTGCTCCTTGAAGCGCCAGTGCGCTATGGGGTTCAGCGTGACCACCGTGCCGACGCTGACCGCCTCGGCATGGGTTGCACTTACCTTATTATAATATATAACAGTGCGGTAGGTGGTGTCGGCGGTCTCTATCCATTTGGCCGTAAAGGGGGCGGCAAACTGGTAGGTGTCGCCGTCGTCGGTGGTAAAGGAGCAGGCTTGCTTCTCGCCGTTGACCGCCAGTTCGCAGAAGTCGGCCTGCATCAGCGAGTACTTTCCCTCCCCCTTCTCATAACTGTCAGTAGAACAGGAGAAGAGCGCCATTGTAAGAATCAACCAAAGATACCTCATAGCGCCGCCTCATGGTTACGTACAGGATTCGCATACATTGTCAGCATACGCTCGCGAAGGAAGGCCTCGTCCTTATGGGGAATCTGAATCTTGGCCAACTGACCCTGCAAGTACTGCTCGAAACGCTCCTTGTCCTGCCGGGTATAGTGGCCGGCATGGGCGGGCCGTCCCTCCAGCTGGTCCAGCGCAATGTAGTTGCAGGGATAGAGACGATAGTGCCTGTGCAGTTCGCGGTCTATGCGCAGGCTCAGCTGTTCGTAGAACTCCTTCTTGGGCAGGTCGCCGAGTTCGTCAATCCAGTTGTTGACGGGCTGGGCACAGTGGTAGTGCACACGGCCCTTATAGCCGAAGATGCCCGTCTTCATATTGTCCAGGTCGTCCTGCTTGCTCTTCTTGAAGCCGGGATTGTCGCGCTTCAGCTGAAACTCCTGCGCCTTCAGGTAGTCACAGGGGTCGAACTCATACGAGATGGTCAGCGGCACGATATTCAGTTCGCGAAGACTGCTGGCGGGAGTCCCGTCGTAACCCATGGCCAGCATCTTCAACACGGCATCCTGAGTACGGTCGCTGGAGTCCTTGGCCCTGCCCTCGCGCTGGGCTATCCAGATGTTCTCCCGCTTCCGGGTCACCGCATAGTGTATGTAGCGGCTCATCAGCTGCGACGACCGCATCATCTCATGAGCCGTCAGCCCGCGGCGCACGGTGAAAGCCTTGTTCATCCTGACCAGCCGCTTAATCCACGGATAGATGAGCAGATTGTCGCCAATGCCTATCTCCACCGTGGTGGGATAGCCATACTTGTCAAGCATCACGTCGAGAAAGGCCGAGTCGAGCACGATGTCACGATGGTTCGAGAGGAAAGTGTACCGTGGGGT
>DGHX01000046.1 GCA_002392835.1 Prevotella sp. UBA3837 | reverse complement strand
TGAGTTTCCAGACACTCGTACCCGGCCAGGACAGCGGATTCCTGCACACGCACAAGACCCACGAGGAACTCTACATCATCCTGAAGGGCGAGGGCCAGTATCAGGTGGACGGTGAGATTTTCCCCGTCAGCGAAGGTACCATTGTACGTGTGGCTCCCGACGGCAAGCGTGCGCTGAAGAACACAGGCACGGAGAACCTGACCATGCTCTGCATCCAGTATAAGGCCAATGCCTTCACCGAGGCTGACAGCCCCATGACGGACGGAGTGATTCTTCAGGACGAACTGAAATGGTAAGCCCCGACCATGGAGAGAGCGTTGCAATTTCTGCGCAGTCACAAGGATGTTGCCCTGGCCACAAGCGAGGACAACATCCCTAAGTTGCGCATCTTCCGAGTGATGAAGCAAGAGGGCAACGTGCTCTACTTTGCTACCTCGGAGGCCAAAGCCGTTTGGCGAGAGTTGCGCAAGAACCCCAATGTAGAGCTGATTGCCTACGAGGGGAATATCTCCGTGCGTTGTTCGGGTATGGTGAACTTCAACGTGGAGGACGTGACGAAGCGTTGGATCTACGAGCACAACGAGGTCCTGCAGCGTCTATATACCAGCTACGACCAGATGGCGTATTTCTGTCTGCCAATAGCCGAGATGGACTATTACGACCTGCAGCCTACCCCACCGGAGTTTCTGCACTATGACCTGATGGCAGGAGAAGTGAGCGAGGGATTCATGCCCAAGAGAATATAGATTCCGTTTCGTCTGAATGCTTTTTCTTCATTTCAGCTGCAAAATTACACATTTTTTCTGTTCTCCAAGCGTTATTTGGCAGAAAAACCGTAACTTTGCACCTACAAACAAGAAACAGCATCTACCATGTCAAAGGAGCGTAACAAGGCTGACGCCTACCGCGAGAGAGCCTATGCCGGAGACACCAAGGCCATGAACAACCTTGGTGTCTGCTACGAGCGTGGCACCGGCGTAAAGGTCAACCTGGCGCTGGCCTTCGAATGGTATATGAAGGCTGCGCTGCAGGACGATGTCTATGGTTGCTTCAACGTGGGTGAGTGCTATTACCAGGGAAAGGGTGTGCAGCAGGATGCGAGACTGGCCTTTGAGTGGTACATGAAAGCCGCCGGCAAGGGCGACATGCAGTCACAGGTCAATGTGGCCAATGCCTACTATCAGGGCGATGGCGCAGAACTGGATCATCACAAGGCCTTCCTCTGGTATCGCGAAGCTGCTTTCCAGGGCCACATCCTCAGTCAGAAGAATGTTGGCGCAGCTTATTGGAACGGTGACGGTGTGGAGAGGAACCTGGAAGAATGTGTATTCTGGTACGAGCTTGCCGCCAATGGCGGCGACGCCCAGGCACAGTTTGCCACGGGCTGGTTCCTGATGACGGGCACTGGTGTTCCCAAGGACGAGCGAAAGGGGCTGAGGTGGATTCACAAGGCCACCTTCCAGGGGTTCCAGCCCGCCATCGACTATTGCAAGGAACATGGGTATAAATGGTAATAGCACGTATCTTACGGAACAGCGCCTACGACGTAACTTTTGCCGCTGTTTTCTTTGTCACATCACTTTTTTTGTCTACCTTTGCACCTTGATAGTTATGAAATTCAAACTCACATCGAAATACCAGCCCACGGGCGACCAGCCCGAGGCCATCAGCCAGCTCACCGAGGGCGTTGAGCGGGGCGACCGTGCCCAGGTGCTGCTGGGTGTCACCGGCTCGGGCAAGACGTTCACCATGGCCAACGTCATTGAGCGCGTGGGGCGCCCGACGCTCATCCTGAGCCACAACAAGACGCTGGCGGCACAGCTGTACGAGGAGATGCGCGGCTTCTTCCCCGAGAATGCTGTGGAGTACTACGTCAGCTACTACGACTATTATCAGCCCGAGGCCTACCTGCCGCATACCGACACCTACATCGAGAAGGACCTGGCCATCAACGAGGAGATAGACCGTCTGCGCCTCAGCGCCGTCAGCGCCCTGCTCTCGGGCCGCCGCGACGTCATCGTCGTGTCGTCAGTATCGTGCATATACGGCATGGGCAGCCCCAATGCCCTCAGCGACAACGTCATCGAGCTGCACCAGGGACAGAACATCGACCGCAACGTGCTGCTGCGCCGGCTGGTGCAGTCGCTGTACACCCGCAACGACCTCACGCTGGAGCGGGGCAACTTCCGCGTGAAGGGCGACACCGTCGACATCTACATGGCCTACAACGAGATGCTGCTGCGCGTCACCTTCTGGGACGACGAGATTGACTCCATCGAGGAGCTCGACCCCGTCACCCTCGACCGCCTGGGCCGCTATGCCGAGTACAAGCTGTACCCCGCCAACCTGTTCATGACCACGCAGGAGCAGACCAACCGCGCCATACACGACATACAGGACGACCTGGTGAAGCAGGTCAGCTTCTTCCACGAACTGGGCGACGAGCTCAGGGCACAGCGCATCAAGGAGCGCGTGGAGTATGACATGGAGATGATCAAGGAGCTGGGCCACTGCTCAGGCATCGAGAACTACTCGCGCTACTTCGACGGACGCCACGCCGGGGAGCGCCCCTACTGCCTGCTCGACTATTTCCCCCAGGACTTCCTGCTCTTCGTCGACGAGAGCCACGTCTCAGTGCCACAGATAGGAGCCATGTACGGTGGCGACCGGGCGCGCAAGACGAATCTTGTGGAGTATGGCTTCCGCCTGCCCGCCGCCTTCGACAACCGCCCGCTCACCTTCCAGGAGTTCCAGCAGATGGTGAACCAAGTCATCTACGTCTCGGCCACGCCTGCCGACTTTGAGCTGCGCGAGGCCGAGGGCGTCGTCGTAGAGCAGGTCATACGCCCCACGGGACTGCTCGACCCCGAGATAGAGGTGCGCCCCTCAGAGCACCAGATCGACGACCTGATGGAGGAGATACGCCAGCGCTCCGAGCGCCACGAGCGCACGCTGGTCACCACGCTGACGAAGCGCATGGCCGAGGAGCTGACCGAGTACCTCATGGGCCACGGCGTGCAGACGGCATACATACACAGCGACGTGGCCACCCTGGACCGTGTGAAGACGCTCGCCGACCTGCGCAGCGGCGTCTACGACGTGCTCGTGGGCGTGAACCTGCTGCGCGAGGGCCTCGACCTGCCCGAGGTGTCGCTCGTAGCCATACTCGATGCCGACAAGGAGGGCTTCCTGCGCAGCCGGCGCTCGCTGGTTCAGACCGCTGGGCGCGCAGCACGCAACGTCAACGGACGGGTCATCATGTACGCCGACACCATCACCGAGTCCATGCAGCTCACCATCGACGAGACCAACCGCCGGCGCGCCAAGCAGCTGGCCTACAATGCCGAGCACGGCATCACGCCCACGCAGATAGTGAAGAGCATCAGCGCCAGCCCGCTGCAACGCGACGAGCGCCCCGACATACGCGAGCTGCGCGCAGCAGGCATCAGCCCGCAGGCTGCCACCGGCGGCATCGCTGCCGACCCCATCATACAGCACATGACCCGGCCGCAGATAGAAAAGCTCATCGCCGAGACCACACGACGCATGAAGGAGGCCGCCAAGAACCTCGACTTCCTGCAGGCCGCACAATACCGCGACGAAATCATCAAGCTGCAAAAGGAAATAGAACTGAAATAATAATAAGGAGGACAGGGCGTAGAAGAGTTACCATTACTACACATTATTTATTACTTATTTAAAAACTAACTGACAAATCAAAAACTGAAACAGAATGAAACAGCTCCTTTCACTTCTACTGCTGCTTGCGGCAGTCAGCACCCAGGCTCAGCAGCCCGTCGGCTGGGCCTCGCAAGACGGAGGCACCGACGGCAGCCGCATGCTCAGCCCCGACACCGTGACCACCTGCCAGCAGCTGCGCAAGGCACTGGCCAAGGGCGACAGCACCCGACGCACCATCTACCTGAAAGGGCGCATCAGCGTGCCGGGACTGCAACGCGTGAAGAACGTGGCCAACAAGACCATCATCGGGCTGCCCGGCTCGGCCCTCGTCAACGACAAGTACACCCTTGAAAAGGACTCATCGGGCATACTCATGCTCGACCACTGCCACAACATCATCCTGCGCAACGTCACCTTCATAGGTCCCGGAGCCTTCGACCGCGATGCCAACGACAACCTCACGCTGTCAGCAACGACACACGTATGGGTGGACCACTGCGACTTTCAGGACGGCATGGACGGCAACCTGGACTGCAGCAACGGGTCCGACTACATCACCATTTCCTGGTGCCGCTTCCGCTATCTGCGCCAGCCATGGCCCAAGCTGCCTGATGACACCAACCCCGATCACAACAGCGACCACCGCTTCAGCAACCTCTGGGGCTCCAGCGACCGCGAGGCAGCACGCAGCCAGGGACGGCTGCGCACCACCTTCCACTGCTGCTGGTGGGACGAGGGCTGCCAGGCCCGCATGCCCTTCACCCGCTTCGCCCAGATGCACCTGCTGAACTGTCTGTACTCCAGCAGCGTGGCCACCGTCTATGTGCAGGCCCGCTACCTGAGCAACGTCCTCGTCGAGGGGTGCGCCTTCGTGAACAAGCCCGCCAAGGTGCGCATCTTCCAGGTGCCCTCAGCGTCGCATCCCGAGTTTCAGGACTACAACGTGCGCTTCACGCGCTGCCTGGGAGCACCCGACGTGGAGCAGCGCCACGGCGAGGCACCCTACTTCACCCCACCCTACAGCTACCAGCCGCTGCCCACCGCCGACGTGGAGCGGGCCGTCAGGGCATGGGCGGGCGCAGTGCTGTAGCAGGCAGACCGAGTCGCCTCGCGCGTGCGCGCATTATTACGCGCGCGCGTGAGCGACATTTTGGTTGCACCGAGACTGAGTATCAAGCAGTTAGCAACATCTTGCACCATTCAAGCCCAAATATACAATCTTGATTGCACCGGCGTACATTTTGGTTGCACCTAAACTGAATATCAGACAGTTACGAACTAAAAACATCTTGGTTGCACCGAAAAAATCTATATTTTTAGCGTAAATTCCCACATAGGAATTTTACACGAGCGGCCCGCATTTTTTCACGAGCGGCCTCCGCATGAAAAAAAGGGGGCCGTATTTTTTCACGAGCGGCCTCCGCATGAAAAAAAGGAGGCCGCATTTTTTCACGAGCGGCCCGCATTTTTTCACGAGCGGCCTCCGCATGAAAAAAAGGGGGCCGCATTTTTTCACGAGTGGCCTCCGCATGAAAAAAAGGGGGCCGTATTTTTTCACGAGCGGCCCGCATTTTTTTGTCCCAGGGCCTGGGACGTTTTTGGGCGGCCCGCTTTTTCAGCAAAACAACTTGTATTCCCGCATCGCCAGTCCTCACAGCTAACCTCCCTCCACCTTTCACCCGTCACCCTCCACCAGAACCCTCCCCGGTGCAACCAAAAAAACACTCACGCGTGCGCGCGTAATTACGCGCGCGTGTGAATTCCTATTCATAGCGCATGGAGCGCGCGGGGTGTATACGGGAGACGAGCCAGCTGGGTCCTACGAGCACGAGGATGCTGATGAGGAGCGTAGCCAGGTTGAGCAGCAGGATGAGCAGCAGGTTGAGTTCCATGGGAGCCTGGCTGACATAGTAGGTCTGAGGGTCGAGCCTGACGAAGCCCGTCCACTGCTGCAGCAGCACGATGCCTATGCCCAGCACGTTGCCCCAGAGCAGGCCGCGGCCGATGACGAAGACGGCAAACCAGAGGAAGACGCTGCGAATGGTGTTGTTGCGGGCGCCGATGGCCTTGAGCACGCCAATCATCTGCGTGCGCTCGAGAATGATGATGAGCAGCCCGCTGATCATGGTGAAGCCCGCCAGGGCAATCATCAGTGCAAGGATGATCCACACGTTGATGTCGAGCAGGTCGAGCCACTGGAACACGGTGGGATAGTTCTGATAGATGGTGAGCGTGGTGAGGGTGTTGCCCTGGCTGTCCTGTCGCCCCACGGTGGTGAAGTGCTCCACCAGCCGGTCGTCGACTTCCTGCAGCTTGCTGAAGTCGCTGACCAGCAGCTCTGCCCCTGAGCAGAGGTCGCCGCGCCAGCTGTTGCGCTGACGGGCCACGTAGAGGTCGGTGATGCAGAACAGGTCGTCGAACCGCTTCATATTCGTCTGGTAGACAGCCTCTACGCGGTAGGCCACGCGGCTGACGCGCTGGCCTATGAAGTAGGCCATGACGATGTCGCCGGCATGCAGCTGCAGCTTGTCGGCCATGGTCTTTGATATGACGAGCGAATAAGGATGTTCGCGCGAGTTAGCCTCGCCCTGCAGGGGATTGCTGTCGTGGAACTGTGGCAGGCGCCCCTCTACGATGTTGTCGGCCAGGAACGATGTGTCGTACTCGGGGCCTATGCCCTTGAACATGACGCCGAGGAAGTCCTGGTCGGTCTTCAATATGCCCTGCGCCATGGTGTAGCGCTCCACGTGCCGCACCCCGGGTATGGCACTGAGCTGACTGACCAGGCTGTCGTCCATGCAGACGGGCTCGCCCACGTCGGTGCCCACCGAGCGCACGTTGAGCACCTGTATGTGGCTGCCGAAGCCCACCACCTTGTCGCGTATGGTGTGCTTGAAGCCCAGCACCACGGCCACGGTGATGATCATCACCGCCAGTCCGATGGCCACACCGGCGGTGGCAATGAGTATGGCAGGGCGGCTCACCTTGCGGCGGTCGCCCGGCTGGCCGTAGATGCGGCGTGCTATGAATAACGGCAGGCTGTTCAAACGCTTCGCTAAATGATAAATGATAAATGATAAATGAGAAAAGAATAGTTTTAGAGCCTCTCAGCTATCAACTATCCTCTTTCCTCTTTCCTCTTTTCTCTTTCCTCTTTCCTCTTTCCTCTTTCCTCTTTCAACTCTCCTCCCTTCCGGGGTAGGCCTCGAGTGCCTTCTGCAGCACGATGAGTGCGCGCTCCAGGTCGTCCTTCTTCAGCACGTAGGCTATGCGCACCTGGTTTCGGCCTGCTCCCGGCGTGGTGTAGAAGCCGGCGGCGGGGGCCATCATCACGGTCTGGCCCTCGTACTCGAACTCGCTGAGGCACCAGCGGCAGAACTTCTCGCTGTCGTCAACGGGCAGTTTGGCCACGGTGTAGAAGGCTCCCATGGGTATGGGCGAGTAGACTCCCGGTATGCGGTTCAGGCCGTCGATGAGGCACTTGCGGCGCTCCACATATTCGTCGTAGACGTCGCGCAGGTAGTCGTCGGGGGTGTCGAGCGAAGCCTCGGCCACTATCTGTCCGATGAGCGGCGGCGACAGGCGAGCCTGGCAGAACTTCATCACCGCCTTCCTGACCTCAGCGTTCTTGGTGATGAGGGCTCCGATGCGTATGCCGCACTCCGAGTAGCGTTTCGACACGCTGTCGATGAGTATGACATTCTGCTCGATGCCCTCGAGGTGGCAGGCCGAGATATATGGCGAGCCGGTGTAGATGTACTCGCGATAGACCTCGTCGCTGAACAGATAGAGGTCGTACTTCTTCACCAGGT
>DGHX01000158.1 GCA_002392835.1 Prevotella sp. UBA3837 | reverse complement strand
ATCGACAAGTGCTCGAAGGTGATGGGACTGGGCTATCCCGGCGGACCCATCATCGACCGGCTGGCGCGCCAGGGCAACCCCCGGGCCTACCAGTTCTCGGAGCCCCACATACCGGGCCTCGACTACAGCTTCTCGGGGCTGAAGACGTCGTTCCTCTACAGCCTGCGCAAGTGGATAGAGGACGACCCGCAGTTCATTGAGCACCACAAGGAGGACCTGGCAGCCTCGCTGGAGTGGACCATCGTCGACATACTGATGAAGAAGCTGCGCCTGGCCGTGAAGCAGACGGGCGTCAAGCACGTTGCCGTGGCCGGCGGCGTCAGCGCCAACAACGGGCTGCGCAACGCCTTCCGCGACCATGCCCGCCGCTATGGGTGGACCATCTACATACCCAAGTTCTCGTACACCACCGACAATGCCGCCATGATAGGCGTCGTGGGCTACTACAAGTACCTGGACCGCCAGTTCTGCCCCATCGACGCGCCGGCGTTCTCAAAAGTGACATTTGCTTAATCCCCTGAGCCAAGGGGCAGGTGCCTGGACAAGCGCAGGCCGCCTGAAACCGAATAATTAGAATAAAGGGCCTGACAAACGCTTGTTCAGACCCCCAACCCCCTAACTTAGGGGGCCATATACTATGGATTTTGAAGGAAAGATTATCAGCAGGGAGATCAGTGAACTGCTGTGGGAGAGTGAGAAGACCGTTGCCACGGCTGAGAGTTGTACCGGTGGCCGCATCGCCGAGTCAATCATCGCCGTGCCGGGCGCGTCGAAATACTTCAAGGGTGGCATCATCTGCTATGTCAACGAGGTGAAGGAGCGCCTTTTAGGCGTGAGCCACGAACTGTTGGAAGAGAAGACCGCCGTGTGCGAAGAGGTGGCCGTGGCCATGGTTCAGGGTGCCTGCCGCGCCCTGAACACCGACTATGCCGTGGCAGCCACCGGCATCGCCGGACCGTCGGGCGGTACGAAGGAGATTCCCGTGGGAACCATCTGGCTGGCCTGCGGAACCCCCGACCATGTGGTGACCTGCAAGGTGGAGGAAGACCACGGGCGCGACATCAACCTGGCCATCGCCACCAACCGCGCCATGCAGATGCTGCGCGACTTCGTGAAGGAGGAGCTGCAGCCCGCCGCCGCCGAAGCCGAGAACGACGCAGCGACGGCGGAAGCTGAAAAATAACTGGATATTCTTGCGCCGCAGAGATTTTTTGTGTATCTTTGCACGCTCAATGATAGCAATATCATCAACAAACTTAATTATAATAACTACACAACTATGTCAAACATCAAGGAAAAACTCTTCACCGAGTTTACCGCACCCACCACCCAGGAGTGGCTGGACAAGATTGAGGTAGACCTGAAGGGCGCTGACTTCCAGAAGCGCCTTGTGTGGAGAACCAACGAAGGCTTCAACGTGCAGCCTTTCTATCGTCGTGAGGACCTGAAGGACCTGAAGGCCGTCGACTCGCTGCCCGGAGAGTTCCCCTACGTCCGCGGCAACAAGAAGGACAACAACCTGTGGTTCGTGCGCCAGGACATCGTCGTCAGCGATGCCAAGGCTGCCAATGCCAAGGCCCTCGACATTCTGAACAAGGGTGTCGACTCGCTCGGCTTCCGCATCAAGGGCAAGGAGGTGAGCAAGGAGCTCATCGAGACACTGCTCGACGGCATCCTGCCGCAGTATGTGGAGCTGAACTTCAAGACCTGCCAGCGCCACAGCGTGGAGCTGGCCCAGCTGCTGGTGGAATACTTCAAGGAGAAGAACTACCCGCTGGCTGAGCTGAAGGGCAGCATCGACTTCGACCCCATCGGCAAGATTCTCTGCAAGGGCAAGGACACCAGCGCCGTGCTGGCCGAGGCCAAACCGCTCATCGAGGCCCTGAAGGAGCTGCCCGGCTACCGCTGCATCGCGGTGAACAGCGTGCAGCTGAACAATGCCGGTGCCTATATCTACCAGGAGCTGGGCTATGCCCTGGCCTGGGGTGCCGAGTACCTGCAGCAGCTCACCGAGGCTGGTGTCAGCGCCTGCGATGCCGCCAAGCGCATCAAGTTCAACATGGGCGTCTCGGAGAACTACTTCATGGAGATTGCCAAGTTCCGTGCCGCCCGCATGCTCTGGGCACAGATCGTGCGCCAGTTCGTGGGCGACGAGGCCCTGAAGTGCACCTGCTCGCAGATGCATGTCTGCGCCTATACATCGGAGTACAACCAGACGCTCTTCGACAGCTATGTCAACCTGCTGCGCTCGCAGACGGAGACCATGTCGGCCGCCCTGGCCAATGTCGACAGCATCGTCGTCACCCCCTTCGACAAGCCTTACGAGCAGCCCAGCGAGTTTGCCGAGCGCATAGCCCGCAACCAGCAGCTGCTGCTGAAGGAGGAGGCCCACTTCGACAAGCTGGTCGACGTGAGCGGCGGTTCCTACACCATAGAGCACCTCACCGACGCCATTGCCAGGGAAGGCTGGAAACTGTTCCTGGCCGTCGAGGAGGCCGGAGGCTTCCTCTGCGAAGCCCTGAAGGGCAGCATCACCAACGCCGTGAACGCCTCTAACGACAAGCGCCACGCCGCTGCCGCCACCCGCCGCGAGTTCATACTGGGCACCAACCAGTTCCCCAACTTCACCGAGAAGAGCGAGGGTAAGGAACCCGTAGCCAGCGCTTGCTGCTGTGGTGCCGACGCCGCCGAAGAGCCGGCTCTGCCCCGCCTGAACAAGGAGCGCCTGGCCTCAGAGTTCGAGACCCTGCGCCTGAAGACCGAGAAGGCTCCGAAGCAGCCCATCGCCTTCATGCTCACCATCGGCAACCTGGCCATGCGCCAGGCCCGTGCACAGTTCTCGTGCAACTTCCTCGCTGCCGCCGGCTACAAGGTGATGGACAACCTCGGCTTCAAGACCGTTGAGGAGGGTGTCGACGCCGCCCTCGAGGCCAAGGCCGACATCGTGGTCATCTGCTCCAGCGACGATGAGTATGCCGAGTATGCCATCCCCGCCTTCAAGTACCTGGACGGCCGTGCCATGTTCGTAGTGGCCGGTGCACCCGCCTGCTCGGAGGACCTGAAGGCTGCCGGCATCGAGAACTTCATACACGTGAAGTCTAACCAGCTCGAAACACTGCGGGCCTACAATGCGAAATTAGGGATATAAAGACCCTCCCCAACCCTCCCTACAGGGAGGGAGTGGTTACTTGGATAAACATAGAAATAAAGAAACAATAAATGTAGAATCCTCCCCACAAAAACATTCTACTCTCCCCCATATAGGGGGAGCGGGGAGGGGGTCTTAATTATGAGAAAAGATTTTAAGAACATAGATATCTACGCTGGCATCGAACAGAAAGACGGCCAGCAGTGGCAGCAGGAGAATGGCATCACCGCTTCATGGCGCACGCCCGAGCAGATTGATATCCAGCCTGTCTACACCAAGGAAGACCTCGAGGGCATGGAGCACCTCGATTTCGCCGCCGGTATTCCTCCCTATCTTCGCGGCCCGTACTCGATGATGTACCCGTTCCGCCCGTGGACCATCCGCCAGTATGCCGGCTTCTCCACCGCCGAGGAGTCCAACGCCTTCTATCGTCGTAACCTCGCCAGCGGACAGAAGGGCCTCTCCGTGGCCTTCGACCTGCCCACGCACCGTGGCTACGACCCCGACAACGCCCGTGTGGTGGGCGATGTGGGCAAGGCCGGCGTGAGCATCTGCAACGAGGAGAACATGAAGGTGCTCTTCTCGGGCATACCCCTCAACAAGATGTCCGTCTCGATGACCATGAACGGCGCCGTGCTGCCCATCCTGGCTTTCTACATCGTGGCCGGACTGGAGCAGGGCGCACAGCTCGAGGAGATGGCCGGAACCATTCAGAACGACATCCTGA
>DGHX01000060.1 GCA_002392835.1 Prevotella sp. UBA3837 | reverse complement strand
ACACCGGCAACCGCCACAACTATCGGGTGCTGCCCATCGACGAACCCGACAGCGCCCTGACGCCCACTGAGCGCACCAAGCGCAACACCATCCGTGCGGCCATGCGCCAGCTCTTCGAGAAGAACAACAAGGGAGGCATCAAGGAATACATCTTCAAATGAAGCGCCGCTACGCCGCCTTCGCCCTGCTGGTCTGCTGCTGGTGCCTCTCACCGTCGGTAGCCCAGCGCCTTTTTTCTTCCGCCTCTCCCTCCCCAGGGCTCAGCGTAGGCAGAGGCACCGCCTCTGCTCCCCCCGTCCTCGGCCCCAAAGCCCTGCTCGTAGACCCCTCGGCCACCCCTCAGCAGCTGTCGTCGTCGCCCTACATCTTCACCACCTTTCAGGAGGCCATCGCCCATCTCTCCCCCGGCACTTCGCCGTCGGACCGCATGACCATCTACCTGGAGCCGGCCGTCTACTGGCTCGACAACCCCGACGACCCTGCCGTTCGCGAGGGCCAGAACAACCGGCCGCCCATCGCCATGACAGTCAACTGTCCGTGGCTGCAAATCATCGGCCTTTCGGAAAACCCACAGGATGTGGTGCTCGCTGTGAACCGCGGACAGACGCAAGGCGCCGTGGGCAACTTCACCATGCTGAGCTTCCATGGCGACGGACTGCACCTGGAAAACCTTACGCTGGGCAACTACTGCAACGTAGACCTTGTCTATCCGCGCGACACCACACAAAACCGGCCACGTCGCGCCGACGCCATCACACAGGCTCAGCTGGCCTTTGCCGACGGCGACTTCCTGACGGCGGAGAACTGCCGCTTCATATCGCGCCTGAACACCTGTCCACTCAACGGCGGCAAACGCACCATCTTCACCCGCTGCCACTTCGAAAGCACCGACGATGCACTCGAAGGTCGCGCCCTCTATCGGCAATGTGAGTTCGTGTTCCACAGCAGCAAGCCCTTCTACATGACCAGTCGCGCCGGCGCCATCATGCTCGACAGCGACTTCCATCTTCTCACTTCTCCCCCATCCTCCCCCGTTCTGTACACTGCTGCACCGCAGCAGTCGGCCCGTCAGTTCTTCACCAAGGTCACCTCTCCCCTCATTCTTGCGCGCTGCCGTTTCCATACGGCCAGCCCCGACTTACTGTCCATCGCCTGGACGCCCTACCCTTCGGCCACCTTGCGCTGCTATGAACAGGCCCTCACCTTGAACGATAAGCCCTTCAGCATGGCAGCAGCAGCGCCCGAAAACACCGTGCAGCTGCCCGAGAACCCATGGAAGGAACGCTTCGACCAACTGAACACCGCCTCGACGGACGAGCTTTTCACCCTGCTCGACCAACTCGCCATCCACGCCGAACTGTCGCCACAGGAAACCCATATCATCGGCGACTCCACCCTCAGCTACACCCTCAGCTACTACACATTGGGCGACCGACTGCTGAAAACTGCCTCAGGGCCGTCGTATGACGCTAAAAACCCCACGGACACACTACAGACCCAACTCGTGGAGAAAACGGCTGAGAACGGACTGAAAGCCGCTGCAGCCATATTTATACGTCCCACGCTGCTGCCGTCGCCGGCGGTTTTGCGCCAACCGGTCGTCAGAAATGCTGGACAAGGACTGCTAACCGTCGACTATGAACTGCAGCTCGACGGTCGCGACGACCACAGTCTCGTCACATGGTACCGGTGCACCGACAAGAAGGGAAACAACGCCCTTCCCGTGGCGGTCAGTCGTATGGACAAGCCAGAGACCACATACCGCCTGCAGCCCGGCGACGCCGGCCACTACATGATGGTGCGGCTGGAGCCAAAGCATGTGAGGAGCAACGGCGGCAAAGCTGTAACTTCCATCTACAGGAAAAAGATAAAGGAAAAGGATGTGGCGATGCCATACGTTTTGGAAACCGATTTCCAAAACTTCCCGACGGAGCCGCAGCCGGCGATAGGGGAGGGGCTCTGGACGCTCGACGGCTATAAACCGGCCGACACCGACCGTCAGCCGTGGCAGCCAATGGCCGACAGCTGGTTTTACGGAAGCGGCATCGACGGTCACCGCGGAACCGGTCTTCTGCAAAAGGAAAAAGGCGCCCGGCTGCTCTATACTCCCACCCGCGCCCAGCTGTCACAAAGCCCTTCCTCTTCCGTTGAGTACACTGCGGCACTGCCGCAGTCTACAACCATGTCAGTCACCTGGCGCATGGACCCGGGAAAGACGGCCGGACAGGGCTTCGGAAGCGCCACCGACCAATACCTCGACCTCTACATCCACTACGATGCCACGACGCGCTCGGGCTATGGTCTTCGCATCATCCGCACCACGAAACACGCCAATGCCGTCGACATGATGCTGATGCGCTTCGAAGAGGGTAGGGGAGAGGCGCTCACAGAACCGGTGTCTACCACCTGCTTTCTGCCAGACTGTACCGTCCGTCTGTGGACATCGGATGGACAGCTCTGCGCTCATGTGAGCACCACGACGCCACAACGCGAAAGCACGCTGGCCAAAGAGGTGAACCTCAGTTGTCACATTCCGCCCACCACAGCCTATGGTCTCGGACTCCAACACACCGGATCGGTAGGTGCAAGCGCCATCATGCTCCACAGCTTAAAGGCACAATGGCAACACTGACATACACGAATGAACGTTTATTCTTTACAACGAATTTTTTATTTTTCTACAACGAATTTGTTTTCTTTCAACAACGAATTTGACGAATGATACGAAATCCTTTTGCTTAGCTGTGGATTAAAACCAATATCAGCTGCAAAGTCATTTCGTATCATTCGTCAAATTCGTTGTCGTAATAAATAATATTCGTTGTCGTAATAAATAGTATTCGTTGTTGAAACCAGCTATTCGTTTTCGATGCGTTTTGCAGTGCCGGGAAGGTAATATCCGATGTGCGGAGGTTGGTTATAGCTGGTTTGCTGCCAGGCAATGGAGAGGCGGTAGATGGGGTCTGTCAACAGACAGGGGACTACATAGTCAGTAGGGATGGTGGTGGTGTAGAGATAGAGGTTCTCAGCGTCACTGAGAATGAACTCTTCGCGCCAGTCACCGATGAGGTCGCACTGCAGATTAGGATTCTGTTTTGTGCCGTTAATGCTGCGTCCTTCGAAGGTTGCGAGCACCGTGGGCTCTTCTTCTGCAGTGAGTTTTGTGATGGCGTAAGGACGTCGGAAACCGCCGTCGTTGAGTTCTTCCTGCAGGTCGCCGTCCCAATAGATGCGGAAATTGATGCTCTGCCTGCTGTTCCTGACCACCTGACCTGTCTTCGCACTGCGCGGCTGTTGCTCGTCGATGGAGTAGAAGACGGACTCTTCGCAGTCGGGAACCAGAAAACCGCACATGCCGCGCCCATTGTCGATGCCGATGTGTCCGCCTTTGAGCAGCACCTCACCTGTGGCGGCATCGTGGAGGTCCCACGAGAACGGACCGCGGTTTTCGTGGACATCAAACACCTGCAGTCCTTTTCTGCCAGGGATAAACGTGCCCAGATGGATGGCGTCGCCGTGGCCATAGCCCACGCTATAGAGCAGTTGTCCGTCGTCATCGAGCGCTGCCGAGCCCCACAGAATCTCGTCCTTGCCGTCGCCATCCACATCGGCCACGCAGAGATTGTGGTTGCCATTGCCGTGCATGGTGTAGCGCTCCTCGCCCGAAGTACTTGAATGATAGGTACTTTCAGTCTTTTTCCATTGTGCATCATAATGAACCACATCGGTGTTGCTCATCGAGGCGTGGAGCCAGCGATGACGCAGCTGATGGCCATCGAAGTCGACGGCCCAGATGAATGCCTTCGTGTAGTAGCCGCGACAGAACACTGCCGAGTGGTGCGTTCCGTCGAGACTGGCCACGGCAGCCAGATAGCGCTCGCCACGGTTTCCGCTTCTGTCGCCCCATTCGGCTGTATATTCGGGCTGCGGATTCTTCGCATTGACGCCGAAAGAACGGTCAGGATTGTACCATGTTGTGTGAATGGCGTGGCCGTCTTTTCCACTGAACACCGTCACATATTCAGGTCCCTGCAGGATGTGTCCGCTGTCCTCGCGATAGAGCTTCTGGTTGTCTGTAGACTGAAGAATCGTCTGATCGGTGGCGGCTTTAGACACATAGTTGCCCTTTGCGTCCAGAGAACCGGCCGACGTCTTGCACATCAGCTCGGCCGAACCGTCGCCATCGAAGTCGTAGACCAAGAATTGCGTGTAGTGAGCGCCTGCACGGATGTTCGGGCCAAGGTTGATTCGCCACACCAAGGTGCCGTCGAGCTTCAGACAATCAATATATACCGAACCGGTGATGCCACGATGTGAGTTATCGTGAGCGTTGGAAGGATCCCATTTCAGGAACAGTTCCATCTCTCCGTCTCCGTCGATGTCGCCGATGGAACAGTCGTTGGGCGAATAGAAAGCCATTCCGTCGTTGGCCGGACGCTGCAGCGGAATGCGCAGACAGGCATCGTTCCAGGGGCGTGCCTTGGCCGTTTCCACCGTCTTACCC
>DGHX01000140.1:1773-4845 GCA_002392835.1 Prevotella sp. UBA3837 | reverse complement strand
ACCATGGCGTCGACCACGTCATCGGCGGCCATCCCCACGTGGCACAGCCGCTCGAACTGCTCAACGGCGGCCGCAACCTGGTGGCCTATTCGCTGGGCAACTTCATCAGCAACCAGTCGAAACCCAACACCTACGGCGGCTACATGGTGCGCATGGAGTTCACCAAGAACGACAGCACGACGGTGCTCTCGCACAGCGGCTACAGCATCTACTGGGTGAGCCGTCCGGCAGACACCGGCAACCGCCACAACTATCGCGTGCTGCCCATCGACGAACCCGACAGCGCCCTGACGCCCACTGAGCGCAACAAGCGCAACACCATCCGTGCGGCCATGCGCCAGCTCTTCGAGAAGAACAACAAGGGAGGCATCAAGGAATACATCTTCAAATGAAGCGCCGCTACGCCGCCTTCGTCCTGCTGGTCTGCTGCTGGTGCCTCTCACCGTCGGCAGCCCAGCCCTCTTCTTCTTCCGCCTCTCCCTCCCCAGGGCTCAGCGTAGGCAGAGGCACCGCCTCTGCTCCCCCAGCCCTCGGCCCCAAAGCCCTGCTCGTAGACCCATCGGCCACCCCTCAGCAGCTGTCGTCGTCACCTTTCATCTTCACCACCTTTCAGGAGGCCATCGCCCATCTCTCCCCCGGCACTTCGCCGTCGGACCGCATGACCATCTACCTGAAACCGGCCGTCTACTGGCTCGACAACCCCGACGACCCTGCCGTTCGCGAGGGCCAGAACAACCGGCCGCCCATCGCCATGACAGTCAACTGTCCGTGGCTGCAGATCATCGGCCTCTCGGAAAACCCGCAGGATGTGGTGCTCGCTGTGAACCGCGGACAGACGCAAGGCGCCGTGGGCAACTTCACCATGCTGAGCTTCCATGGCGACGGACTGCAACTGGAAAACCTCACGCTGGGCAACTACTGCAACGTAGACCTTGTCTATCCGCGCGACACCACACAAAACCGGCCGCGTCGCGCCGACGCCATCACGCAGGCACAACTGGCCTTTGCCGACGGCGACTTCCTGACGGCGGACAACTGCCGCTTCATATCGCGCCTGAACACCTGTCCACTCAACGGCGGCAAACGCACCATCTTCACCCGCTGCCACTTCGAAAGCACCGACGATGCACTCGAAGGTCGCGCCCTCTATCGACAATGTGAGTTCGTGTTCCACAGCAGCAAGCCCTTCTACATGACCAGTCGCGCCGGCGCCATCATGCTCGACAGCGACTTCCATCTCCTCACTTCGGCACCTTCATCTCCCGTCCAATACACTGCGGCACCGCAGCAGTCCGCCCGCCAGTTCTTCACCAAGGTCACCTCTCCCCTCATTCTTGCGCGCTGCCGTTTCCATACGGCCAGCCCCGACTTGCTGTCCATCGCCTGGACGCCCTACCCTTCGGCCACCTTGCGCTGTTATGAACAGGCCCTCACCTTGAACGATAAGCCCTTCAGCATGGCGGCAGCAGCGCCCGAAAACACCGTGCAGCTGCCCGAGAACCCATGGAAGGAACGCTTCGACCAACTGAACACCGCCTCCACGGACGAGCTCTTCACCCTGCTCGACCAGCTCGCCATCCACGCCGAACTGTCGCCACAGGAAACCCATATCATCGGCGACTCCACCCTTAACTATACGCTCAGCTACTACACATTGGGCGACCGACTGCTGAAAACCGCCTCAGGGCCGTCGTATGACGCTAAAAACCCCACGGACACACTACAGACCCAACTCGTGGAGAAAACGGCTGAGAACGGCCTGAAAGCTGCTGCAGCCATATTTATACGTCCCACGCTGCTGCCGGCACCGGCGGTTTTGCGCCAGCCGGTCGTCAGAAACGCTGGACAAGGACTGCTTGCCGTCGACTATGAACTGCAGCTCGACGGTCGCGACGACCACAGTCTCGTCACATGGTACCGGTGCACTGACAAGAAGGGAAACAACGCCCTTCCCGTGGCGGTCAGTCGCATGGACAAGCCAGAGACCACATATCGCCTGCAGCCCGGCGACGCCGGCCACTACATAATGGTGCGGCTGGAGCCAAAGCATGTGAGGAGCAACGGCGGCGAAGCCGTCACTTCCATCTACAGGAAAAAGATAAAGGAAAAGGATGTGTCGATGCCATACGTTTTGGAAACCGATTTCCAAAACTTCCCGACGGAGCCGCAGCCAGCGATAGGGGAGGGGCTCTGGACGCTCGACGGCTATAAACCCGCCGACACCGACCGTCAGCCGTGGCAGCCAAACGCCGACAGCTGGTTCTACGGAAGCGGCATCGACGGCCACCGCGGAACCGGTCTTCTGCAAAAGGAAAAAGGCGCCCGGCTGCTCTATACTCCCACCCGCGCCCAGCTCTCACAAAGCCTTTCCTCTCCCGTTGAGCAAACTGCGGCAATGCCGCAGTCTACAACCATGTCGGTCACCTGGCGCATGGACCCGGGAAAGACGGCCGGACAAGGTTTCGGCAGTGCCACCGACCAATACCTTGACCTCTATATCCACTACGATGCCACGACGCGCTCGGGCTACGGGCTTCGCATCATCCGCACCACGAAACACGCCAATGCCGTCGACATGATGCTGATGCGCTTCGAAGAGGGTAGGGGAGAGGCGCTCACAGAACCAGTTTCCACTACCTGCTTCCTGCCAGACTGTACCGTCCGTCTGTGGACATCAGATGGACAGCTCTGCGCTTATGTGAGCACCACGACGCCACAACGCGAAAGCACGCTGGCCAAAGAGGTGAACCTCAGTTGTCACATTCCGCCCACCACAGCCTATGGTCTCGGACTCCAACACACCGGATCGGTGGGGGCAAGCGCCATCATGCTCCACAGCGTAAAGGCACAATGGCAACACTGACATACACGAATGAACGTTTATTCTTTACAACGAATTTGATATATTTCAACAACGAATTTTTTATTTTTCTACAACGAATTTGTTTTCTTTCAACAACGAATTTGACGAATGATACGAAATTCTTTTGCTTAGCTGTGGATTAAAACCAATATCAGCCGCAAAGTCATTTCGTATCATTCGTCAAATTCGTTGTCGTAATAAATAATATT
>DGHX01000140.1:0-1715 GCA_002392835.1 Prevotella sp. UBA3837 | reverse complement strand
TATTCGTTGTCGTAATAAATAATATCCGTTGTTGAAACCAGCTATTCGTTTTCGATGCGTTTTGCTGTGCCGGGAAGGTAATATCCGATGTGCGGGGGCTGGTTATAGCTGGTTTGCTGCCAGGCAATGGAGAGGCGGTAGATGGGGTCTGTCAGCAGACAGGGGACTACATAGTCAGTCGGGATGGTGGTGGTGTAGAGATAGAGGTTCTCAGCGTCACTGAGAATGAACTCTTCGCGCCAGTCACCGATGAGGTCGCACTGCAGATTAGGGTTCTGTTTTGTGCCGTTGATGCTGCGTCCTTCGAAGGTTGCGAGCACTGTGGGCTCTTCTTCTGCGATGAGTTTTGTGATGCTATAAGGACGTCGGAAACCGCCGTCGTTGAGTTCTTCCTGCAGGTCGCCGTCCCAGTAGATGCGGAAATTGATGCTCTGCCTGCTGTTCCTGACCATCTGACCTGTCTTCGCACTGCGCGGCTGTTGCTCGTCGATGGAGTAGAAGACGGCCTCCTCGCAGTCGGGAACCAGAAAACCGCACATTCCGCGCCCATTGTCGATGCCGATGTGTCCGCCTTTGAGCAGCACCTCACCTGTGGCGGCATCGTGGAGGTCCCACGAGAACGGACCGCGGTTTTCGTGGACATCAAACACCTGCAGTCCTTTTCTGTCAGGGATAAATGTGCCCAGATGGATGGCGTCGCCGTGGCCATAGCCCACGCTATACAGCAGTTGTCCGTCGTCATCGAGCGCTGCCGAGCCCCACAGAATCTCGTCCTTGCCGTCGCCATCCACATCGGCCACGCAGAGATTGTGGTTGCCATTGCCGTGCATCGTGTAGCGCTCCTCGCCCGAAGTACTTGAATGATAGGTCCTTTCAGTCTTTTTCCATTGTGCATCATAATGAACCACATCGGTGTTGCTCATCGAGGCGTGGAGCCAGCGATGACGCAGCTGACGCCCATCGAAGTCGACGGCCCAGATGAATGCCTTCGTGTAGTAGCCGCGACAGAACACTGCCGAATGGTGTGTTCCGTCGAGACTGGCCACGGCAGCCAGATAGCGCTCGCCACGGTTTCCGCTTCTGTCGCCCCATTCGGCTGTATATTCGGGCTGCGGATTCTTCGCATTGACGCCGAAAGAACGGTCGGGATTGTACCATGTTGTGTGGATGGCGTGGCCGTCTTTTCCACTGAACACCGTCACATATTCAGGTCCCTGCAGGATGTGTCCGCTGTCCTCGCGATAGAGCTTCTGGTTGTCTGTAGACTGAAGAATCGTCGGATCGGTGGCGGCTTTAGACACATAGTTGCCCTTGGCATCCAGAGAACCGGCCGACGTCTTGCACATCAGCTCGGCCGAACCGTCGCCATCGAAGTCGTAGACCAAGAATTGCGTGTAGTGAGCGCCTGCACGGATGTTCGGGCCGAGGTTGACTCGCCACACCAAGGTGCCGTCGAGCTTCAGGCAATCAATATAGACCGAACCGGTGATGCCACGATGTGAGTTGTCGTGAGCGTTGGAAGGGTCCCATTTCAGGAACAGTTCCATCTCTCCGTCGCCGTCGATGTCGCCGATAGAACAGTCGTTGGGCGAATAGAAAGCCATTCCGTCGTTGGCCGGACGCTGCAGCGGAATGCGCAGACAGGCATCGTTCCAGGGGCGTGCCTTGGCCGTTTCCACCGTCTTGCCCTGACCATCCACCACTCTCAGCTCATA
>DGHX01000125.1:8368-9474 GCA_002392835.1 Prevotella sp. UBA3837 | reverse complement strand
GCCCCCTCGGGGGCCGAAGGGGGGGGCTTTTGGGGCCTGATTTACATTACGGTTATTAAATAGTAGTTCTTCTTGCCGCGCTGCACCAGGAGGTACTTGCCGTCAATGAGGTCGTCGGCAGTGATGGCACGGTCGTCGCTGAGCTTCTCCTTGTTCAGGCTGAGTGCGCCGCTCTTGAGGAACTCGCGAATCTCGCGCTTGCTGCTGAAGACGTTTGCCGTTGTGGTGAAGAGCTCGCTGGCCGGCTGTCCCAGCTGGTCGCGCTGCACGGTGAACTGTGGCACCCCGTCGAAGACGTCGAGGAAGGTCTGCTCGTCGAGCTTGACGAGTGCTTCCTTTGTGGCTTTTCCGAAGAGGATGTTCGATGCCTCGATGGCAGCGTCGAGTGCCTCGCGCGAGTGCACCATGACGGTGACCTCCTCTGCCAGCCGCTTCTGCAGCACGCGGCGCCCTGGGTCGGCCTTGTGCTCGTCGATGAGGGCGTCGATGACGTCCTTCTCCAGCGATGTGAAGATCTTGATGTAGCGCTCGGCGTCGTCGTCGCTGACGTTCAGCCAGAACTGGTAGAACTTATAAGGCGTGGTGCGCTTTGGGTCGAGCCAGATGTTTCCGCTCTCGGTCTTTCCGAACTTCTTTCCGTCGCTCTTGGTGATGAGCGGGCAGGTGAGTGCGAAGGTCTCCACTTCGTTGCCCAGCGTGCGCCGTATGAGCTCGGTGCCGGTGGTCATGTTGCCCCACTGGTCGTTGCCGCCCAGCTGCAGCTTCACGCCGTAGTGCTGGTAGAGGTAGAGGAAGTCGTATCCCTGCAGCAGCTGGTAGGTGAACTCGGTGAAGGAGAGTCCGTCGCGTGCGGTACCGTTCAGTCGCTGCTGCACGCTCTCCTTGGCCATCATGTAGTTCACTGTGATGTGCTTGCCCACCTCGCGTGCGAAGTCGAGGAAGGTGAAGTCCTTCATCCAGTCGTAGTTGTTCACCATCAGTGCGTAGGCCCCCCCTTCGGCCCCCGAGGGGGCTACGTCAGACTTGCTATTCTGGGAGGGGTCTGAAGTGTCCCCCTCGGGGGACGAAAGGGGGGCCGGTCCGAAGTCGAGGAACTTGGCCACCTG
>DGHX01000125.1:1308-8181 GCA_002392835.1 Prevotella sp. UBA3837 | reverse complement strand
CATCATGATGCCACAGAGGTGGCCAATGTGCAGTGAGTCGGCGGTGGGGTCGGTGCCCAGGTATGCGGTGACCATCTCCTTCTGGAGCAGTTCCTCCGTTCCGGGCATCATCTGCGCCAGCATTCCGCGCCAGCGCAGTTCTTCAACAAAGTTTTTTCTCATCGTTTTATTTTACAATATACTTACGTCCGTTCTTGATGTACAGTCCACGCTGCGGCAGCGTCTGCAGCCGACGGCCCTGCAGGTCGTACAGGCTTGACGTCTGAGGCTTGAGGTCTGAGCTTTGTGCGTCGCTGATGCCTGTGTACTCCTGCTGGCGCTGCTTCGAGAGCTCGCCCTCGTTGGCTATGTAGATGTCGTAGAACTGTGCCTTTGAGTTATTGGCAGCGAGGTATGCGCGCACGTAAACCTCGTCGGTGCCCTCGTAGCTGCGTGTGATGTTGTGTATGAGTCGGCGGCCGTTGATGATCTGTATGGTGTCGCCGAGCACCTGCCACTGGCTGTCGACCTGATTGCCGTCGGTGGCCACCTGCAGCACGATGTCGAGTCGGCTCTCTTCTCCGGCGCCGTTGCCTATGTTAGCCACGATGTCGAAGGGTCCCTTGAACTTCTGCGTGGTGAAGATGTAGGCGTTGTAGGGGAAGCTGGCGTCGCTGGGCGTGGTGTTCTTGTCGGCCAGGGTGATGAAGTTGTTGGTGATGGGGAAGTCGGCGTTCACGTCCTCCACGGTTGCGGGGTTGCGGTAGTTGCTGTCGCCGATGTCCTGCTTGAAGTCGCCGCTCTCCCACATGCTGAGCTGTCCGCGCGAGCGCACGGCCCATCCGTTCTCGAAGTCCACCTCTTCCTCGTCGTTGAGGATGCTGTAGTGCTTCACGATGTTCTCTGCGCCGGTCTCGGGGTCGACAACGGTCTCCTCGGTGACGCCCTCCTCGGTGTTGTAGTAGGGGTATGCGGCCTTGTCCTTACCCCATGAGAAGAAGTAGCTCACGGTCGACTTGTTCTGGTCGCCCTTGGCGAAGTAGACGTCCTTGTTGGCGTCCATGTGTGCCAGCAGGTCGATGCGCACCTTGGCGTCGTCCACGGCAACGGTCTGCTCGGCCAGCTCTGAGTCGACGTATCCGTCGGCCTGTGCGAAGGCGTAGACCTTACGTCCCAGCTGGGTGACGCTGATGGGCTCGGTGTACTTGGCCGATGCATTGGTGGTGTTGGCTCCGCTGTAGTTGTAGTAGATGGTGGCTCCGTCGAGCGGGCAGCTGATGGTGACGGTGCTGCTGCCGCTCTGCTTGCTCACGGCGATGGCGGGTGCGGGCACCTGGCTCTTCAGGTCGATGGCCTGCTCGGCCACGTCGCTCATCAGGTATCCGTCGGCCAGTGCCACGGCCTTCACCGTTACGCCCTCGGTGGTGACGGTGATGGGCTCGGTGTAGAGCGTCGAAGCCAGGGTGGGCGTGGTGCCGTCGAGGGTGTAGAAGACCTGTGCTCCGCTGAGCGAGCTGCTCAGGCTGACGATGGTCTGGCGGTCCTTATAGGTGAGCTTGATGGCGGGCTTGGCGGCCTGGCTCACCTTGGCCTTGGTGGCAGCCACCACGACGACGGCGTTCTCCAGGATGGTGGGGTCAACGATGTTGGCTATCTCGTCCTGCGTGAAGGCTGGCAGGTAGAGGTATGCGTTGCGGTTGGCGTTGTGCATGTGTATGGCCACGTCGTCGGTGCCGATGACGGTTCCCAGCACGTCGTCGCCAGCGAAGAGCCCGCCGAGGCTGACGGCCTGGTAGGTGTCGCCGTTGGTGATGGCGATGGCGGCCGAGCCAGTCTCGTCGTTGACCAGCACTTCAAGGTTGCGGAACAGGGCGTGGTTCGGGTTCTTCAGCTCTATGCCCTGCGTCTCGGCAGTGACGAGCGAGCCGTAGCCCCATGCTGCGTAGACTGCGGGGTTGAGGCTTAGTGTGGGCACGAAGGGCTGCAGCTCCTTCAGTCGTGCCAGTGCTGCTGCGTCGCTGACGGTGGAGCTGATGACGATGGCGTCGTAGGCGGTGATGGCGTCGAAGTCGAGCGTGGCGGTAGCCTCCACGGGCGTGGCGTCATACTGGTCGCTGCCCTGCAGGAAGGCCCATGCCAGGTCGCTGTCCACGTCGCCTCCGTAGAGGTAGGCCACCTTGGCCTTCTCCGAGTTGTCGCCCACCTCCAGGTCGTAGATGTGGCAACCGCTGGTGTTGTACACAATGACGTCGACGGTCTCGCCGTCGTCGTTCAGCGTGCCGGCAGCGGGCAGCTCCCAGTCCTGCCAGGTGTAGGTGTCCTGTGTGGTGGGCTTGAAGCTCTCGCCAATCTTGTTGTCAGCGGCGATGCTGCCCACATACAGCTCCACGCCACGGGCTTCGCTGGGCTTGTGGCTCTCTACGACCATGGTGATTTTCTGTCCCACGCGCACGTTGGGTATGGTGAAGCACACCATGTTCTTACCGCCTCCTCCGAGCCAGAGGTACTGCCCTCCGGCATATTCGCCGAGTGTGGTCGATGGATAGTCGATGGCGATGGCCAGCGAGCGGTTGTTGCCGTAGCTGTCGCCGAAGTTGAGGCCCTGCAACTCCTGTATGGTGAAGCCGTTGGCCTTCAGCTCGCCTCCGTTGCCGGTGTACCAGTAGCATTTGCCGGCAGTGGCATCGGGGGCTACCTTGCCCTCGCCAGCGTCGGCTTTCTTCTCGATGTCACTCCAACCTTCGGTTGAGCTGGCTGCTGCGTCGGCACGCAGGTTCTCGATGGTTGAGCTGCTCCAGTGGGTGAAGTTCCAGTGGCGGTAGTTCTGTGCAGTGGCCGTGACGCTGAACACGGCGGCTGCGATAAGCGTAAAGATTTTCTTCATAATTAATAATAGTTAATGTGTTATTAGATACTTACATAAAGCTCTTCAGCTCATATAGCGCATTGAGTGCGCGCCCCGTCTCGTTGTCGAAGAGCGATGCGTTGTACCAGCCGTTGCTCAGGCTGCCGGTGCATCCGCGGGCGTTGGCCTCGGCATACCACCAGCTGAGTCCCGTCACCTGCGGGAAGCGCTTCAGCAGGCTGATGAGGTCGGCGGTATATTGCCGCTGTCCGGCGTTGCTGTAGGGGTATGTGGCGCTGTAGTCGACGGTGGTGCCGGGCACCTCCCACTTCCATGGGTAGCCGGTCTCCACTATCTGTATGGTCTTGCCGTAGTCCTTTGCCACGAGCTGCGTGAGGGCCTTCTCCAGCACGTCGAGCTTGCCGTGGAAGTAGGGGTAGTATGAGAGCCCGATGACGTCGTAGTCGATGTTCGCCTTGCGCAGCCGGTCATAGTAGTCGGTGAGCACGTCGGGCTTGGGTGTCCGCTCGCTGTGAATGATGATCTTCGCCTGTGGGCACACCTCGCGGCAGGCTCGCGTGGCCTGTCCGAGGAGGAGGAAGAAGCGGTCCCAGTGTGCCTGTGGGCTGTTGGTGTAGCAGCGGTTGGTCTGCTTCGAGGCCACGGCGGCCTCGGTGCCCCAGAGCATGCCGTAGCTGATTTCGTTGCCCGTCTGTATGAAGTCGGGCGTGGCGCCGGCGGCCGTCAGCTGCTGCAGGCAGTCGCGGGTGTAGTCGTATAGCTGTGTGGCCAGCTGTGCGTCGTCCATCGTGGCCCATGCGGCGGGTGTCCACTGCTTGCCGGGGTCGGCCCAGGTGTCGCTGTAGTGGAAGTCGAGCATGACGTGCAGGCCTGCGTCCTTCACGCGGCGGGCGAGGGCCTTCACGTAGCCGAGGTCCTGGCACACGGCCTTGTCGCCGCTGTGTGAGGGGTCGACGAAGAGCCGTAGGCGGACGGTGTTCCACCCCTGCTCCTTGACGAAGTCGAGCAGGTCGGGAATGCTCTTGCCGCTCTTGTCGAGGTACTGAGCGTGCTGGCCCTCATACTGGGTGAGCATCGACAGGTCGCCGCCCACGAAGCGGGTCACCTCGTCGCCGTCGCCGGGCTTTGGCTCGTCGGGTTTCGGCTCGTCGGTGGGTGTGGAGGGTTCGGGCGTGACGACCGTCGGCTCGTCGGCCGGGTCGTCGTCGCCGCAGGCCGCACAGAGCATCAGCGGCAAGAGGAGCAGAATGGCCGGCACCATCTGTCCTATCCTTTTAAAATCGCCGCAAAACGGCTGTATTCGCTTGTAAATCTGTAACATCTGTGGTACTTGATATCTTTGGGAGTTTAAGGGAGTTAGGGGGGAGTTAAAGGGAGTTAGGGGGGAGTTAAAGGGAGTCAAAGGACGATACCTTTTTCTCCTCGATTCGGCCAAGGAGTGAAGATTATTGGGAAAGAACTATTGTCCTTTCGCTCGAGCTTGCTCGCTTCGCTTGCGAAGAACTCCCTCTAACTCCCTTTAACTCCTTTAACTCCCTACCTTACGAAAGGTACATCACCAGCGGTCGCGGGTCTGAATGTCGTCGGCCCAGCGATGGTCCTTGGGGAAGGGCTGTCCGCCCCATGCCTTCACCTGAGTCCAGGGCTCGGCGGGGCAGGTCCAGAAGTCGTGGTCGGCAGGCAGTCCGAGAGGCATGAGCGAGAGACTGGTCATGTAGAGCGACCCGTTGTTGGTGTACCAGTCGGCCACGTCGGGCTGGTGTCCGCAGAAGCCGATGGTGAGGAATCCGCCCTCGTTGTAGTTTTGCTGCTGGTCGTACATGCGGTGCATGGCTGCGGTGAGTGCGGCGCGCACCTGTCCGTTGGCCAGTTCCTTGGGCAGCGTCTGCTTCCAGGCCATCATGGCCAGCGGCTGCAGGGCGGCCATGCGGTAGGGAATGCTGCGGCCGAAGACGGGGAAGGTGCCCTCGGGCGAGATGAAGCGCTCGAGGATGATGCTGAACTTCTGTGCCCGCTTCAGTGCGCGGTCGTAGTATTTCTTGTACTCCAGGCGGGTGTTCGCCCGTGCGTCAATCATGTTCTGCAGCGTCTCAAGGTACATGGCGTGGAAGACGTAGCTCGAGTAGTAGTCGAAGGCGAAGACGGGTCCGTCGGCATACCATCCGTCGCCCACGTACCACTCCTCCACCTTGCGTATGGTGGTCATCACGCGGTAGTCGTCGTATTCGCGTAGCCCGGCGGCCTTGGCTATGAAGCTCTCGATGGTGCTCGAGAAGAGGAACCAGTTGGTGTAGGGGGGCTCTATGCGCCGCAGCTTCTTGAACTCAGCGATGTAGCGCTGCTTGGTGAGCGTGTCCAGTGGCAGCCACAGGGCGTCGTAGGCGCGTATGAACGACTCGGCTATGTAGGCTGCGTCGACCAGGTTCTGCCCTGCGGCTCCCCAGACCAGGTAGTCGGGGCTTTCAGGGTCAACGCTGTTCTTGTAGCTGGCCAGGGCCCACTGGCGCAGCTGGCGCACCTTGGCAGCCTCGTCGGCAGTCCCTTCCGCGGGGGTGAGGCTGTCAGGATACAGGCTCAGCCACGGTGCTATGCCTGCCATCAGACGGCCGAAGGTCTCCATGTACACCACCTTGCGGTTGCGGTTGTCAAAGGAGGGGCTGAACTCCGTCTGCATGTTCTTCTGCAGCTCGCCCTTGGCCATGTTCTCCAGCACCGGCTGGGCCATCTTCCAGGCCTGCTCCACCCAGTACTCGCGGTCGCTCTGCTGTTTCTGTACTTTCTTCTTTGCGCTGACGGGCACCACGGCCACAAGGGTCAGCAACACAAGTGTGAACAGTTTCTTCATTGCTATTGTTGATGATTAGTTCGTTCTTCCGTCATTTCACTATTCCGGCAATTTGGCACAAAGTTACTGCAATTCATTGAAAGAGCCAAACTTTTTCTGCGTTTTCTCTTTTTTTAACCTGTTTTTCGCCGCTTTGCCGCGTTTTTTTCGTACCTTTGACGGCCTTTTGCACACAACAGCCATGATGACGACGAATGCTTTCCACGAACTCAGCAGCAACCTGCCGCTGCCCACGCAGCTGAACAACCCCTTCAGCTACGAGCCGCACCCGCTGTGCCTGATGGCGGCCCAGGAGGTGTGCCGGCACTTGGAGCAAAGCCCGCTGCACGACGAGGTGATGGCGGGCAAGATGCTCGGCGTGCTGGTTTGCCAGAGGGCCGACGGCCGTGTGGGATTCCTGGCTGCCTACAGCGGACAGCTGGGGGGCCGCGAGGACTGGCCGTGGTTTGTGCCCGCCGTGTTCGACTACCTGCAGCCCGACGGCTATTTCAAGCGCGAGGAGGGCGCCATCACGCTCATCAACAGGCAGATAGCCAGTCTGGAGCAGGCCACGGAGCGCCGACAGGCTCAGGCCGAGCTGCAGCGGCTGCGCCGGCAGGGCGAGGCCGAGATTGCCGAATACCGGCGGCTGATGGGCGAGGCGAAAGAACGTCGTGACGCGCTACGCCAGACCAGCGGCCATGATGATGAGGCCCTGGTCCGTGAGAGCCAATACCAGAAGGCGGAGCTGCGCCGGCTGAAACACCGCTGGCAGGAGCAGACAGCCCTTGCCGAGGCGGTGCTGAAGCCCCTTGACGAGGCCATCAGCACCCTGAAGGCCGAGCGCAGCCGCCGCAGCGACGCCCTGCAGCGCTGGCTGTTCGACCACTTCGTGATGCTCAACGACCGCGGCGAGCAGCGCACGCTGACCGACATCTTCGCCCATACGCCGCAGCACACACCGCCCGCCGGAGCCGGTGAGTGCTGTGCGCCGAAGCTGCTGCAGCATGCCTATCAGCATCGCCTGCGCCCGCTGGCCATGGCCGAGTTCTGGCAGGGGCCGTCGCCGCGAGTCGAGGTGCGCCACCACGGCCACTACTACCCCGCCTGCCGAGGGAAGTGCAAGCCCATTCTGGAGTGGATGATAAGTAGCCTCACCCCCAGCAGACCCACCCCCGACCCCTCCCTGAAAGGAGAGGGGAGT
>DGHX01000125.1:302-1208 GCA_002392835.1 Prevotella sp. UBA3837 | reverse complement strand
ACTCCCCTCTCCTTTCAGGGAGGGGCCGGGGGTGGGTCCGTTGGGTCTTTCCTTGTCCTCACAAAGCCCTCTGGCTTGCTCTCGGTGCCGGGACTGACGGGCGAGGAGAGCGTGGAGAGCCTGCTGCGGCGCCAGTATGGCGAGGTGTGGATGGTGCACCGCCTGGACCAGGACACCAGCGGCCTGCTGGTGGTGGCTCTGACGGCCGAGGCCTATCATGCGCTGCAGCGCCAGTTCCTGCAGCGCACGGTGCACAAGCGCTATGTGGCGCTGCTCAGCGGCACCGTCAGCGGCAGCGGCACCATCAGCCTGCCCCTGCGCCCCGACCCCCTGGACCGTCCGCGACAGGTGGTGGACCACGAGCATGGGCGCGAGGCCGTCACCCGCTATGAGGTGCTGGGGCACGACGGCCAGGGCCGCACCCGCATCGCCCTGACACCCCTCACCGGCCGCACCCACCAGCTGCGCATGCACTGTGCCCACGCCGAGGGGCTGGCCACACCCATCGTCGGCGACCGCCTCTACGGCCATGCCGACGGCCCGCGGCTGATGCTCCACGCCGCCGACCTCAGCTTCAGCCACCCCCTCACCGGACAGCCCCTCACCTTCCACAGCGAGCCACCCTTCTGAGGGACGGGGATCCCGAGCCCTGAGCCAAAATGTTAGGCAATTCAAGTTTCGCAAGTTGGGGAGTTAAAGGAGTTAAAGGAGTTAAAGGAGTTCTTCGCAAGCGAAGCGAGCAAGCTCGAGCGAAAGACGATAGTCTTGCTGCTCCGAGACTCCTCCAAGATTCCTCCTCTGAAGGAAAAAACAAGGATAGAGTCTATCGTCTTTCGCTCGAGCTTGCTCGTTTCGCTTGCGAAGAACTCCTTTAGTAACCATTAAAAAATAACTTGGTATGATTAA
>DGHX01000125.1:0-168 GCA_002392835.1 Prevotella sp. UBA3837 | reverse complement strand
ACAAGGGAGGGGAGTGCCTACGGGGACCCACGCGGCGGGCAAGGCGGTAGCCGCTCCCCTACAAGGGAGGGGAGTGCCTACGGAGTTCCAAGCGGCGGGCAAGGCGGTAGCCGCTCCCCTCCCTTGTACTACCCTTTATACACATCTCATCTGATATGATTCTGCTAT
>DGHX01000126.1 GCA_002392835.1 Prevotella sp. UBA3837 | reverse complement strand
CTTTAACTCCTTTAACTCCCCAACTAGCGAAAGTTGAGTTTCTTATTTACACGCGAGCCTTAGCCACATAGCCCAGTGCCTCCTTGCACTTGTCGGTGACGTACTGCCAGTCGCCGGCCTTCACCTTGTCGCTGGGGAAGAGCTTCGAGCCCATGCCCACGCAGAAGACGCCGGCCTTGAACCACTTCGTGAGGTTCTCCTCGTCGGGCGACACGCCGCCGGTGACCATGATCTTCGACCAAGGCATGGGTGCCTTCAGTCCCTTCACCATGTTCGGGCCTACGACATCGCCGGGGAACACCTTCGTCAGGTCGCAGCCCAGCTCCTGTGCCTTGCCAATCTCGCTGACGGTCATGCAGCCAGGGCAGTAGGGGATGAGACGACGGTTGCAGACGGGAGCGATGTCGGGGTTGAACAGCGGTCCCACCACGAAGCAGGCACCCAGCTGAATGTACATGGCAGCCGTGGGAGCGTCGACCACGCTGCCGATGCCCAGTGCCAGCTCGGGGCACTCCTTGTCGGCCCACTTCACCAGCTCGCCGAACACCTCCTGGGCGAAGTCGCCGCGGTTAGTAAACTCGAATGCGCGCACGCCGCCCTCGTAGCAGGCTTTCACCACATTCTTACACGTCTCCAGGTCTTTGTTGTAGAACACGGGGACCATACCCGTGTCGCCGATCTTCTTCAGTACGGCTATCTTGTCGAATTTTGACATTGTCAAAGCCCCCTAAGTTAGGGGGTTGGGGGTCTGAACAAGCGGAAATACAAACCCCATTATCATGTTTTTAGTAAATATAAGAGGGTTGGCCGTCTGCGCTTGTTCAGACCCCAACCCCCTATTAGGGGCTGCAAATCAGCGCTGCACGCGTCCGTTGGCATTGCCTCCGGCCAGTGCCTCCACCTCGTCGGCGGTCACCAGGTTGAAGTCGCCGTTGATGGTGTGCTTCAGTGCCGATGCTGCCACTGCAAACTCCAGTGCCTCGCCCTGCGTCTTCTTCGTCAGCAGGCCGTGGATGAGTCCGCCCGAGAACGAGTCGCCGCCACCCACACGGTCGATGATGGGGTTGATCTCGTAACGCTTCGACTGGTAGAATTCCTTGCCGTCATAGATGAGGGCCTTCCATCCATTGAAGGTGGCGCTGTAGCTCTCGCGCAGCGTGCTGACCACAAACTTGAATCCGAACTCCTTCATCATCTGCTTGAAGATGCCCTCGTAGCCGGCAGCGTCGGTCTGTCCGCCTTCCACGTCGGCATCGGGCTTGAAGCCCAGGCACAGCTCAGCATCCTCTTCGTTACCAATGCACACGTCGACATACTTCATCAGCGGGCGCATGATGCTGATGGCCTTCTCGCTGGTCCACAGCTTCTTGCGGAAGTTCAGGTCAACGCTGACGGTGACCCCGTGGCGCTTGGCAGCCTCGCAGGCCAGACGTGTCAGCTCGGCAGCCTTGTCGCTGATGGCGGGGGTGATGCCGCTCCAGTGGAACCACTGTGCACCCTCCATCACCTTGTCGAAGTCGAAATCCTCGGGTGTAGCCTCGGCGATGGCGGAGTGAGCGCGGTCGTAGATGACCTTCGAGGGGCGCATCGAGGCTCCCGTCTCGGCATAGTACAGGCCCACACGGTCGCCGCCGCGAGCCACGAACTCGGTGTTCACACCGTAGCGGCGCAGCGCGTTAACGGCTATCTGGCCTATCTCGTGCTTCGGCAGCTTGCTCACGAAGTAAGCCTCGTGGCCGTAGTTGGCTACCGAGATGGCCACATTGGCCTCGCCGCCGCCGGGGATGATGCGGAAGCTCTCACTCTGTATAAAACGGTCGTTGCCCTGGGGCGACAGGCGAAGCATAATCTCGCCAAGTGTTACAATCTTTGCCATTGTCTTGATGCTTTTTGCTTGTTTATAATAGATTAATAATGTTTTCAGCCACAAAAGTACGGTTTTTTTTCGATATGGCAAAGAAACGAGTGCTTTTTTCTTTGCTATTTCAGCTTTTTATAGAATAAACTTGCATGTTTATCGTTTTTTTTTGTACTTTTGCACACCAAATACAAGCAATCCGCTCATGAAGCAAGCCATGATTCTGGCCGCCGGGCTGGGCACCCGGCTGCGCCCCCTCACCGACACGATGCCCAAGGCGTTGGTGCCTGTGGGCGGCATGCCCCTCATCGACGTGGTGGCCCGCCGTCTGCTCAGCCAGGGCTTTTCGCGCCTCGTGGTCAACGTTCACCACTTTGCCCAGCAGCTGACGGACCATATTGCCGTCAGCGACTATGCGTCCTATGTGCGCATCAGCGACGAGCGACAGCAGCTGCTCGACACCGGCGGTGCACTGCGCCATGCCGCAGCCCTGTTCAGCCCCGACGACCCCATACTCATACACAACGTCGACATACTGGACAACGTGGACTATGCCTGGATGCTGCGCCAGCACCTGTCCGACGAGGACGCCGTGCTGCTGGTCAGCCAGCGGCCCACGCAGCGTTACCTGCTCTTCGACCACGCCATGCGCCTCATGGGCTGGACAAACACTGCCACCGGCGAAGTGCGCAGCCCATACGAGTACGTGCGGCGCACAGGCCTCTCACAGCATGGCGATCCGCTTGTCAGGCTGGCCTTCTCGGGCATACACAGCTTCTCACCGCGACTGCTGCCGCTCATGGAGCGTTTCCCCGAGCGCTTCTCCATCATCGACTTCTACCTCAGCGTGTGCCACCGCTCACGCATCGTAGGCCTGCTGAAGGATGACCTGCGACTGATGGATGTGGGCAAGGCCGACACGCTCAGTCAGGCTGAGGCATTCATGCAGTCGCTGAACCAGACATCATCCACAGACTCAACTTTCGCAAGTTATGGAGTTAAAGGAGTTAAGGGAGTTAAAGGAGTTAAAGACGATACACACGATGACACAATCATTCACATATAACGGTGCTGCTGCCCAGCTCTTCACATTCGGCGAAGGCCTGTCGGCCGAGCACCACGTCATGCTCCACGCCACTGACACGCTGCAGCCCTTCTCCGCACAGTTAGAGGCTATCCTCGATGCCTACCAGCAGCTCCTGTTCCAGCAGCTGCCGTCGGGCACCGTCGCCGTGGTGAAGCGCTACTTCCTCAGCGACGCTGCCAACCAGGCCGACTTCGTTGTAGCCGCCGATGCCAGCGACTGCGCCAAGAGCATCATTCAGCAGCCACCCCTCGACGGCACGAAGGTCGCCCTGTGGGCATACCTGGTCAGTGCGGCCACCACGCGCATCACGCCCAGCGGGCTTTTCGAAGTCCGACACGGACACTACCGCCACCTGTGGAACGCCTCGGCCCACAACCTGGCCGTGAACAGCGAATACCAGACGCGGCTGCTCTTCAACGAATATATCATGCAGCTGGCACAGGAGGGCCTCACGCTGGCTGCCAACTGCGTGCGTACCTGGCTCTTCGTCAGCGGCATCGACCTGAACTACGGCGGCGTGGTGCGTGCCCGCAACCAGGTATTCTTCACACAAGGCCTCACCCGCGACACACATTTCATCGCCTCCACCGGCATCGGCGGACGGGCACAGGACGCCAGCGTGCTCACACAGATGGACAACTACGCC
>DGHX01000103.1 GCA_002392835.1 Prevotella sp. UBA3837 | reverse complement strand
GGTCGGGGGTGGGGTCAGTGACTAATTCAAGCGACTAATTCCATTCTCAAGCGACTAATTCCAAAAAAATAATAACGTGTTTAGCAAAGAGACCTACATCCGCCGCAGGGCGGAACTGAAACGGCTGGTGGGCAGCGGACTCATCCTGTTGCCCGGCAACAACGAGGCACCTGCCAACTATCCCGCCAATGCCTACAGCCCCATGCGGCAGGACTCCACATTCCTCTACTACTTCGGACAGCACCGCGACGGCCTCGTCGGCGTCATCGACATCGACAACGACGAGGAGTGGCTGCTGGGCGATGACATCGACATCGAGGACATCGTGTGGATGGGCTTCGTGCCCAGCGTCAGCGACCTGGCAGCAGAGGTCGGCGTCAGCCGCACCGCACCACTGAAGGAGCTGAAGGAAATAGTAAATCGAAAATCAGTAAATCGTAAATCCGTCCACTTCCTGCCCCCTTACCGGCACGACACGAAGATCATGCTCATGGACCTGCTGGGCCTGCACCCAGGGCAGCAGAAGGAGGCCGCCTCGCTGCCACTCATCAAGGCCGTGGTGCAGATGCGCTCGGTGAAGGAGCCGCAGGAGATAGCCGCCATAGAGCGCGCATGCGACGTGGGCTACGAGATGCACACCACGGCACAGAGGCTCATAAGGCCGGGCGTCACAGAGCGGTTCGTGGGAGGACAGGTGGACGGCGTGGCACGCTCGCTGGCACAGGGCGTCAGCTTCGCCACCATCTTCTCGCAGCACGGAGAGATCATGCACGGAAACCCCAGCGGAGCACTCCTCGAGGCAGGACGGCTGGCACTGTGCGATGCCGGATGTGAGCTCGACGACTACTGCTCGGACAACACCAGGACCATGCCCGTCAGCGGACGGTTCACACAGAGGCAACTGGAGATATACAGCATCGTGGAGCAGTGTCACGACTACGTGCTCCAGGTGGCAAAGCCCGGAGTGAAGTATGCCGACGTGCACTTCGCCGTCTGCCGACTGATGACCGAGCGGCTGAAGGAGCTGGGACTGATGCGCGGCGACACCGACGAGGCCGTCAGCGCAGGTGCTCACGCCATGTTCCTGCCCCACGGACTGGGGCACATGATGGGCATGGACGTGCACGACATGGAGGGGCTGGGACAGATATACGTAGGCTTCGACGACGAGACGCGCCCCAACCTGGAGCAGTTCGGAACCAACTGCCTGCGCATGGGACGGCGCCTGCAGGAGGGGTTCGTCGTCACCGACGAGCCGGGCATATACTTCATACCACACCTCATAGACCTCTGGCGGAAGGAGCAGCACTGCGCAGAGTTCCTGAACTTCGACCTCCTGGAGACCTACAAGGACTTCGGAGGCATACGCATAGAGGACGACCTGCTCATCACCGCCGATGGATGCCGGTTCCTCGGAACCAAGCGCATTCCTTACCACCCCCAGGAGCTGGAGCTGTTCATGGAGAAGAAAATAGGATAATATAATAACACAACAAAACAATGGCAGGATACTTAGTGAGCGACGAGCGCAAAGTGACGACTCGCCGCTTTATAGAGATGAAAAAGAAAGGCGAGCGCATATCGATGCTCACCAGCTATGACTTCACAACCGCAGGCATCGTGGACCGTGCCGGCATAGACGGCATACTCATCGGCGACAGCGCATCGAACGTGATGGTGGGCAACCAAACCACGCTGCCCATGACCGTAGACCAGATGATATACCACGCCCGGTCGGTGGTGAACGCCGTGAAGCGGGCACTGGTGGTGTGCGACATGCCCTTCGGCTCGTACCAGACAGGAGAGCACGACGGCGTGGTGAACGCCATCAGAATGATGAAGGAGAGCGGATGCGACGCACTGAAACTGGAGGGTGGGGTAGAGATACTGCCCACCGTGAAGCGAATACTCGACGCAGGCATACCCGTCATGGGACACCTGGGACTGACACCCCAGAGCATCAACAAGTTCGGAACCTACGCAGTAAGGGCAAAGGAGGAGCGAGAGGCTGAAAAGCTGGTGAGCGACGCACAGGCACTGGCCGAGGCAGGATGCTTCGCAGTGGTGCTGGAGAAAGTGCCCGCAGCACTGGCAGAGAAGGTGACAGCCATGCTCAGCGTGCCAACCATAGGAATAGGAGCAGGAAACCACTGCGACGGACAGATACTCGTAGTGGCCGACATGCTGGGAATGACTCAGGGATTCTCGCCAAGGTTCCTGCGCAGATACGCCGACCTGAACCAGGTCATGACCGACGCCATCGGGCAGTATGTCACCGACGTCAAGAGCGGAGACTTCCCCAACGAGAGCGAGTCGTACTGAGCAACAGAAGAATAAGAAAGAAATGGACAAGATAGGAAAATATGAGTTCATGGCAGAGCCCTTCCACTGCGACTTCAGCGGGCGACTGTTCATGGGACACCTGGGCAACCACTTGCTCAATGCCGCCGACTTCCACTCCACCGACCGGGGCTTCGGCATGAAGTACCTCATGAGCATACAGCGCTCATGGGTGCTGTCGAGGCTGGCCATAGAGATGACCGAGATGCCGAAGCAGTACACACGATTCGTGGTGGAGACATGGGTGGAGAGCGCCATGCGCTACTTCACCAGCCGAAACTTCCGCATCTGCTCACCCGACGGAACACACGTCTATGGATATGGGCGTAGCATCTGGGCCATGATCGACACAGAGACACGCCAGCCCACCGACATCTTCGCCGTCGACAATGGAGCCATCAACGACTGGATAGTGGACGACTACGACTGCCCCATCAGCAAGGGAGGACGCGTCAGAGTGGGAAGCGAAGCGCAGCCGGTGAGAACCATCGACACCTATTATAACGACGTAGACATCAACGGGCACATCAACTCCGTGAAATACATTGAGCATGTGCTCGACCTATGGCCGCTCGGATGGTACGCACAGCATGACATCAGGCGGGTCGAAATAGCATACGTGGCAGAGGCACATGCCGGTGACAGGCTCACCTTCATGAGTGAACAGACCGACGAACTGGCAAGCAACGTGAAGATAGCAAAAGACGGCGACACCGAGGTGGCAAGGGCCAGGGTGGAGTTCGCCAGCATAAACAATTAACAATGTTTAAGAGTAGAAAAACGAAAAAAATCAGCAGGCAAAGTCGCTGACTGACGTTTTTTCACTATCTTTGCACAATGAAAGCACTGCCCCGGCTTGTCGCTGGCCTGCCTGAAAGGGTGGGCGAGAGGAAAGTCCGGGCAGCAAAGGGCACTCCACTTCTGAAAGTAGAAGCAGCTGGCGACAGTTGGGAAGGAAAGAAGAGAACGACCGCCCCGGAGCATGGCGAAGGGGTAAGGGTGAGAAGGTGTGTGTAAGAGACCACCAGGCGGCGGGTGATCGCCGTGCTGTTTCCCCTGGAGGCTGCAAGTTCATGTAAACCATCGGCATGTAAGGGCGGCCCGCCCGATGTGGATGCCGGAAGGCAACACTCCGATGGAGGGTAGAACGCTGGAGGCGCATGGCGACGTGCGCAGTAGATAAATGACAGGCACCGGCAGAAATGCCGGAACAGAACCCGGCTTACAGGGGCAGTGCTTTCGTTTTTTTTATTACTCATTACTAATTAAGCAGAAACATGACACGACAAGAACTGATAGAGCAGATACGGCTGAAGCGCTCGTTCCTCTGCGTGGGACTCGACACCGACCCGAAGAAGATACCGCAGTGCGTCTTCGACCTGCACGACCCGGTGTTCGAATTCAACAAGGCCATCATCGACGCCACAGCACCATACTGCGTGGCATACAAGCCCAACCTCGCCTTCTACGAGGCATACGGGCTGAAGGGAATGGAGTCATTCGTGAAGACAGTAAGATACCTGCAGGAGAAGCATCCGCACCACCTCATCATAGCCGATGCAAAGCGAGGAGACATCGGAAACACATCAGAGATGTATGCACGCACCTTCTTTGAGGAATACAACGTCGACGCACTCACCGTGGCACCATACATGGGAGAGGACTCGGTGACGCCATTCCTAAAGTATGAGGGAAAATGGGTCATCGTGCTGGCACTGACCAGCAACAAGGGCAGCCACGACCTGCAGCTTACACAGGACGCTGACGGAGAGCGCCTCTTCGAGAAGGTGCTGCGAGTCAGCCAGCAGTGGGGCACCGACGAGAACATGATGTTCGTAGTGGGCGCCACACAGGGACGGATGTTCGAGGACGTGCGGCGAGTGGCTCCACACCACTTCCTGCTCGTGCCAGGAGTGGGAGCACAGGGAGGATCGCTCGAGGAGGTCTGCCGATACGGCATGAACGAAGAATGCGGCCTGCTGGTGAACAGCAGCCGAGGCATCATCTTCGCATCGCAGGACGACCACTTCGCCGAGATTGCCGGCAACAAGGCACGAGAGCTGCAGCAGCAGATGGACGAGGAACTAAGAAAACATCAACTATAATCATTTTGCATCATTACAATGAAGAACATTAGTCTTGACATTACAAAGGCTGCCTGCTTCCTGCAGGCTGGCGCAGTGGAGGCTATGGAGCCTCAAGTGAAGGCCGCACAGGAGGCGCTGGAAAACGGAACCTGCCCCGGCAACGACTTCCTGGGATGGCTGCATCTGCCCACGGAAATCACCCCCGCATTCATCGACGAGATTATGGCCACGGCACAGGTGCTGCGCGACAACTGCGAGGCCATCGTCGTGGCTGGAATCGGAGGCAGCTACCTGGGCGCCAAAGCCGTCATCGAGGCACTGAGCAACAGCTTCGGATGGCTGCAGAGCCCCAAGCCCGCCATCCTCTTTGCAGGAAACAACATCGGCGAGGACTATCTCTTCGAGCTCACAGAGTACCTGAAGGATAAGAAGTTCGGAGTCATCAACATCTCGAAGAGCGGCACCACCACCGAGACCGCCCTCACCTTCCGGCTGCTGAAGAAGCAGTGCGAGGCACAGCGAGGAAAGGAAGAAGCCAAGAAGGTCATCGTAGCCGTCACCGACGCCAAGCGCGGTGCTGCCCGCACCTGTGCCGACAAGGAGGGCTACAAGAGCTTCATCATTCCCGACAACGTGGGAGGACGCTTCTCAGTGCTCACACCCGTGGGCCTGCTGCCCATTGCCTGTGCCGGCTTCGACATCAAGGCACTCGTGGAGGGAGCACAGCAGATGGAGAAGGCCTGCGCCGTCGGCGTGCCCTTCGCCGAGAACATGGCAGCACAGTATGCTGCTGTGCGCAACGCACTCTACAAGCAGGGAAAGAAGATTGAGATCATGGTGAACTACCAGCCCAAGCTGCACTATGTGTCAGAGTGGTGGAAGCAGCTCTACGGCGAGAGCGAGGGCAAGGACCACCTCGGCATCTTCCCTGCCAGCGTTGACTTCACCACCGACC
>DGHX01000071.1:10501-12242 GCA_002392835.1 Prevotella sp. UBA3837 | reverse complement strand
CGATGCTCGTCACGGAGTTCGGGATAGTCACGCTCGTCAGGCCAGAGCAGCCATAGAACGCACGGAAGCCTATGCTCGTCACGGAATTCGGGATGGTCACGCTCTTCAGGCCAGGGCAATCCCGGAACGCTTCGCTGCCGATACTTGTCACCGGATAATTCGCTCCGTTATACGTAACGGACTCAGGTATGACCACGTTGCCGGAGTATTCACCGTAATAGGAACCATAAGCCCCCCCCCCATAGCTGACTGCCAGCTTGGTTTTGTTGTTCGTCCATACATAATAGATGGTTTTTCCGTCTGCGTTTGCCACCGAGATGTCGTGGGCAGCGGCGCTGATGCCCGTCATGCAGAGGAGCAAGACGAGGAAGAAATGAGTGATGTGCTGTTGTTTCATATAGCCTTAAGATTTGGTTTTCGCTGATTGAGACATTCTGGCGCAAAGATACTAAAAAAATGGCAAATAGCAACGAATATGACCAGTATTTATGCAAAAACCACTACTTTTTAACTTCTTTTTACGCGCGCCTGACGCACAATTATAGCTGCAGTTCTTGGATATTTGCCCAATTCTTCGTACCTTTGCAACATCATTCAAACACAAGACTATGAACATTACTAAGACCCTGATGACCATCGGCATCGCATCGGCAGCCGCCATGCCCTTCACGGGCTGCCAGCAGGCAGAGAGAAAGAACCCGCTACTGGCGGAGAGTACATTACCCTTCGGCGCCCCCGACTTCAGCCAGATCAAGACGACCGACTACCTGCCGGCCTTCGAGGAGGCTATCAAGCAGAACCGCGAGGAAATCAAGCAGATAGTGGAGTGCCCCGACTCGGCCACCTTCCAGAACACCATCGTCGCCCTGGAGGAGTGCGGCCAGCAGCTGGACCGCGTCAGCCGCGTGTTCTTCGCCCTGACCGAGGCCGACAAGACCGACGAGCTGAGTGAGATAGAAAAGAAGGTGATGCCCATGCTGACCGAGCTGTCGAATGAGATAGCCTTCAACCAGCCGCTCTTCGAGCGCATACGCCGCGTCTACGACCGCGAGCACGACGCCCTGACCGGCGAGGACCGCAAGCTATTAGAGGAGACGTACAAGCACTTCGTGCGCCGCGGCGCCCTGCTGCCCCAGGACAAGATGGAGCGCATGAAGGCCATCAACCTGCGCATCAGCGACCTGCAGCAGCAGTGGGGCGACCAGCTGCAGGCTGCCACCAACGATGCCATCGTGTGGGTGGAGAGCCGCGACGAACTGGCCGGACTGAGCGAGGCAGACATCGCCCAGTGCCAGAAGGACGCCGAGAGCCGCGGCGGCAAGGCCCCCTACGCCATCGTCATCGTGAACACCACGCAGCAGCCCCTGCTCACCACCCTGGACAACCGCGACCTGCGCCGCCGCATCTACGAGGCCAGCATACACCGCGCCGACGGCACACACCAAGGCCACAACACCTTCCCCATCGTGGCCGAGATAGCCAAGCTGCGCGCCGAGCAGGCACAGCTCATGGGCTACCCCTGCTACGCCGCCTACTCGCTGGAGCCCACCATGGCCGCCAACACCGAGAACGTCTACGCCTTCCTGAAAAACCTCATCGCCGCCTACACGCCGAAGGCCCAGGCCGAGACGAAGGCCATCGAGGACTTCGCACGCCAGACGGAGGGTGCCGACTTCCAGCTGCAGCCCTACGACCGTTTCTACTACTCGGCGAAGATGAAGCAGCAGCAGCTCAACATCAG
>DGHX01000071.1:0-10391 GCA_002392835.1 Prevotella sp. UBA3837 | reverse complement strand
TTCTACGCCGCCAACCGCGTCTACGGCCTCAGCTTCAAGGAGCGCACCGACATTCCCACCTACCATGCCGACATGCGCGTCTTCGAGGTCATCGACGGCGACGGACAGCCCTTGGGACTCTTCTACTGCGACTACTACCGCCGGCCCACGAAGCGCGGAGGCGCATGGATGGACGGATTCCAGAAGCAGAGCCGGCAGCGCCAGACGAAGCCCATTATATTTAATGTGTGCAACTTTGCGAGTATGCGAGCACAGAGCGATGCTAGCATCAGCTCTGTCGAGCAAGAGCAAAATCGGCCGGAGGCCAACAGCGCCAAGGCCCCTGACGGACAGCCCTCGCTGCTGACGTGGGACGAGGTGACCACCATGTTCCACGAGTTCGGCCACGCCCTGCACGGCCTGCTCTCCAACTGCCAGTACACCAGCCTGAGCGGCACCAGCGTGGCACGCGACTTCGTGGAGATGCCGTCGCAGTTCAACGAGTCGTTTGCCTCCATACCCGAGGTCTTCGACCACTACGCCCTGCACTACCAGACGGGCGAGCCCATGCCCGCCGACCTGAAGGAGCGCATGCTGAAGAGCATCAACTTCCACTCGGCCTACGCCATGGGCGAGAACCTGGCCGCCACCTGCCTCGACATGGCATGGCACATGCTGGCCCCCGACCAGGTGCCCACGGCCGAACAGGCTGCCGCCTTCGAGAGCGAGGCGCTGCGCCAGGTGGGACTGCTCGACGCCCAGATACCGCCACGCTACAGCACCAGCTACTTCAACCACGTCTTTGGCGGAGGCTATGCCGCAGGCTACTACAGCTACCTGTGGACCGAGGTACTGGCCGTGAACATTGCCAACGTCTTTGCCGAGCGCGGAGCCCTGAAGCCCGAGACGGGACAGGACCTGCGCCAGAAGATACTGAGCCGCGGCAACACCGGCGACCTCATGCAGATGTTCACCGACTTCACCGGCATGCAGCAGCCCGACGCCTCGGCACTGCTGAAGGCCCGCGGACTGTAACAGCCTGACAGCCATGACAAAGCTACTGCGCAACACGCTGCCCCCAGCCATCCTGGCGGGCATCTGCATCGCCATCGGCTGCGTCGTCAACCTGCGCGTTGGCGGTGTGGCCGGTGCCGTACTCTTCGCCTTCGGACTGACCACCGTGGTCTACTACGGCCTGAAGCTCTACACCGGCACCGCAGGCTTCATACGCCGCAGCGGCGACTGGAGCATGCTCACGGTGGTGCTCATAGGCAACATCGTGGGGTGCCTGCTCATGGCCTGGCTCATAGGCTACGCACAGCCCGACTGCATTGAGCCGGCGGCGAAGATCCTCAGCGGGCGGCTGGCCAAAGGGCCGCTGGCCTGCTTCCTGCTCGCCATAGGCTGCGGATTCATCATGACCACCGCCGTGGAGTTCGCCCGCAAGGGCAAAATGCTGACGCTGCTGCTCGGCGTGCCGGTGTTCATACTCTGCGGCTTCGCCCACAGCATTGCCGATGCCTTCTACTTCCTCATCGCTCCCGCCGACCAGCTGCTGCAGCCCATGGTGGCCGTCGTCTACCTGAGCGAGGTACTGGGCAATTTCGTGGGCTGCAACCTCTACCGCTGGGTGATGCTCTTCACCGAGAAACAGCCCACCGCCGACAACCACCCAAAAGCATGACCTAACGACAAGAACGATACCATGGCAATGAAAAAGACCATCCTGCGTTCATGGCTGGCAGCACTGGCGCTGACCATGCCTGTGGGTGCACAGGCCACCCGACTGATAGAGCTGCGCGTAGTGGACCAGGACTACCTAATGTTGCACTTCCGCGATGGCGAGGTACACTACCGCGACAACGGCACCGGCCGCAGCGCCTACCTGGGCCACAGCTTTGCCGAGGGCGACGACACGCTGCTGGTGTTCCAGCCGCGCCTCAACACCGACGTGGCCCAACAGGCCGCACAATGGACGGTCAGCTCAGCCGACGACCGCGCCTTCAGCCGCCAGCAGCCCGTGGCCGTATGGCGCAAGTCGAAGCCCATGAACACCGACCACACACTGAGCAGCGAGCTCGACCACTGGCTGTTCCTGCAGCTGCCACGCCCCATGCGCCAGGGCTGCACCTACACCGTCAGCATACCCGCCGCCACTGGTAGCGACAAGAGCGAGGCCAGCATCTGCTTCGACGTGTGGAACACGCCCAGCGAGGCCCTGCACGTCAACATCATGGGCTATCCTACGAGCGACCCGCTGAAGGATGCCGACCTGTACCTGTGGCTGGGCGACGGCGGCAGCCGCGACTACAGCGCCTGGCAGGGCCGCAAGGTATATTTATATAATGTAGACACGCGACGCAAGCAGGCCGCCGGCACCATCAGCTTCTGGAAGCACAATGCCGACGCCACCCACGAGGCCGGGGGCAAGAACCTGGTGGGCACCGACGTGTGGTGCGCCGACTTCCGCGGCAACCGGCCCGGGCGCTACCGCCTCGTGGTGGAGGGCGTGGGCTGCTCCATGGACTTCCAGATAGGCCCCGACGTCTACCGCGAGCCCTTCCGCTACGCCGTGCGCGGCTACTACTACATGCGACTGGGCGAGCCCATCGACACGCCTCGCGTGTGGCCCATACCACGCCAGCCGCAGTTTCTCGCCGAACAGGATCCGAAGGGCTTCACCATCTACAAGACCGACCTGCACCCCTGGCACCCCGACTGGCGCCGCCTACGGGGCGACGTGTGGGATGAGCCCCACTTCAAGCCCGTACAAGCCTCGGTGTTCTGGCAGCACCGGCTGCCCGGCAACCCCGTGACGCTTGACGTGCGCGGCGGACACAGCGATGCCTTCGACTGGGACCGCCACCTGGCCCACGTGAGCAACATCTACGACCTGCTGCTGCCCTACATACTCAGCGGCGGACAGCCTGCCGCCGACGACCTGGGCATACGCGAGAGCGGCAACGGCCTGCCCGACCTGCTCGACGAAGCCCGCAACGAGGTGGACTTCTTCCTCAGCATCCGCGACGGCGAGGCCTATTCGCAGGGCGTCACCAACCCCAGCAACGACTGGACGGTGATGTTCCAGGCCGGATGCACCACCATGGCCGCCTGGGCCAACGCCGCCAACTGCGCCATGATGGGCGAGGCCATGCGCCTCTGCGGTGCCGACTCGCTGCAGAAATACTATACCGACGAGGCCATCCGCGCCTTCCGCTTCGCCAGCCGCCAGAGCGACCAGCAGCTGGACGACCACCAGGGCATAGGCACCATCAGCATGCGGGGCCGCGACTTCCGCCAGCTGGCCGCCGCCTTCCTCTTCAACCTCACGGGCGATGCCCAGTGGGAGGACATCATGGCTCAGGAGAGCCGCATCAGCAGCAATCGCTCGCCGCTCTTCCAGCGGGGCCGCCAAGGCTACTGCCAGCTGTGGGCTGCAGCGGCCTACATCACCTGTCCGCACCAGCGCCACCACGCCGAGCTCTACCGCAACCTGCTGGCCAGCATCGACGCCCAGGCCGACGAATACCACCTGCAGCCCCAGGCCCAGCGCCCCTCGCGCCGCGCCGCCAGCGACGACCGCTGGCAGACCGCACAGGACGTCGACCTGCTGCTCATGGCCCACTACAACGCCACCACGGTGCAACGCCGCAGCCAGCTGCTGCAGGCCATGCTGAAGGAGGCCGCCTGGGCACTGGGCCGCAACCCGGGCAACATCGTAGAGATGACGGGACTGGGACAGCGCCACATCACCGACGTCTACTCCACAGGGCGCAACGACGGCGACCCCGGCACGCACCCCGGCCAGACGCCCTTCAACGGTACCGAGACCTGGAGCCCCGGCGACGGCGGCGACGCCCGACTGCTGCTCAACCGCTGCTACCCCGCATGGGACAACGGCGGATGGCCGCGCCAGGAGTCGTACTTCAACCAGCGCTACCTGTGGGTGAACGGCGAGTTCACACCCCGCGAGACCATGCGCGGCAAGACGGCCCTGCTGGCCTACCTGCACGCGCTGGAGCAAAAACAATAAATCTATAATGAAAAGAAAGACACTTACACTTGCCGTGGGCCTGCTGGCCCTGGGCGCCACACCGGCCATGAGCCAGACAAGAACTGTTGAACTGAAGGTCATAGAGACCAGCGACGTGCACGGACACTTCTTCCCCTACGACTTCATTGAGGGCAGGGAGCTGCGCGGTACGCTGGCCCGGGCCAACACCTACATCGCCCGACAGCGCAAACAGTACGGCAACCGCCTGCTGCTCATCGACAACGGCGACATTCTGCAGGGACAGCCCTGCACCTACTGGTCGAACTACGTCATGCCCGACGACACGAACCTGGCCGCAGAGGTCATCAACTACATGGGCTACGACGCCGAGACCGTGGGCAACCACGACGTAGAGACCGGCCACCGCGTCTACGACAAATGGGTGCGCGAGGTGCGCTGCCCCATGCTGGGTGCCAACATCGTGGACACCCGCAACCAGTTGCCCTACGTGCGACCCTACGCCATCATTGAGGTGGAAGCCCCCCCTTCGGCCCCCATCCGCATCGCCATCATCGGCCTGCTCACGCCCACCATTCCCTGCTGGCTGAACGAGAGCCTGTGGACGGGTCTGGAGTTCCAGGAGATGGTGAGCAGCGCCCGCCGCTGGGTGCAGTACGTGCAGCAGGTGGAGCGCCCCGACCTCATACTGGGTCTCTTCCACAGCGGCCTCGACGGTGGCATCACCATGGAGAACGGCATTGAGGAGAACGCCACACGCCGCGTGGCACAGGAGGTGGAGGGCTTCGACGCCATCTTCTTCGGCCACGACCACCAGGTGCACAACATCACGCTGAAGAACCCCTCGGGGCGCGACGTGCTGTGTCTGGACCCATCGTGCTACGTGCGCAACGTGGCCGAGGCCACCATACGCCTGAGCTACGACGAGCAGGGACGGCTGACGGGCAAGGACATACAAGGAAAGATTGTCGACGTGCGCGACGAGGCCATCGACGAGCAGATGGTGGCCCACTTTCAGCCCACCATCGACCGCATCAAGCAGTACGTAGGCCGCCGCATAGGCACCTTCGCCACTGCCGCCTACACCCGCGACAGCTACTTCGGCCCGTCGGCCTTCACTGACTTCATACACCAGCTGCAGCTGCAGATAACGGGTGCCGACGTGTCGCTGAACGCCCCCTTGTCATTCGACGCCAAGATTGACGCCGGCCCCATCACCGTAGCCGACATGTTCAAGCTCTACCGCTTTGAGAACCAGCTCTACGTGATGAAGATGACGGGCGCCGAGCTGCGCGGCCACCTGGAGATGAGCTACGACCTGTGGGTGAACACCATGCAGGGACCCGGTGACCACCTGCTGCTGCTGGCTCCCGACAGCCGCAGCGACCAGCAGCGCATGGGCTTCAAGAACTACACCTTCAACTTCGACTCTGCCGCCGGCATCGACTACGAGGTTGACGTGACGCGCCCCGACGGCGAGAAGGTGCGCATCCTGCGCATGAGCGACGGCACCCCCTTCCAGGAGGACAAGGTGTACCGCGTGGCCATGAACAGCTACCGGGCCAACGGCGGCGGCGACCTCATCGTGCGCGGCGCCGGCATACCGAAGGACTCGCTACAGAGCCGCATCGTGTACCAAAGCGAGCTGGACCTGCGCCACTACCTGATGCAGGAGATAGAACGCCTGGGAACCGTGCGCCCGAAGGCCGGCAACAACTGGCGCTTCGTGCCCGAAAAATGGACGAAGGCAGCCGCACGCCGCGACCGCCAGCTGCTCTTCGGGAAGTAGGGAAGCCGCTCCCCCACTCCATGACTGGCGCGAAAGCCCCTAACTCATCAATCAAAAAAACGTCACAATGTCACAACGCAATCAGCTGATAGTCAGCGCGTGTGACATTGTGACAAATTATTTCCGCAAAATACTTTTGTATCGGTAGCAGCAACGTGTGCCTCAGTGTCGTGCACAAGAGGCTCAAAGCTTCACCTGCGTGCTGACGCTCTCCACGCCCAGTTCCCGGCTGCGCTGTGAGGGTGCTGCGGCGGCCACGGTGAGGGTATAGGTGCCGCGCACGAGCAGCGACGAACCGTCCTCCTGCACCGTCATCAGCCGGCTGGCGGGCACGCTGAAGGTGACGTCGGTCGTCTGACCGGGCTGCAAGTCCACGCGGCGGAAGTCGGCCAGCTGCTGCAGTGGGGCGCTGGTGCCGGCTCCGGGGGCCGACACATAGAGCTGCGGCGTCTCGCTGACGGGGCGGCTGCCGGTGTTCGTCAGCGTCACCGTCACCTCGGCACCATCCTTGCGGCTGGCAGTGGCGCGCAGGTTGCTGTAGGCCACGTGGCCGTAATGCAGGCCGTAGCCGAAGGGATAGAAGATATTGCCTGACATATACTTATAGGTGCGCCCCTGCATGCTGTAGCTGTCGAAGGGCGGCAGCAGGCTGCCGTCGGCGGGGAAGGTGATGGGCAGGCGGCCCGAGAAGTTGGCATCGCCGAAGAGCAGGTCGCCCAACGCGTAGCCGCCCTCCTGTCCGGGATACCAGGCCATGACCACGGCATCGGCCAGTCGGCTCACCTCGCGCACGTCCAAGGGGCTGCCGCCGGTGAGCACCACGATGACGCCGTGGGGCTTGCGCTGGCATATCTGCCGCAGGAAGTTCATCTGGCTCTCGGGAATACTGATGCTGCTGCGGTCGCCGCGCTCGCTGTCGATGGCCTCGCCTTCTTCACCCTCCAGGTTGCCGTTGTTGCCCATGACGACGATGGTCTTCTCGGCACCGGCGGCCTCGTCCACGGCCCAGTTAATCTTGTTCAGCGTGGGTGAGTTCTCCAGAGCACCGGGGCGGTAGTTCACGGCGGTGCCGTCGCTCACCTTCGACACGATGCCCTGCAGGTAGGTGCAGTAGCGGTCGCTGATGCCGAAGTAGTTGCCCATGAGCCAGAAGGCATCGGCAGCGCCGGGGCCGGTGACGAAGAGGGTGTGTATGTCCTTGCTCAGGGGCAGCGTCTGGTTGTCGTTCTTCAGCAGCACCATGCTCTCCACTGCGGCCTGGCGGGCCAGGGCTATGTGCTCGGGCGAGCCCACCACCGCCGGGTCGGTGTGGTTGTAGGGGCAGTCGGCGTCGTGGCCCAGTATGCCCAGCTTCAGGCGCGTCATCATCAGGGGCTTCAGGGCGCGGTCGATGTCGGCCTCGCTGAGCAGCTGCTGGTCCAGGGCCTGGCGCAGCGCACGGAAGGTGGAGCCGCACTCTACGTTCAGCCCCGCCTTGATGGCTATGGCGCAGGCCTCGGCCTCGGTCTTCGCTATCTGGTGTCCGCGCCAGATGTCGGCCACGGCGTCGCAGTCGCTGACGATGTGTCCGCCGAAACCCCACTGGCGGCGCAGGATGTCGGTGAGCAGCAGCTTGCTGCCCGAGGCACTCTCGCTGTACACGCGGTTGTAGGCTCCCATGATAATCTCGACATGGGCGTCCTGCACCAGCATGCGGAAGGCGGGCAGGTAGGTCTCCCAGAGGTCGCGCTGCGAGGGCTCCACGTTGGCCGTGTGGCGTGTCATCTCCGGTCCGCTGTGCACGGCGAAATGCTTGCCGCAGGCTGCCACCTTCAGGTACACGGGGTCGTCGCCCTGCATGCCGCGCACGAAGGCTGAGCCCATGGTGCCGGTGAGCAGCGGGTCCTCGCCCCACGTCTCCATGCCGCGGCCCCAGCGCGGGTCGCGGAAGATGTTCACGTTGGGGCTCCAGAAGGTAAGGCCCGTATAGCGCGCATAGTTGCTGCGCTGGCGTGCCTGCTCGTACTTGGCGCGGGCCTCGTCGGCAATGGCGCTGCCTATCTGGCGCATCATCTCGGGATGGAAGGTGGCCCCCAGGCCGATGGGCTCGGGGAATACGGTGGCGCGGCCGGCACGGCCAACGCCGTGCAGCGCCTCGTTCCACCAGTCATAGGGCTCAATGCCCAGGCGGGGAATGCCGGGCGTCTCGTTCATCAACTGTGCGAATTTCTCTTCGAGCGTCATCTGGGCGATGAGCGCATCGGCGCGTTGTTCCAGTTTCTCCATGGTGGTCTGTGCTGTGGCAGCAAAGGCTGCCAGGGTGAGTAGTATTACAGTGGTCGTAGTTCGCATGGCTGCTGATTATTGGTCTTATTGCTTGCAAAGGTACAAAAAACTTTTGAACATGAAATAAGAAAACGGAAATTATTTTGTACCTTTGCACGCGAATTAACAAAAAACTCGACACAAGTAAAGCAAAATGGAAAACAAACTCAGACAAGGCACGCTGTGCGTGCAGGCCGGCTACAAGCCGAAGAATGGTGAACCCATAGAGCTGCCCATCATCCAGTCGACGACGTTCAAGTATGACGACAGCGACGAGATGGCGCAGCTGTTCGACCTGAAGAAGGAGGGCTATTTCTACACCCGCCTGCAGAACCCCACCAACGATGCCGTGGCAGCAAAGATAGCTGCGCTGGAGGGCGGCGTGGGGGCTGTGCTCACCAGCAGCGGACAGGCAGCCAACTTCTATGCCCTGTTCAATATATGTGAGGCCGGCGACCACTTCGTCACTTCCAATGAGATATACGGCGGCACGTTCAACCTGTTCGGCGTGACGCTGAAGAAGCTGGGCATAGAGTGCACCTTCGTCAATCCGGAAGCTTCGGAGGAAGAGATACAGCAGGCCTTCCGCCCCAACACGAAGGCTCTCTTCGGCGAGACCATCTCGAACCCCGGCTGCGCCGTGCTCGATATTGAGAAGTTTGCACGCATAGCCCACCGTAACGGCGTGCCCCTCATCATCGACAACACCTTCGCCACGCCCATCAACTGCCGACCCTTCGAGTGGGGGGCCGACATCGTGACCCACAGCACCACGAAGTATATGGACGGACACGCCATGCAGGTGGGCGGATGCGTGGTAGACAGCGGGCGCTTCGACTGGATGACCTGCACCCACGAGGGCGATGCAACGTCGTTAGGAGGGGGACAGGGAGAGGTTAAGTTCCCCGGGCTCTGCACGCCCGACGAGTCATATCACGGGCTGACCTACGTGAAGGCCTTCGGCAAGATGGGCTACACCACGAAGCTGGTGGCACAGCTGATGCGCGACCTGGGTTCTATACCCGCCCCGCAAAACTCGTTCCTGCTGAACATAGGCCTGCAGACGCTGCACCTGCGCATGGCCCAGCATTGCCGCAACGCGCAGAGAGTGGCAGAGTTCCTGCACGACTGCCCGAAGGTGGCATGGGTGCACTACAGCGGACTGAAGGACGACGCTCACCATGAGCTGGCTCAGAAGTACCTGCCGCAGGGTTCATGCGGCGTCATCGCCTTCGGGCTGAAGGGCACGCGCGAGACGGCCATCAAGTGGATGGACTCGCTGAAGATGATCAACATAGTGACGCACGTGGCCGATGCCCGCACCTGCGTGCTGCACCCCGCCAGCCACACCCACCGTCAGCTGAGCGACGAGCAGCTGCGCCAGGCCGGCGTGGCCCCCGACCTCATCCGCCTCTCAGTAGGCATCGAGGACGTGGAGGACATCCTCGATGACATCCGTCAGGCCCTGGAGAAGATTTAATGGGTATATGTAATGAGTAATTATGATGAGTTTTGCTGCCTTGGCACTTCTGCGAAAGAAGAGGGAAGAGGCTAATCACAATTACTAATTACTCATTCATGTTTCGCATTCTCTCCGTTCGAGCCCCCCTCTACCTACGCCTACGCGCGCGCATTCACGCGCGCGAGAGGACAAAGATGCTACACTCCCTACACCTAACCTCATTTTCAGAGGGTTACGATGGGCTTTACTGCACCGGAAGGTGCAGGGTATGGGAGGGTGACGGTGGATGTGGAAAAGAAAGGAATGTTTACAGATGAGACAAATTGAAACGCGTTTCAATTTGTCTCATCTGCATAAATATACAGTTTTAGTGAATATTTATGCAAAACAATGGCGAATGGTGACCAGCGGCGGGGAAATAGTAAAAAGCGGGCCGCTTTTGAAAAAATCCCATATCACTTTTTTTCAAAAGTGGGCCACTTTTTTTTCTGTGCGGCCCGCTGGTGAAACTGCATAATTATTCATTTCCGGTTTTCCGCCCGTCAGCGTAGGTGTAGGGAGTGCTGCATCTTTGTCTTCGCGCGCGCGTTATCGCGTGCGCGCGAGAGTCATTGGATACTCACTCAACTTTCACAAGTTATGGAGTTAAAGGAGTTAAGGGAATTAAGGGAGTTAAAGGAGTTAAAGGAGTTAAAGGAGTTAAAGGAGTTAAAGACATTACTTTTGCTGTCGGTTTTAATTCCACTGGCGAATGCTTTTCAATGAAAAGTCTGTCGTCTTTCGCTCGAGCTTGCTCGCTTCGCTTGCGAAGAACTCCTTTAGTAACCGTTAAAAAATAACTTGGT
>DGHX01000177.1:5807-11287 GCA_002392835.1 Prevotella sp. UBA3837 | reverse complement strand
CGGCGCCGGCGTGGGCAAGACGGTTCTTATCATGGAACTTATCAATAACATTGCCAAGGGACACGACGGCTTCTCGGTGTTTGCCGGCGTGGGTGAGCGTACCCGCGAGGGCAACGACCTCATCCGCGAGATGATTGAGAGCGGTGTCATCCGCTACGGCGAAAAATTCAAGAAGGCAATGGACGAAGGCAAATGGGACCTCTCGCTCGTCGACCCCGAGGAGCTGAAGAAGAGCCAGGCCACGCTGGTCTATGGCCAGATGAACGAGCCGCCTGGTGCACGTGCTTCGGTGGCATTGTCGGGACTGACGGTGGCCGAGGGCTTCCGCGACGGAGGCGGAAAGGACGGCGCATCGAGCGATATCCTGTTCTTCATCGACAACATCTTCCGCTTCACACAGGCAGGTTCCGAGGTGTCGGCCCTGCTGGGACGTATGCCCTCTGCCGTGGGCTATCAGCCGACGCTGGCTTCCGAGATGGGTGCCATGCAGGAGCGAATCACTTCGACGAAGAAAGGCTCCATCACCTCTGTACAGGCTGTCTACGTGCCTGCCGACGACCTTACCGACCCGGCACCGGCCACCACGTTCACACACCTGGACGCTACGACGGTGCTCGACCGTAAGATTGCCGGATTGGGCATCTTCCCCGCCGTTGACCCGCTGGGCAGCACCTCGCGCATCCTCGACCCCCTCATCGTGGGTAAGGAGCACTATGACTGCGCCCAGCGCGTGAAGGAGATACTTCAGCGCTATAAGGAGCTGCAGGACATCATTGCCATCCTGGGCATGGATGAACTCTCCGACGAGGACAAGCTCACGGTGAACCGCGCCCGCCGCGTGCAGCGCTTCCTCAGCCAGCCGTTCACCGTAGCAGAGCAGTTCACTGGCCTGCCCGGTGTGATGGTGACTGTCGAGGATACCATCAAGGGCTTTAACGCCATCCTTGACGGCGAGGTGGACGACCTGCCCGAGCAGGCATTCCTCAATGTCGGTACCATTGATGACGCCAAGGAGAAGGCCAAGAAGCTGTTGGAGGCCGCAAAGGGCTAAACATCTGTTTTCACGATCATGACCATTAGCGGGAACGCAATGGCTGAATCGTTCATTAGTAAACAAGTAAAATAGTAAAATGGCCTCATGTTAAAGCTGAAGATAGTCTCTCCTGAGAGGATAGAATTCACCGGCGAGGTGGAGAGCGTGAAGGTGCCCGGCATGCTGGGCAACTTCGAGATACTCACCGACCATGCCCCCATCATCTCTTCGCTGCAGAAGGGCGTCGTGGAATACGGCAACCAGCAGCTTGATATATTGGGGGGCTTTGTGGCGGTGCAGAAGAATGAGGTATCCATCTGTGTGGAGAAGTCAGAATGATGCTGCTGAGGGCTGAATACTGAGACGTATGCTTGTACCCGTTCTCTCAGGATTGCTGCTCTTCACACTGTTGGGGGTGGCCTACGTAAAGGGCTATGACGTGGTGAAAACGCATTCGCCCGAGCATTTGGTTCACTTCTACCTCATCATGGCAACGGTACGCATGTTGCTCGTTGCCACTGCTGTAGCCATTTACGTGCTTCTCATAGCCACGAACAGGGAAGATGCCATTCGTTTCGCTCTTGTATATATAATAATGTATGTACTGACGATGGTGGTGACGCTCTCTTTGCGGCATTGACGAGTGAAGAATTAAAGAATTTAGAAATATGAATTTTGTATTGAATAGGTTGCTTTGCATTGCGTTCTTGCTGCTGGCCATGACGCCCGCAGCAAAGGCCGACGACTTCTCAGCCAAAGAGGTGGTGCTTGAGCATATCAAGGATTCGCATGAGTGGCACATCACCGACCTGGGTGAAGGCAAGTCGCTCGTTATACCTCTGCCGGTCATCGTCAAGAGCTCCACTGGATGGCATGTATTCAGCTCGTCACGCTTTGAACATCATGCCGATGCCAACGGACTGCGCCGTGTGAAGGCCGATGCTCCCGCCGACTTGCAAGGGCTCGCCATCGCTACCGAGGGCGAGAATGCCGGAAAGATAGTGGAAGACGGGAAGCCTGTGCTCGACTTCTCCATTACGAAGACAGTGGCAGTGATGTTTATCAACGTCATCCTTCTGCTCTGTATCATCCTCGGCTGTGCCCGCTGGTATAAGAACCGCAAGGCCAGCGACAAGGCTCCGGGGGGCTTCGTCGGGTTCATCGAGATGCTCGTGATGTATGTCGTTGATGAAATAATCAAGCCCGGTGTGGGCAAAGGCTACGAGAAGTACACGCCCTACCTGCTCACCTGCTTCTTCTTCATCTTCACGTGCAATGTGATGGGACTTATACCCTTCCCACCGGGCAGCGGAAACGTGACGGGCAACATCGCCGTGACGTTCTTCCTGGCACTCTGCACGTTTGTCATCGTGCAGTTCTCGGGCAACAAGCACTACTGGAAAGACATTTTCTGGCCTGATGTGCCTACGTGGCTGAAGTGCCCGGCTCCCATCATCCCCATCATTGAGTTCGTCGGCATTTTCACCAAGCCTTTTGCACTGATGATCCGACTCTTTGCCAACATGATGGCCGGACACGCCATCGCAGTGGCCATCACTTGCATCATCTTCCTCGTTGCTTCGCAGGCAGTGGCGGTGCAGCTGTCGATGTCGGGACTGTCGGTGCTGATGAGCATCTTCATGATGTGCCTCGAGTGCCTCGTGTGCTTCATTCAGGCCATGGTGTTCACCATGCTCAGCGCAGTGTTCATCGGCTTGGCCCGCGTAGAGCCTGCACATGAGTGATTCCGCCCTGAGCCACGGAAACAGCGTGGCTAAGGATATGACAGAATAAAAAAAACAATTAACAAAAATAGTATTAACGGGGCGAAGGACGCTGTTCCTGATCCTCAACCTCCTTTCCAAGGAGGCCTTAAAAAACATCAAAACATTATGATTACAACATTATTAGCCGTTGAAGGCGTAGCAAAGTTGGGTGCCGCAGTAGGCGCAGGTCTCGCAGCCATTGGTGCTGGTCTGGGTATTGGTAAGATTGGCGGTCAGGCCATGGATGCTATGGCTCGCCAGCCCGAGGTGATGAACAAGTTGTTTACCAACATGATTGTCGCAGCTGCTCTTATCGAGGGCGTTGCCCTGTTCGCAGCTGTCATCGCATTCCTCTGCATCTAATATGGTTTGAGAATTGGGATTTGGGAATCAGGGGTCTTGTCAGTAAGCCGTCAGGCCTGATGGCAAGTAATACCCCCACGGATTCCAAACCGCAAGTCTTAAATTACAAATAGAAAACAGCTTATGGATTTATTGATTCCGAGTACTGGCCTGCTGTTCTGGATGTCGCTGACGTTCCTTGTCGTGCTGTTCATCCTGTGGAAGTTTGGCTTTCCTGTCATCACCAACATGGTGAAGGAGCGCAAGGCTTTCATCGATGACTCGTTGCGCAAGGCTCACGAGGCAAATGAGCGCCTGGCCAATATACAGAAAGAAGGTGAATCCATCCTGCAGGAAGCACGCGAGAAGCAGGCCCAGATACTGAAGGAGGCCGCCGAGACCCGCGATGCCATTGTAGAGAAAGCACAGGTGAAAGCCCGCGAAGAAGGCGCACGCCTGCTCAACGATGCCAAGGCTGAGATTGAGCAGGAGAAGAAAGCCGCCATCGCTGACATTCGCAAGCAAGTAGCCGCGCTGAGCGTTGAGATAGCCGAGAAGGTGCTCAGGCAGAACCTTCAAAGCGACAAGGCGCAGATGGAACTCATCGACCGTATGCTGGATGATGTCAACAAATAAGCAACCGTAACACCCCGACAGTCAGACTATGGATATAGGTATTATTTCGGTACGTTACGCAAGAGCCCTGCTGAAGAGCGCACTCGACCAAAGCCTTGAGGGACGTGTGTATCAGGAGATGCAGCTGCTGGCCAAGACTTTTGTCGAGGTGCCAGAGCTACGCCACACGATAGACAACCCCATGCTGGCAAAGGACAAGAAGGAGATGCTGCTCCTTACCGCCATTGGCGGCGATACGGCCTCGGCACTCTCAAAGGCGTTTGTGCAGTTGGTACTCAGGGAAGACCGCGAGAACATGATCCTGTTCATGGCCAACTCATACGTCTCGCTCTATCGTCAGCAGAAGAACATCATTCGAGGAAAACTGACCACCGCCGTGGCCGTGGCTCCTGCTACCGAGCAGAAGATGCGCCAGATGGTGGAAAGCAATACTAAGGGAACCGTGGAGTTCGAGACAGAGGTGAATCCCGACATCATCGGAGGGTTCATACTTGAATATGACACCTACCGCATGGATGCCAGTGTAAAGTCGAAACTCAACTCCATTCTTTCCACACTAAGAAAATAGTTATGCATTGAGCATTAAGAATTAAGCATTATATTTATGTCAGACAAAATAAAACCAAGTGAAGTCAGTCAGGTGCTGCTCGAACAGCTGAAGGGCATCAGTGACGCCCAGCAGTTCGACGAGGTGGGTACTGTGCTTACCGTTAGCGACGGCGTGGCTCGTATCTATGGTCTGCGCAACGCTGAGGCCAACGAGCTACTTGAGTTCGAGAATGGTACCATGGCCATCGTGATGAACCTGGAGGAGGACAACGTCGGCTGTGTGCTGCTCGGTTCCACTTCGGGCATTAAGGAGGGCATGGTGGTGAAGCGTACACGCCGTATTGCCAGCATTCGTGTCAACGACAACATGCTGGGACGCGTCATCAACCCCCTGGGACAGGCCATCGACGGAAAGGGCGACATAGACCTTAGCGGAGCTTTCGAGATGCCACTCGACCGCAAGGCGCCAGGCGTCATCTACCGACAGCCCGTGAAGGAACCCCTGCAGACGGGCCTGAAAGCTGTCGACTCGATGATTCCCATCGGCCGTGGGCAGCGCGAGCTCATCATTGGCGACCGCCAGACGGGCAAGACCGCTATCGCTGTTGACACCATCATCAACCAGAAGAGCTTCTACGAAGCAGGAAAGCCTGTCTACTGCATCTATGTTGCCATCGGACAGAAGGCTTCTACGGTAGCCGCTCTGGTACAAAACCTGAAAGAGCATGGGGCACTGCCTTATACCATCATCGTTTCTGCAACGGCTGCCGACCCTGCTGCTATGCAGTACTATGCACCGTTTGCCGGAGCTGCTATAGGTGAGTACTTCCGTGACCGTGGCTATCCTGCCCTCGTCGTCTATGACGACCTGTCGAAGCAGGCCGTGGCCTATCGTGAGGTGTCGCTCATCCTGCGCCGCCCGTCAGGACGTGAGGCCTATCCTGGTGATGTGTTCTATCTGCACAGCCGTCTGCTGGAGCGTGCTGCCAAGATTAATGAGCAGCAGGAGGTGGCCGAGCAGATGAACGACCTGCCCGAGTGCATGAAGGGTCATGTGCGTGGTGGCGGCTCGCTGACTGCTCTGCCTATCATTGAGACGCAGGCAGGCGACGTGTCGGCTTACATTCCTACCAACGTCATCTCCATCACCGACG
>DGHX01000177.1:0-5755 GCA_002392835.1 Prevotella sp. UBA3837 | reverse complement strand
CCATCACCGACGGACAGATCTTCCTGGAGAGCGACCTCTTCAACCAGGGCTTCCGCCCCGCCATCAACGTGGGTATCTCGGTGAGCCGTGTGGGTGGCTCGGCACAGATTAAGTCAATGAAGAAAGTGGCAGGCACGCTGAAGATTGACCAGGCACAGTACCGTGAGCTGGAGGCCTTCTCGAAGTTCTCCTCCGACATGGATGCCGTGACCGCCATGACGCTCGACCGTGGCCGAAAGAACAACCAGCTGCTCATTCAACCGCAGTACAGCCCCATGCCCGTCGGCGAGCAGGTGGCAATTCTCTATTGCGGCGTGCATGGCCTGATGCGCGAAGTGCCCATCGACAGGGTGCGACAGTGCCAGGAGCAGTTCCTCGACAAACTACGTACCACGGCCCCCGAGGTCATCGAGACACTGGGCAGCGGTAAGATTGACGATGAGACAACGGGCAAGATCGAGGCTGTCATGGCCGACATCGCCGCCACTTTTAAATGAGTAATGAGTAATTAGTAATGAGTAATTATGATTACCATGGCAAGCTGTATTCGGGCAGCATTCATGGCCGGGATAACACCTTGGCGCTGTTGCCTGTAATCATAATTACTAATTACTCATTTCTAATTACTAATTATATTCACTAGATTATGCCAAGTCTAAAAGAGATAAAAGGACGCATTGCTTCGGTCAACTCGACTCGCAAGATTACTTCTGCCATGAAAATGGTGGCCAGCTCTAAGCTGCACCATGCCCAGGTTGCCATTCAGAACATGCTGCCCTATGAGACGCTTCTTGAGCACATACTGAAGAGTTTCCTTGCAGCCGAGGCCGAGGCACAGACCGTCTACGATCAGGAGCGCCCCGTGAAGCGTGTAGCCTTGGTGGTGTTCTCAAGCAACTCGTCGCTTTGTGGTGGCTTCAATGCCAATGTCATCAAGCTGATGCAGCATGCCGTGAACGACTATGCCGAGCAGTTGGGGGCCGACAATGTGGAGGTCTATCCCATTGGGCGAAAAGTAGCCGAGAAGGCAGCAAAGCTGGGCTACAACGTCAAGGGCGAGTATGCCGATATGGTCGACCATCCCTCGGTGGCACCCTGCATTGAGCTGGCCAGAGCTCTTGGCGAGCGATTTGTCAAGGGCGAGATCGACCGTGTGGAGCTTGTTTACCACCACTTCAAGAGTGCCGGTTCACAGGTCCTCACCCGTAAGGTGTTCCTGCCTATCGACATCCAGACCGAGTTGGAGCGTGACCATGAGCGCGACCTCACCTCGAATGTAGTCACACGGAAGGCTCAGGAATACCTGAAGAAGAACCGTCGTGAGCGTGAGCGCAAGGAGGACGAGACGAAGCCGCTGAATGACAACTTCATCGTCGAACCCGACATGGACACGGTGCTTTCGCAGCTTATACCCAAGCTGGCACACCTCATGCTCTACACTGCCTTACTCGACAGCGTGGCATCGGAGCACGCAGCCCGTATGGTTGCCATGCAGACGGCTACCGACAATGCAGACGAGCTGTTGCGTCAGCTCAACCTGCAGTACAACAAGAGCCGCCAGCAGGCTATCACCAACGAGCTGCTCGATATCGTCGGAGGTTCGGTGAACAATTAGCCTGTGTGTGTATTTATGTGATGCACTACAGCAATGTCGGCACGTTAAATCATCAATTTTGAGTATTGCATAATACCTAAAACCATTGTACCTTTGCACCCGATTAGAAAACGAGTGTTAATTAAAGGAACAATGAATACAAAACATTTCACTTTGGCCGCCGGTGCCCTTCTGCTCTCCCTCACTGTGAGTGCGCAGACGAGTGCCGGCGACAGTGTGTTCAGTCAGGAATGCTCAGGCAGACTGAGCGTGGGCGGTTATGGCGAGGTGGCCTATGGGCGCAATTTCTACAGCGACCACGTCAGCCGTTACTCCCAGCCTGAACAGCATAAAGATGACCCCTCACATGGTCGTTTCGACCTTCCCCATGTGGTAGTCTATTTGGGCTATAACTTCGGCCGCGGCTGGAGCATGGGCACGGAGATAGAGTTCGAGCACGGCGGCAACGGCCTCGCCTACGAGAAGGAGGACGAGGAAGGCGGCGAATGGGAGCAGGAGACGGAGAAAGGCGGCGAAGTGGAGCTGGAGCAGTTCTGGCTGCAGAAGACATTCTGCCGGGCTGCCAACCTGCGACTCGGACATATCGTAGTACCCGTGGGCCTGAACAACGCCCACCACGAACCCCTCAACTTCTTCACCGTCTATCGACCCGAGGGCGAGAACACCATCCTCCCCTCCACCTGGCACCAGACGGGCGTCAGCTTCTTCGGACGTAGTGGAAAGCTGCGCTACGAGGCCCAGCTGCTGGCCGGCCTCAATGCCGACCACTTCACCAACGTGGGATGGATTCACAAAGGCCACAAGAGCCCCATGGAGTACGATGTGGCCAACAAGTACGGCGGCGCCCTGCGCCTCGACTACTACCCCGTGCCCGGCCTGCGCCTGGGCCTGAGCGGCTACTACGGACAGTCCGTGGGCAACAGCTACCCGCGCAACGCCAACGGCGTGGATGCCGAGTACAAGGGCACCGTGGCCATCGGGGCCGTTGACCTCACCTACAACCGCCACAACTGGATAGTGCGCGCACAGGCCGACTACGGCTACCTGGGCGATGCCGACCAGCTGAAGTACGTCTACAACCGCGTGAACAAGAAGTCGCCCTTCCACCATTCTGCCTTTGTTTCGAAGAATGCATACGCCATGGGCATCGAGGCCGGCTACAATGTATTCTCGCAGGTGGAGCGCATGCGCCAGCAGGACCGCAAGCTTTACGTCTTCGGGCGCTACGAGGCATATAATCCCTACGCCAGCGACACCAAGGGCACTGCCTACGACTACACTGCCGTGAAGCGCATGGCCGTGGGACTGAACTACTACCCCGTGCCAGAGATTGCCATCAAGGCCGAATACACCAACCGTTTCCTCAAGGGCATATATAATAATGAGCCTGCCGTGAACATCGGCGTCACCTACGAGGGCTTCTTCCTCTGACCCACCAAATCTCAAATCAGCATAAATCTCAAAACAAATAAATCACATGAAAAAGTATTTCTTTCTGCCCCTGGCTGTAGTGCTGGGCGCACTGACCTTCACCGCCTGCAGCGATGATGACGATGATGACAACAACACAGGTAACAATTCAGAGTCGACCATTGTCAATGATGCCCGCTTCAAGGACAAGAGCTATGGTCAGGCTGCCGTCGATGCCTGCGCCAAAGTGGTGTCGGAGCTTGAAAATGCCAACACCATCATTGCTTCGGCCAAACTGAACAGCGAACAGGAGCAATTTCTGCGCCAGACGCTCGCCGACCTCGTCAGCAACGTCATCGTGCCCACCTATACCGAGCTGGCCGACGACGTGGAAGACCTGGAGAAGACCCTCAGCGGCCTCACCGTCAGCACCATCACGCAGGGCCAGATCAACGAGGCCTGCGACGACTTCCTCGACGCCCGCGAGAACTGGGAGCGCTCCGAGGCCTTCCTCATGGGCGCCGCCAGCGACTTCGACATCGACCCCACCATCGACTCATGGCCTCTGAACCGCTCGCTCCTGCTCAGCTACTTCCGTGGCGGCATGAACGACGAGATGCTCGACGACGCCACCATCCTCGGCTTCCACGCACTCGAGTTCATCCTCTTCCGCAACGGCCAGCCGCGCCGTGTGGCCGAGCTGCAGACCAACGACACCTACCGCAACTTTACCAGCGTCAGCGGTGCTGAGGAGCTGCGCTACGCTCAGACCATCTGCAAACTGCTCAAGGAGCGTTGCTTCCAGCTCCAGGTGGCCTGGGAGGGCGAGAAGAACGCCAGCCGCGTGGCCATGGTGAAGGCTGCCGGACTCGAATACACCACCGAGAACGGACTCAGCTATGGCGACAACCTCGCCCAGGCCGGCACAAACGCAAAGAGCACCTTCCCTGAACTGAAGGACGCTATCGCACAGGTGCTCAGCGACGATGAGGGCTCCTGCGCTGCCATCGCCACCGAGGTGGGAACGGCCAAGATTGCCAATCCCTTCTCAGCAGGCGACATCAGCTATGTAGAGTCACCCTACAGCTACAACTCCATCACCGACTTCCAGGACAATATCCGCAGCATACGCAACGTGTGGTACGGCTCCACCAACGGCAAGGCTGCCGACCACAGCTTCGCCAAGTTCTTCCAGGCCGTCAATACCACCGTCGGCGTGGAGCAGGCTTTCAATGATGCCATCGGCAAGATTGGTGCCATGCCCTCGCCCTTCGTCAAGTACTGCAGCACTGTGTGGAACATTGAGTTTGTCGACGACGAGGACTGGAGCGTAGACGAGTAATATGTATTAAACCATAATATTATGAACAACAAGCTATCACGACTTTCCATCGTGACCATGCTGGCAGCACCTTTGCTGTCAGCATGTTCCGATGATGATGACAACAAAGTAGACCTTGGCCAGCTGACCCAGGCCGAGGAAGTATTTGGCAAGGCCAACGAGGTGTTCTCGGCTGAGGAGTGGTACCCCGGCGGACAGTTGGGCACCACCGAGAAGGCCAGCTACTCAGCCATCACCCCCGCCGCCGCCAATGTGGCAGGCATGGAGGAGGACTTCAACGCCGGCGAGGACTTCTTCGAGCACCTCTACACCTTCGACCAGCAGCCCCGCCGAGGCCTCGGACCCGCCTGGGTGCGCAACAGCTGCATAGCCTGCCACCCCAGCTACGGCCACGGCAAGCGTCAGACGCAGTACCGCGCCAACGACATCGGCAACGGCTATCTGCTCGTCATCTACCATCCCGACAACAACGCCTACATCAGCGAGGTCACCGGTATGCCGCAGACCCAGGCCATGACGCCCTTCAAGGCTCCCATCGACGAGAACCAGATCAAGATTGACTGGCTGCCCGTCAGCGAGATGCCCAGCGGCCTGCCCATGAAGTTCGCCGACGGCGAAGAGTACGCACTCATCTACCCCGAGGTCACCATCCCGCAGTCGGCCTTCAACACCAACCCCAAGCCCGAGAACTATGAGGTGCGCCTGGAGTCCACCATCGGTGTCTATGGCACCGGACTGCTCGACGCCCTCACCGACGAGGACATCGAGGCCCAGTGGCGTGCCGAGTCGCGCTACATAGAACTCAACCCCGCCATGTGGGACAAGGAGGCCAACCAGTTCAAGGCCTCCGCCTACTACTCAGCCCCCTACAACGACACGGGTAAGTTCCGCAACGGGCAGCACGGCCCCCTGAAGCGCTTCACCTACGCCATGACGCGCGGCTCGCTGCAGGACGGTGCCGGTGCCAACGCCATCTGGAACATCACCAATGTCACCCGCTCCGACCGCCACTGGCTCTACACCACCACGGCCTGGGCCAAGGCACAGAGCGAGGACCGCGACGTCATTGCCTACATCAAGGAGCATGGCGCCGACGAGCAGAGCCAGCTGCACCCATACTATGCCGACGGCACCGACGAGGGCATCAGCAAGCGCATCTACGAAATCCTCAACACCCCCAGCATCGCCTATAAGGACACCTTCGAGAAGTACCTGCTCAACGGCAAGCCCTACGGCGGACAGGAGGAGATGAGCGACAAGCAGTACTACCAGTTCATGGTGTGGCACCGCGGCCTCGCCGTGCCCGCCGCCCGCAACCTCGACGATGCCCAGGTGCAGCGCGGCAAGGTGCTCTTCACCCAGATGGGCTGCGCCCAGTGCCACCGCCC
>DGHX01000078.1 GCA_002392835.1 Prevotella sp. UBA3837 | reverse complement strand
TTTTTTCTGAGCAGGGGCAGGGAGGCCGCAAGCGGCCCCCTGCCCCGCGCGGGAGAGAAACGGATGTCAGGTGCGCTTGCCTCTGCTGTTTATTTCCACGGCTTGCAGCACCAGGAGGGCGACCACCGCTCCCAGCACAATCCAGAACTCGAAGCCGGGAGCATGGCGCAGGGCCTCCAGGCCTATCACCAGTTCACACAGCGCAATGGCTGCAACAGCCCACCGACGGCGGCCAGTTTCTTTTACATCTTCCATAGAATACAGTCGTATTTGGTTAGTTTTCTCCTTACAGCGGCAGGCGGTAGCCCAGCGACACCTGCAGGTAGCGGCGCACAGACGAGCCGCCGTGGTTCACATGGCCCAGGCCGAAGTGGTAGCGGGCGTCGAGCACCACGTTCCGCCATTCGTAGCTCACGCCGACGGGAATCTCGAAGCTGTAGTCGCGCATCTGGCCCTTCACGCCCTGGCTGCTGTCCTCGTCGATGTCGATGCGGGGCAGCGTGGCCACCTCGTCACTGCGCCATGACGACACCTTCGTATAGTCGACAACCGAGCCGGCGATGTGGTAGTTCGTATGTGCCGACAGCAGCAGGCTGGCCTGCAGGCCGGCCTTCAGCGTCAGACCAGGCAGCGGGTGCAGGCCCACCATCACCGGTATGCTGATGTACTCGTTGACCATACGGACGTGGTCGATGACGAAGTATCTATCCATGTCTGGCGTGCCATAATACCCCCGCTCGCTGCTCTTCACGCGGTTGCGCACGTAGTGTGCCCCGAAGTCGAGGCTTGCCAGGCGGCTCATGCGCCAGCTGGTCTCAGCCCCTGCCGTCCATGCCAGCGACGCGCTCACGCCAGTGGCATCGTCACCCACCAGCGTGCTCACGGTCATACCCGCCATCGGCGTCAGGCTCCAGACACGCTCGTCCGTTCTCCCCTGCGCACCAGCAACTGCTGACAGGAGCAGCAGGGCGGTGCTAATCATTAGTTTCTTTTTCATAGTTCAACAAATAGATTTACATTAACGTTTTGAAAGATTATTCATTATTTCAATTTTCTCATCATTTGACAACTCCAGAAAATCTTCTGAAAAACACCTAAAGTAGGGCTCATGGTTCTCGACTTGCCTGAACATTGAAGATGTCATCCAATTATTTCCTCTACCAATATTTATTAAATCTTCTTTCTTATATAGTGTATCACTACGAAGAGTACAATATGGAGTACTCTTCCTCATATCCAATCGATATGTGTAGACAGATAATCGATAATCGCCATTTTCATAACGAAGAAATTCGATTGTCCCATTTGTTATAATCTTTGCATAAAGCTTGATGAGGGGCTCTTTTTGAGCAACATCATAATTGCAACAATCAACTTTATGCACGGAACAGCAACATAACAAACTACAAACAAGGAATATAATTATTTTTTTCATAAACTTATTTTTTTATTAGTGGTTGTGATGCAATTACATTGTATGCACCCGCTCGGTCGGATTTGCAATCCGACCGCACTGAATATCAGCATTTTTAATGCGAAACAGACATTTCTCGGATTGAAAATCCATATACCTGGAGTAGTCAGATTCTTGCGCAAGCCAAGCGTCACCCTTCGGAATGCCGCACGGGAAATCCGACCGAGCTGAAGACACCATCAGGTGCTGCAAGAACTTGACAGTAAAAAGTCTTTCCATTGTAATGATGCTTAAAGTATGTATTCTGTCTATTAAACGGCAAAACACGAAATTATTTCACTTTTTCTGCAGTTTTTTTTTCTGAGCAGGGGCAGGGAGGCCGCTTGAGGCCTCCTCCCCCGCACGAGAGAAGTATTTACCTGATGGTGACACCTAAGTACTCATCTATCACAATGTCCATCACATTGTCTGATGCACGAAGATTATCCAGCGTCATGTCTTGCCTGAACACCAGCAGGCTGTCATCACCGCCAGCAAACCATTGATTCATTATCGCCTCGTTTCTTGCTACGGCCATTGTCAGAGTATCTATCCCTTCTTTTGAAAAGAACTCTGTCCAGTTACTGCATTCCACGGCTTCAACTGTGAAACCATATATATGTGCATTCTTAGGCATTGTCCAGCTGCTGCAGAAGAGTGCCTTCACATCATCGTCTTCGCCATACTTTTCCGTCATCCACTGTTTCCGGAACTCTGAATAGAAACGAATACCAATGGCCACGTCTTCATGATATCTGTTGTCTACATTAATTTCTACTGTATTCATTTCTCCTTCTGGACAAGAAGCCAGACACATGGAGAGAAACAAAACCGCAAGAAAATAAACTGCCTTTTTCATGTTCTGTATATTTATAATGGATAATAACTGCCAAAAGGCCAAAAAGTAATATAGCCTCTTTTCTGGAAATAATCGTTTGCCTTGTTATTAGCATCACGTTCTGTCCAATATACACTGTGCTGCGAAATAAGTAGTACGGCGAATAACAATAATGCTTTTTGTTTCATAGTTGTATTAGTTCATTAACGTTGTTGATAAGACGCTGCAAAGATAGTGGAAACAGCTCAATGAACAGCAAAAACGAGTTTACAATTAGTTTACATTTTGAAAAAGTAAACCATTTGTAAACTATTTCAGCTGCGAAAACGAACTAAAGCGACTTGATGTACTCGTCAAGCTGTGCGGACGTGCCTTCCCGCCCTGTGATTTTCTTCCACATTCTCTGGCGGGCCAGGGTGATGGCAGGCTTTGAACAGCACAGGACTGCTGCCATGACAGCAGGAGCGATGTCGAGTTTTATGAGATAGCATATCTGCAGATCCCGGCTTTTGAGATTTGTGAAGGACGACAGGCGGCTGGTGAAATGGTCATAGGCATCATCAATGGCCTCTGCAAGCTGCTGCCATTCTTCCTGACTCAGCCTCTGCGGCTTCGAACCGTCGACGGGCTGTATTTTACGGTATAAAGGTGTCGACTTCAGCCTGTCGAGCTTTAGCTCAGCCAGTCGTCGCCGGTTTTCTATTTGCTGGTTCTCCAGCGTCAGCAGCTCAGCGCCTTTGGCCAGTGTCGCAGCAGCATGAGCATCATCATGCCGTTTCGCCTCGTCCAGCAACTTTTGCAGTTCCTCCAACTGCGCCTTATTCTTGTCTAACTGCTCATTGCTGTGCTGAAGACTTCTCTCTTTTTCAAGGAGCAGCAGCCTGGACCTCTGCAGTTCAGCCTGCCTGGCCTCGTTATGGCGGATGAAAGAGCGTCTGGCAACCATGCAAGCAACAAGTAGGATGCAGAGGAAGGACGCAAAGGAAATGACCATGGCCCTCCTGCTCTTTAGCAGGTTGTCGCGTTCTTCAGCTATGACTCTGTAATTATATTGTGCCTCTATCCTACGGGTCTCTTCAGTCTGCGAGAACTCTCTCAGTGAGTCTTCGGCCTCAGCCAGCTGTGAATAATAGGAAAGGGCCTCGCTGGTATTGCCGCGGGCTTCCTCTATTTGGGCCAGGGCACGTAAATTCTGCACCTGGGCGTAGAGGCTGTATTTTCCGAGCATCCCTTTGAAATAGAACGCGGCGGAGTCGGCATGCTGCTGTTCATAGTGCCAGAAAGCCCAGTTCTCGTCATTCAGGGTGTCATGCGGCATGATAGTCGCTGCAGTCTCAAATTCATGTACTTGTATCAGAATGTCGCAGAGAAGTGAACGGGAGACATCGTATATATTTTCATTTCCTATCAGCTCGCTTAATGCCATTGACTGTCGGTAACAAAACAACGTGCTGTCGACATTATTTTCAACGGTGTAGACCCTGCCCATGCGCTGCGCGGCATAGGCCATACGCAGCGTGTCCTGGCAAATAGATGCCAACCGGTAATAATTACGGTAATATTCCTTACTCTCCCCGAGCATGCGCTGGTCAAAATAAGTATCACCAATGCTTCTTTCTATCCACATCCGGAGTTGCATGCTATTGATTGACTTGGCCTCCTCCCCCGCCTGCAGGTAGCACTTCAGTGCCGAGGGGTTGTCGGCGACGAGGCGGTAGACATCGCCCAGGAAGAGGAGGGCCTTGGCGTGCTTCTCGCGCGTACCACTACTATTATAATAGCGCACGAGGCTGTCGGCGGGCGAGAAGTCGTCGGTGGTGAGCATGCCGCCCACGAAGCGCTGCTCGAGGCTGAGCAGCAGGCGGTAGTGGCCGGTGGCCTCGCCGGCGGTAGAGACAGGGCGGCCGTCGGCAGCAGGCAGCCTGGCGACGGTGGCGGCCAGGCTGTCGTAGCACGCCAGCAGGCTGTCGCCGTCGTGGTAGCGGCCCTGCTGGTAGGCGCTGTCGGCCTGGCAGAGCAGAAGGGGATAGGCGGGCTCGCCCATGCAGCCGCAGAACAGCAGGGCCACCGTCAGCAGGACGGCGGCAACGCAGGACTGGGGTTTCAGCAGGCGGAGCAGCATAACAGCTGCAAAGGTACGGCTTTTCGGCGAGACAGGCAAGGAAAACACTGCATTGTTTTGGTTAAAAGCCGTAAAGGGGCGTTAATTTCGTGTTAACGGCGGGCGGCGCGATGATTTTCGCCTTACCTTTGCACTCGTCAAAACCACAAGGCGCCACGGTGATGACAGCCACTGAATGTTTAACACTAAAAAAAGGAAAGGACAACAACTATGTCACTGAAGATCAACCTCTATCGTAACAACAACCAGAAGTCGAAGAACTACGGTCAGGTCTACGGCCGCGCACACAACTCGAAGCCCATCGGCATACCCGAACTGGCCAAGCACATGAGCGACCATAACACCCCCTACTCGAAGGGCGTCATCCAGGGCATCCTGACCGACATGGTGTCGTGCATCAAGGAGCTGATGCTGCTGGGCCAGCCTGTGAAGATCAGCGACCTGTGCATCTTCAAGGCCCAGGTGGTGAGTACCGGTGCCGACACCGCCAAGGACTACGACCTGCGCAAGAACATCAAGGCCGTGCGCCTGTCGGCCCACGCCACCGGTGAGGTGAGCCGCAAGAAGCTGAAGGAGGACTCGGTGCTGGAGTTCACCAAGCTGGCAGAGGCCATACGTGCCGGACAGGCCGAGCTGCCCACCGGCAGCAGCGACGACGACGGCAGCGGCGACGGCGGCAGCACCGAGCCTGACGTGCGCCCGTAGCACTCCGGCACCCAGCGTGCGCCCGCAGCACGACAGACACACCGCACCTGAAGGAAGGGGACGGGCCGAAAGGCTCGTCTCCTTATTTTTTTGTCAATGCTTATTCACCCCTCAGCGCCTGTATGTACTGCCACAGCTTGCGGTAGAAGGGGTGGCGTGTGAGGGTGCTGCGGTCGCCGAGGATGATGACCTTCATGCGTGCGCGGGTGATGGCGACGTTCATGCGCCGCAGTTCGCGCAGGAAGCCTATCTGACCTTCGTCGTTGCTGCGCACGAGCGATATGACGATGATGTCGCGCTCCTGTCCCTGGAATCCGTCGACGGTGTTCACGGTAATGCTGCGCCGGAAGGGCTTGAAGAAGTCGCTGCGGCGCAGCAGCTGGCGCAGCAGCTGCACCTGTGCGCGGTAGGGCGAAATGATGCCCACGTCGAGCCGCTCCTCCTGTATGCGCTCGCGCCCTATCAGCTCGAAGTAGGCCTGCAGGGCCAGCAGCGTGAGACGGGCCTCGGCGGGGTTGGAAAGTGAAGAGTGAAGAGTGAAGAGTGAAGAATTTGCTGCCGCATCACGTTGCTCGCACGCGTTTAAAGGCCGAGGGACAGCATCACGTTGCCCGCACGCGTTTAAAGGCCGAGGGACAGCATCACGTTGCCCGGCATCCCTGGCGGCAGCAAATTCTTCACTCTTCACTCTTAACTCTTCACTGTTTATCCACGTCATCGGCAGGTCGAGGTCGAGGATGCTGCGGTTGCGCACCTCGGGGGCAGCAATCATCTGGTTGTGGTAGAACCAGTCGCTGGAGAAGCGCATGATGTCCTCGTGCATGCGGTACTGCATGCGCAGCAGCGTCACCACCTCGGGACGCTGGCGGGCTATGCGCTCCATGAGCGTGCGGCCCAGGCCCTGTCGCAGTGCCTCGTAGCACTTCACCGTGGGCGGCAGCTGGCAGTGGTCGCCGGCCAGTATGACGCGTCCTGCTCGGCGTATGGCTATCCAGCAGGCGGCCTCCAGGGCCTGTGCCGCCTCGTCAATGAAGAGGGTTCCGAACTTCTGCCCGTCGAGCAGGCGGTTGGCGCTGCCCACCAGCGTGCAGGCTATGACATGCGCCTGCTGGAACAGCTCCTGCTGTATGCGGATCTCCAGCTCGGTGGCGCGGCTCTTCAGCCGGTCCATCTTCTGGTGCCAGCCGTCGCCGCGCTTCTTGCCGGCGCGCAGCTCGCGGATGGCCTTGCGGATGGCCCACAGCTGGGGATAGTCGGGATGGGCCTCGAAGCGCCGCTCGTAGGTGAAGGAGAGCATCTTGTCGTCCACACGCGTGGGGTTGCCTATGCGCAGCACGTTCAGCCCACGGTCAACGAGCTTCTCGCTGATCCAGTCGACGGCCATGTTGCTCTGTGCGCAGACGAGGACCTGCGGCTCGCGGCGCAGCGTCTCGTAGATGGCCTCTACGAGTGTCGTCGTCTTTCCCGTTCCCGGTGGTCCGTGCACGATGGCCACGTCCTTGGCGCGCAGCACCTCGTTCACGGCGTGCGCCTGTGTGGCGTTCAGGTAGTCGAAGCCCATGTCGGGGAAGCTGTATGTCTGTGCCGCCATCTGGCGTGTGGGGCTGTAGAAGAGGTCGCGCAGGTAGCCCAGTCGGCCCTTGGCGCGCATGGTGCGCTCCAGTGCTTCGAACATCAGGCGGTAGCTGGTCTCGTCGAAGAAGAGCATCACGCCTATCTGCCCCTCGCTCACCTGCAGGTCGGCCAGCGGCGCCGTGTCGGGCACGCTGACCACCATGCGGTCGCCGTCGACGTAGCTCACGGTGCCGGTGATGGGTAATGGGTGGAGGGTGGAGGGTGAAGGGTGGAGGGTGAAGAACTGTACGGGCTTGCCGAACTCGAAGTTATGGTCGGCGGGCTCGTCGTCGGGGTCGCTGCTGCCCTGTCGGTACACCTCCACGCAGAGCTGGTTGAGCGAGTTGTAGTAGCTGCGGCCCACACGCAGGGGCAGCCACGCATCGCCGTGGGCCACCAGCCGCTCTACGCCGCGTGCCTGCTGCGCCTGCCGGAAGGCCTCTTTCTCCTGCTCATACTCCATCTGCAGCAGCATGCGCTGCCGCTGCAGTTCCAGTATGGGTGATGTGGTATCGCTCACAAATGATTCTCGCTTAACAATTGCTCGTTCAGACCCCCAACCCCCTGACTCAGGGGGCTCAGGGTCACTTCAGTTTCGACTTCAGGGGGTTGCGCAGTCCCTGATAGGAGCGCAGGTAGACCTTTGCCGACCCGAAACTGAGGTTCAGGTCGAGGCGGACGGGCATGTGGTTGTCGTCGTCGGTGACGTAGAACTTGATGAGCTCGGTGACCTTGCCGTCCTCGCGCTCGTTGAACGAGAAGACGAGGCAGCGGAACTTCTCGCCGGTGTCCTCCACCTTGTAGGTCTCCTTGCCTTTGTACACCATCCACGAGTCAGACAGGTGCTTGGCGTCGGTGATGGGCAGGGGCACGATGTCGCCCTTGCGCATCTTCGAGGCATCGAAGTTGCGTGCCTTGAGGAAGATGCTCATCATGTCGTAGACGCACTCCGTGTAGCTCTTCTCCTGCCAGTTGTGCTCTCCGTGGCTGTTGATGCGGTGCATCTTCACCTTCGAGTATCCGTTGGGATAGGAGTACCAGAGCTCGTCGACGTAGTAGCGCTTGCCCTCCTCGGCCCCCTTGCGGTAGTAGAGGGGCGAGAGGTCGGTGACGCTGCAGTAGGAGGTGAGGGTGTCGCGCATGACGAAGACTCCGTCGAGCTTGTCGTTGCCCTTGGTGATGAGGTTGGTGCGGTATGCGGGCAGCCCGTTGTATGTGGACATGACGGTCGACATGGATGCAGCGCCCACCTTCACCCACACAAACTTCCAGTTGAAGTAGAGGTCATAGGAGAGGAACTCGCCGGCCTTGAAGGCGGTGTTCTCAATGCCGCACTTGCTCTGTGCCTGCACTGTGGCGGGGCTGAGCCACAGGCCTGCGGCGATAAAGGATAATGCTATCAGCAGTCGTTTCATAATCTTTCGGTGTTAAGTTATCTATCAATAATTCTCAAATCTGTGCACTACATTCTGACTCCGGTCTTGTCCTGCAGGTATTCTATGCCCAGCTGCCGTGCGCGCTCTATGTTGCGGTTTTTCTGCTTGCGTGCCTGCTCGGGCTTCTGCTTGACGAGCTTCTGGGGTTTCTGCTCGTAGCGGGGCTTGGCGGTGAGGTTCCACTGCCGCTTCACGTCCCATTTCTGCTTGCACTCCACCTCCTCGTGGAAGTAGTAAACGGGTTCCGGCTGCCGGTCTTCATCGTAGAGTCCGGTGTCCCACTGCCCGTTGCCGTTCATGTCGCAGTAGGCGCTGAGGTAGTAGGTGGCGGGCTTCACATAGTCGAAGTGCACGCGGCCGCCTGTGGCGTTGGCGTGGCGCACCACCTTTCCCGACCCGTCGAGCAGCTGCACCACTACCACGGCCATGCTGTCGGCGGCGGTGATGGGGGCCCCGCTGACGGTGACGTCGAGGGTGCTGAAGTCATCGGGTCCGCTCACCTTGAGGCCCTTCTTGATGGCCTTGTTCTCCAGCCCGTAGATGGTGGTGAAGGCGGCGCTGTCCACCTCGAGGCTATACTCAGTGTCGGGCTGCCACTGTGCGCTGAAGGTGAATCGGCGCGGCGAGAGCTGCGTGAGCGTGTGGGGTGCTGAGTACCACAGCGAGTCGACCTTCATGTACAGGTGTACGGCGGCGGTGTCGCAGCGCCCGATGGGCACCGGTGCCTCGATGCTGATGTTCTGCAGCGGTGTGAGCTTGCCGTCGGGGACGAACTTCAGCTCCAGCCACTGGCGTGGCATGATGCTGTCGTACTTCAGGCCGTTCTTCTTTTTCTTTGCCTGCTCCTTCTCCCATTTCTCCTGCTCCTTCAGCCGGTCTTTCAGGCGTTTCTCGTAGGGCACCTTCGGCTCGAAGCTCAGCGTGTCGCTGCGCTCATAGAGCTGTCCCAGCGTGTCGGTGCTCATATAGGTGACCTCGATGTTCAGCGAGTCCTGGTTGATGAGCGTGGTGTCGCGCAGCCAGTAGTACACGGTGTCGCGCCTGAGGGAGTGCTCCACCACGAAGGCGCTGTCGCTCGGGAAGTTCAGCCCTCGCAGGCGTGGCAGCGAGTCGTGGCCGTAGGTGAAGTATATGCCCAGCTTCTCGGGTGTCTGTCGCTCGGTCTTCAGCAGGAAGCGGTCGGTCTGCGGCTCCTGGAAGCTGAGCAGCGTGATGTCGTCGGGCAGGAAGTGGGTATATGGTACGCGTACAATATTGAGTATGTGCAGCGAGTCGCGCCAGATGGTGTCGGGCCTGGTGTCGGGTTTCCACGACGGCACTATGCTGTCACGGTTGTAGGCTATGAGCTCGCTCTTCTGCCCGAAGCGGAAGTCGCCGTCGGCATCGTTCAGCGCGTAGGCCCTGTAGCTGCCTGGTGCTATGCCCTTCACGGTGAAGCGCCCGCTGCCGTTGGTGCGCGAGACGCGCATCATGGGCTCCGTGCGGAAGCAGCTGTCGGGGGCGTCGTAAGGGTACAGGCCCACGAGCATGCCCTTCACGGGCTCCAGGTCCTCGGCGTTGAGCACGTAGCCCGACACCTCGAGCGTGTCGATGCGGTCGCCGGTGGAGAAGCTGTAGGTGTACTGCCCCATGGGGTTGCCCTCGTTGTTGTCGGTGATGGCGTCGCTGAAGTCAACGGTGTATGTGGTGTTTGGCTTCAGCGAGTCCTTCAGCTCTATGACGATGCGCTTGCCCTGCGTCTTGATGTCGGCCTGCTCTATCTGTGGGGGCGAGACGATGACCTTCTCCTGTGCGTTCTCAATCTTGATGAACTCGCTGAAGTTGATGATGATCTTCTTCGACTGCACGTTCACGGCGCGCTCTGCCGGCATGGCACTGACCACCTGCGGCGGCGTGTCGTCATACCATCCGCCGTCGGGGCTGCCCATGCGGGCGCAGCTCATAAAAATGAAAAATGAGAAATGAGAAATGAGAAATGCCGCTGCCAGCATTCCTGACTTCTTTCTCACCTTTCTTACGGCGCGCTTCATGGCGCCGGCCCATTTTTCATTTCTCATTTTTTCATTTCTCATTTAGTGTGAGGAGTTCCTCTATATGGTCTCGGCTGTTCGACAGGCGCGGCACCTTGTGCTGGCCGCCCAGCTTGCCTTTCTGCTTCAGCCAGTCGTTGAAGAGTCCCTTGCGGGCCGCTATCACCTCCAGCGGCTGCAGGGTGATGTCCTTATAGCGCTTGGCCTCGTAGTCGCTGTTCACCTGCTGCAGGCGCTCGTCGAGCAGCCGTGCGAACTGCTGCAGGTCCTGCGGGGGCTGGCTGAACTCTATGAGCCACTGGTGGCGGCACTTGGCGCGTGCGTCCATGAACACCGGTGCGGCGGTGTACTCCAGCACCTGTGCGCCCGTCTGCCGGCAGGCGTAGGCCAGTCCCTGCTCGGCGTTGTCGACGATGAGCTCCTCGCCGAAGGCGTTGATGAAGCTCTTCGTGCGCCCGCTGATGATGAACTTGTAGGGGTTGGTCGAGGTGAACTGTATGGTGTCGCCAATCATGTAGCGCCACAGCCCGCACGAGGTGGAGATGATCATGGCGTAGTTCTTGCCCTTCTCCACGCCCCAGAGGGGAATGGCCCCCCCTACGGCCCCCGAGGGGGCTTCTATAGTTTTGCTGTTTAGGGAAGAGTCAATTGTAGCCCCCTCGGGGGCCGAAGGGGGGGCTTCCACGAACTCGTAGAAGCAGTCATAGTCGAGCATGAGCAGCATGGAGCGGTCGTTGGGGTCGTCCTGTATGCCGAAGAAGCCCTCGCTGGCGTTGTAGGTCTCCATGTAGTGCATCTTCGGGCTGGTGATGAGCTGCTGGTACTGCTCGCGATAGGGTGTGAAGGCCACTCCTCCGTGGAAGAAGACCTCGAGGTTTGGCCACACCTCCTCCAGGTGTGTCTTTCCGCTGAGCTCCATGACGCGGTTCAGCACTGAGAGCATCCACGAGGGCACGCCGCTGAGGTTGGTGACGTTCTTCGTGAGTGCCTCGCGGGCTATGCGGTCGCGCTTCAGCTCGAAGTCGCTCAGCAGGGCGGTCTGCTTCGAGGGCACGCGCACCATGTTCACCACGGGGTTGATGTTCTCTATGAGTATGGCGCTGAGGTCGCCCACCAGCGAGCCGGGCAGGTTGTAGTTGGGCTGGTGGCTGCCGCCGAGTATGAGTCCCCGGCCGTCGAACATACGGCTCTGCGGGTTGTTGCGCAGGTAGTAGGCCACCACGTCGGTGCCTCCGCGATAGTGCAGGCGCTTCAGGCCCTCCTTCGACACGGGTATGAACTTCGACTTGTCGTTGGTGGTTCCGCTCGACTTGGCGTACCACTTCACCCGTCCCGGCCACAGCACGTCCTGCTCGCCGTGGCGCATGCGGTCAATGTAGCCCTTCAGCTCCTCGTAGCTGTTCAGCGGACAGCCTTTGACGAAGTCGTCGTAGGTCTTCATCTGTCCGTAGTGGTGATATCGGCCCCACTCCGTGTCCTTGGCACGCGCCACCAGGTGCGACAGCACGGCGCGCTGCAGCTCCTCGGCCTCGTTGTTGTGGCGTTCCAGCTCCCGCCAGCGGGGAGCGAAAAACTTTCTGGCTATTCCTGTGATGCTCACCTTGTTCGATTTACTATTTACTGATTTACAATTTACTCTGTTATGTCCTTGCGGTTACTTATTGACTTCTATATAAAAAGTTACAGACCCCACCCCCGACCCCTCCCCTTGAAGGGAGGGGAGTGCCTACGGGCATCAGAGGCGGAGCCGCTCCCCTCCCTTCAAGGGGAGGGGTCGGGGGTGGGGTCTGTATTGTTATTATTCATGTTTGCTTTCGGCGATTCAACTATTTTGACTGCAAAGGTAGCGGAAAGTTTTGTAAGTAGCGCATATTTTACGTTTTTTTTAGCTTTGTTGAATCCTGTGAAGCAAAAGGGCACCAGTCTGCATGCTGCTGACCGGTGCCCTCTGTGCGGGTGTTATGCTTGTTGCGGGCTTTATGCCTGCTGCTCCTGCATCATCTTGTTGAAGTCGTCGAAGGAGATCTCCTTCTTGTTCAGCTTCACCATGGGCTTCAGGGCCTGCATGAGCTTGATGTCGATGGCGCGCTCCACGAAGTTCTCAACGTTCTCGCCCTTCTTCAGCTGCTCCTCGGCATAGTTGTCGAGCACGTCTTCGGGCACGTTGTTCATGCCGTACTGTGCGAACTGCTGGCGAATGGCGCCCTTGGCCACCTGCTTCACGTCGTCGTCCTCCACCTTGATGGCGGCCTTCTCAACGAGCTTCTCCTTGATGAGGTGCCACTTCAGCTCGCGGATGCTGCCCTCGAAGTTCTTCTCCACGTACTCCTCGCCCTTGTCCTTGTTGTTGTTCAGCATGATGCGCTTCAGCAGTGCCTCGGGGAACTGCACCTCGCCCACCTTCTGCTCCATGTAGCGGCGCACGTCGGCCAGGAAGCGGAAGTCGCTGTTGGCCACGAGCTGGCCCTTGATGCCCTCGGCAATCTTCTGGCGGAAGTCCTGCTCGTTGCTGACGTTGCCCTCGCCGAAGACGCGGTCGAAGAGCTCCTGGTCAATGGCGTGGGGCTGGAAGTGGCTGATGGAGGTGAGCTGGAAGCTGAAGTCGCTCTCCAGGTCCTTCACCTCTTCCTTCTTCATCTTCAGCAGGGCGGCCACCTCGGCGTCGTTGTCGGGATAGGCCTTCTTCGGGTTGAAGATGATGATGTCGCCGGGCTTGGCGCCGTCGAACTTCTTCTTCTCGTCCTCGCCCTTCACGTAGCTGGGCATGACCATGCCGCCCTCGACGGTGATGCCGCCCTCCAGGGTGTTGCCGTCGGCGTCCAGCTGGCGCAGGTCGCCCTTCAGGGTGTCGTTGCCGCTCCACTCCTGTGCGTCGACGAACTCGCCGGCCTGGCTCTGGTACATCTCTACCTGCTGGTCGACGAGCTTGTCGTCGACGGTGATGTCATAGTAGTCGATGACGTCGTCGGCCGTCAGCTCGGCGTTCATCTCGGGAGCCACGGCAATGTCGAACACGAAGGTGAAGGGTCCGTCGCCCTCCAGGTCCTGAGGCTGCTGCTTCTCCTGGTTGGGCAGGGGCTCGCCCAGCATCTGTATCTTGTTCTCGCGAATGTAGCCATAGAGCTTCTCGCCCAGCACGCGGTTCACCTCGTCCACCTTCACGGCGGTGCCATACTGGCGCTTGATGAGGCCCATGGGCACCATGCCGGGGCGGAAACCGGGCACCTGAGCCTTCTTGCGGTATTCTTTCAACTTCTTGTCTACCTCTGCCTGGTAGTCGTCTTTCTCAAGCGTGATGGTCATCAGACCGTTCACCTTGTCGGAGCATTCAAACTGGATGTTCATCTCTTGTATTTACTATTTAACGATTTACTGTTTACGTTTTTGGGGTGCAAAATTACTCATAATTAGTGGAAAACCTGCACGTTTACCATTTTTTAACATGCGGAGGCAACCGAAGGGGCGCGAGAATGGACGAACGAAAAATGTTGCACTACTTGCACCGCCGTTAACCTTTGTTGAGATTTATCTTGCACCGCGAGTCATTTCGTTAACCTTTGTTGAGTTTTATCTTGCACCACGCGCCGTTTTGTTAACCTTTGTTGAGATTTATCTTGCACCACGCGCCGTTTCGTTAACCTTTGTTGAGATTTATCTTGCACCACGCGCACCGCCGTTAACACTTGTTGTGTTTTTATCCTGCACCACTCATGCCGCGGCCGCAGTGCCCGGCGCGTCAGCGTCGGTCCACCGCCCCCCCCGCCAACCATCCAAAACCGCATATTTATACACCCGAAACTGCATAAACATGCATTTTTCCACCCCGCGCCCCCGTTTTTCCAAATGGAGGCCGCATTTTTTAAAAAGCGGGCCGCTTTTGAAAAAATCCCATATCACTTTTTTTCAAAAGTGGGCCACTTTTTTTTCTGTGCGGCCCACTGGTGAAAATGTATAATTATGCATTTCCACCCAGCGGCCACCTGCCGTCCATATATTATGGTCATGCATTCCGGAAGCTCATCCGGTTGTATTGCAGCACATTACACACCTCACAGGTGCAAGTAGTGCAACATTTTATTCTGAGTAACCAATGGAGTTTGGGCAAATTATGACTTAAAAAGTTGCAAGTCTCGATAATTTGCCTTATCTTTGCAGCGGATAAAAGAAAAATGCTTATGGGAATAGAGATGCGCGAGCGATATATCAACCCGTACACCGATTTCGGTTTTAAGAAGCTGTTTGGCACGGAGCTCAACAAGGACCTGCTCATCAGCTTCCTCAATGCGCTGTTCAACGACGGGAACAAGGTCATCAAGGACGTGCAGCACCTGAACGGTGAGCAACTGGGGGAAGGCTATGGCGACAGACGAGCCGTGTTCGACGTATACTGCATGACGGAGGACGGAAGCCGCTTCATCGTGGAGATGCAGAAAGCAGAGCAGGAGTATTTCAAGGACCGAAGCGTATACTACGCCACCGCACCCATACGCGAGCAGGCACCAAAGGGGAAATGGGACTATCACCTGGATGCAGTCTACACGGTAGGAATCCTGAACTTCACCTTCCCCGACGGGGAATACCCCGCAGACAGCTATATGCACGAGGTGAAGCTGAAGGACGTGGAGGACAATCATGTGTTCTACGACAAGCTGACTTTCGTGTACCTGGAGATGCCCAAGTTCAACAAGACGGAGGACGAGCTGGTGACGATGTTCGACAAGTGGATGTTTGCACTGCGAAACCTCTATCGCCTGCTGGAGCGGCCGAAAGCCTTGCAGGAACGAATCTTCACGAGGCTGTTCGAGCAGGCAGAGATTGCCAAGTTCAACCCGAAGGAGCGCCGAGAATACGAGGAGAGCATCAAGGAATACTGGGACTACTACAGCACCATGAACACTGCCATTAAGAAAGGGCATGCCGAGGGACTGGAAGAAGGACTGGAAAAGGGACGCGCCGAGGGACTGGAAGAAGGCCTGGAAAAGGGACGTGCCGAAGGGCTGGAAAAAGGCTTGGAAAAGGGACGTGCCGAAGGGCGTGCCGAGGGTAAGCTGGAAGGCATTCTCGAAACAGCGAGGAAGATGAAGCAGAAGGGCATGCCCGATGACCTGATTTCAGAGATGACGGGGCTTTCTGCCGACGAGATACAGAATGTGGCGGCCTGTCCATGAGGACCGGCCGCCACCGTTGTTTTTTTCTTATAGTTCTTTTTTGCTGCCACTACTTCTTCAGCGTGATAGCCCCAGTGGTGCTGATGGCGGCCTGGCTCTGCGGCACGTCAGACTCGGTGAGCTGCTTCATCTCGCGTATGACGGCACCGCTCTTGTCGGCGCGGGGACCGATGCCGCGCGTCTGTATGAAGGGGTGTATCTGTCCTGAGAGGAAGGCACCCGTCTGCGGGTCAATCTTTATCTCGAGCAGGGGAGCATAGCCCGATATGCCGGTGAGACTGACGTTGTAAGGCGTGCAGAAGTTGCCCAGGCTGTAGGCTATGAAGCGACCCTTGTACACCTCGGTGGCACGCAGCACGTGAGGCCCGTGACCGTAGACGACGTCGGCACCGTGGTCGATGCAGAAGTGTGCCAGCTGGCGCAGGGAGCCCCGGTTCTCGCCCAGGAAGGTCTCGCTGCCCTGCGGCAGGTGGTTCTTCGAGCGCCCCTCGGCACCGCCGTGGAAGCTGACGATGACCAGGTCGCAGCGGCTCACGAGGTCGTCGACGATGCGGCCCACCACCTTCAGGTCGGTGTGCTTCAGCGTGTAGCTGTTATGGCCGAAGGCGCAGATGCCAATCTTCTTGCCCATGCGCTCTATGGTAGTGCTCTCCACGCGGCCCTCGATGCCGCTGAACAGTATGCCCTGCTCGCGCAGACAGCGCTCGGTGCTCTCAATGCCCACCTGTCCGAAGTCGTTGGCGTGGTTGTTGGCCATGCTCATGTAGTCGAAGCCCACCTCCTTCAGCCTTGGTGCGAAGCTGGTGGGTGTGCGGAAGGAGTAGCTGTTCGGGCCGGTGCCCTTCGTGCTCTGGCCACCGTCGCACAGCGTGCCCTCGAGGTTGCCCACGGTCAGGTCGGCACGGCGCAGCACGGCGGCGGCGTCGCGGAACAGGTCGCGCCCCTCGTTCTCGGGCAGCATCCGGCTGGGGAATGTGGTGCCCATCATCACGTCGCCCACCATGGCTATGGTCAGCGTGTCGGCAGGTGTGGCGGCCTGGCTGCCCATGGCGGCGAGGCCCATCAGGAAGCAAAGAATCTTTCTCATGATAAGCTGTCGTTTTTTTACTGCATGTCGTAAACCACCTGCATGAGCCGCTTGCCCAGTGCGTCGGCCTCGGCCATGTCTAAGGCCTCGCTGTATACGCGTATGATGGGTTCGGTGTTCGACTTGCGCAGGTGCACCCAGCTGCCGGGGAAGTCAATCTTCACGCCGTCGATGTCGTTCACCTGTGCCTCGGGGTCGTCGGCGAACATCTGCTTCACGCGGGCCAGTATGGCGTCAACGTCGGTGCCGGGGGTCAGGTCTATGCGGTTCTTGGCTATCTGATAGTCGGGGAAGGTGCGGCGCAGCTCGCTGGCGGTGCAGCCCTTATGCGCCAGACTGCTGAGGAAGAGGCCGATGCCCACCAGGGCGTCGCGGCCGTAGTGGCTCTCGGGGTAGATGACGCCGCCGTTGCCTTCGCCGCCGATGACGGCTCCCACCTCCTTCATCTTCGTGGTGACGTTCACCTCGCCCACGGCGGCAGCAGCATAGTGGCCGCCATAGCGCTCGGTGACGTCGCGCAGGGCTCGGGTGGACGAGAGGTTGCTGACGGTGTTAAGTGAAGAGTGAAGAGTGAACTCTTCACTCAGCACATAGTCGGCCACGCTAACCAGCGTGTATTCCTCGCCGAACATGCGTCCGTCCTCGCAGATGAAGGCGAGGCGGTCCACATCAGGGTCAACGACGATGCCCAGGTCGAAACCGCCCTGGCGCATACGCTCCATGATGCCCTGCAGGTTCTTCTCCAAGGGCTCGGGGTTGTGGGCAAAGTGGCCGTTACACTCGCCGTTGAGAATCTCGTACTCTACGCCCAGGGCCTGGAAGAGCTGGGGCAGGATGATGCCGCCCACGCTGTTGATGGTATCGGCGCAGACGCGGAAATGGCGCCGGCGGATGGCCTCGACGTCGCAGAGGCGCAGGCCGAGCACGCTCTCCACATGGCGCTGGTTCATGGTGTCGTCAGTGATGACGCGGCCCAGCTGCTCCACGGGGGCATAGTCGAAGTCCTCGGCCTCGGCAATGCGCAGCACCTCGGCACCCTCCTCGGCGGTGAGGAACTCGCCTTCGCTGTTGAGCAGCTTCAGCGCGTTCCACTGCGTGGGGTTGTGGCTGGCAGTGATGATGATGCCGCCCTGGGCATGGTGCCAGCGCACGGCCAGCTCGGTGGTGGGGGTGGTGGCCAGCCCGATGTCGATGACCTCGTAGCCCATGCCCACGAGGGTGCCGCACACCACGTCGCGCACCATGGGGCCGCTGATGCGGCCGTCGCGGCCAACGACAATTTTAGCCCCCCCTACGGCCCCCGAGGGGGCTTTCTTGATGAAGGTGGCGTATGCCGTTGTGAACTTAACTATGTCGAGGGGGTTGAGCGTGTCGCCCGTGCGTCCGCCAATGGTTCCGCGGATGCCTGAAATGCTTTTGATGAGTGTCATAAGTCGGTCTTACGTTGGAAACTTATTTCGTAATAATAGGGATAGACGTAGTAGGAAGCGTTGCTGTTGCCCTGTGTGTGGGGCACGATGAGGCGCACCTTGGCGATGTGGTCGTCGGCCGAGCGCGGGCGCCCCATGTTCAGGTAGGGCAGCGGCACGATGAGACCGGCAGGCACCGTCTCGCTCTTGTACACCGACAGCCATGAACCGCTGGTGAACGAGGCGGTGAAGGAGTTGCCGGTGCGCCTGACGTTCATCACGTCCACGTCGTAGGGGTTCACGTCGTTGTAGAACACGGTGGAGTCGAGCAGGCAAACCTCCACGAAGCGCACCAGCAGGTCGCTGTTCTCGCCGTCGGCGATGGGCGTGCCACAGCCCTTGTGCACTATCTGCATGTACACGCCGTTGTCGTTCATGTAGACGAACTCGCGCTTGCTGACGTCGGTGACGTCGCCCTGCTCGTGGAACTGCTGCTCGCTGATGACGGTGAAGGCCGAGTCGGCCAGGAACTGGCGTATGGCCTTGCGTTCCTTCTCCTTCTGGTCGCCGTAGGTCTCGTAGTCGTTGCAGCCCACCAGCGGGGCCAGGCAGCAGGCGACGAGGAGCACTGTGATTAGTTTTCTCATATCTCTTTCCTTTATTCTTCGTTTTGCAGCCTGCAAAGTTAGTTATTTTTGGGCGAAGTAACTGTGGTTTAACGCCTTTTAACTACTATTTTAGCATTCCTTCAAAGGCCTGCATGGCCTGACCGACCACTTTCACTGCTTCGTCGAGCGAGCAGTAGAGGCGTCCGCCCGAGGCATTCAGGTGGCCGCCGCCGTTGAAGAAGCGGGCCGCCATCTCGTTGCAGGGGAACTGGTCAACGCTGCGCAGGCTCACCCACACCAAGTTGTCCCTCTCGGTGTCCTCGCGCAGCGAGATGCTCAGCCGGTGCCCTTTTATCTGCAGCGGCATGTTCACCAGGCCCTCGGCATCGCCCTTGACGAAGTTGAAGCGCCGCATGTCGTCGCGCGTGATGGTGAAATAGCTGGCATGGCGCGCACTGTCGACGACAAGGCGCTGGTACATGACGAAGCCCATCAGGCGCAGGCGGTGCTCGCTGTAGTTGTGGTACACGTTGCGGTAGATCTTGTCCTTGTTGATGCGCTTGGTGAGCAGCTGGGCTATGATGAAGTAGACGTCGGCCGAGTCGCTGTTGTAGGTGAAGGCGCCGGTGTCGGTCATCATGCCGCAGTAGACGGGCACGGCGAAGTGGCGCCCCAGCTGCTCGAAGCAGCCGAGCTGGCAGGCCAGGCGGAACACCAGCTCGCAGGTGCTGCTGGCCTCGGGGTGCGAGACGCTGATGGCGCACTGCACCTGGGGGTCGAGGTGGTGGTCGATGAGCACCTTCTGAGCCGGCGAGGCGGTGAGCGAGGCCTCCATGTCGGCAGTGCGCGAGGCGGCGTTGAAGTCGAGGCAGAAGATGAGGTCGCAGTGGGCCAGCACGAAGTCGCAGCCCTCGCGGTGCTTGTCATAACGGATGATCTTATCGCTGTTGGGCAGCCACTGCAGGTAGTCGGGGTACTGGTCGGGCACGATGACCTGCGGCTCCTTCTGGTAGCAGGTCTTCAGCACTTCGGCCCACGCCAGGCAGGAGCCCAGGGCGTCGCCGTCGGGGTTCTGATGGCAGCAGAGCACGATGTCGCCGCTCTGGCGGATGAGCTGCTCAAGCTGTTCCTGCTCGGCAGCGGATATGAGGTTCTTTTCCATATTGGGGAGTTAAGGGGGAGTTAAAGGACGATAGTTTTGTGGGGAGGAGGGAGTTCTTCACAAGCGAAGCAGGCAAGCCCGGGCGAAAGGACAATCGTTTTGTGGGTAGGGAACTAAGGGAAGAGTTCGAGCTGGGTGGCTCCCACCTGGTTGAAGGTGAGGCGGTGGTGGGGCGTCAGCCCATGCTGGCGTATGGCTTGACGGTGCTGCAGCGTGGGGTAGCCCTTGTTCTGCTGCCAGCCGTACTGCGGGAACTGCGCGTCGAGGGCTATCATGCAGTCGTCGCGGTAGGTCTTGGCCAGGATGCTGGCAGCGGCGATGGCCATCATCTTGCCGTCGCCCTTGACGATGGTGGTATAGGGCAGCTGGCGCCAGGGCTTGAAGCGGTTGCCGTCTACGATGACGGCCTCCACCTGTACGGCCTGTCCGCCCCGGGCACAGAGGCCCTGCGGCACGGTGGCGCCGTCGAGGGCATCGAGGGCGCGGTGCATGGCCATGATGCTGGCGTTCAGTATGTTCACGTGGTCTATCTCCTGCGGCGAGGCGGTGGCCACGGCCCATGCCACGGCCTGCTGCTCGATGACGGGTCGCAGCTGTCGGCGCTGGCGGTCGGTGAGCTGCTTCGAGTCGTTCAGCAGCGGGTGTTCAAAGTCGGCGGGCAGCACCACGGCGGCGGCAAAGACGGGGCCTGCCAGGCAGCCACGCCCGGCCTCGTCGGTGCCGGCCTCTATCAGCCCTTCATAATAATGATTCTGCAACATAACTATTCTCTTTTCCCTTTCCTCTTTCCACTTTCCTCATTCCACTTTCCACTTTCCTCTTTCCACTTTCCACTCATCTCAGCATGGGGATGACCCTTCGCAAGGCAGCAGCCAGTGCATCGACCTCGGCGGTGGTGTTGTAAAGGGCGAACGATGCCCTGACGGTGCTGGTCAGCCCGAGCCTTTCGAGCAGGGGCTGCGCACAGTGATGGCCGGTGCGCACGGCGACGCCCATCTGGTCGAGCAGCGTGCCCAGGTCCAGGGGGTGCAGCCCGTCGACGACGAAGCTCACCACGGCGTCCTTCGCCATGGTGTCGGCAGGTCCTATGATGCGCAGGCCGTCTATCTGCTGCAGCTGTTCGTGGCAATAGGCCAGCAGCTGCTGCTCGTGGCGGCGGATGTCGTCCATGCCCAGAGCGTCGATGTAGTCGATGGCGGTGGCCAGGCCGTGGGTGGCCACATAGTCAGGCGTTCCGGCCTCGAACTTAAAGGGCAGCTCGTTGTAGGTGGTTCCCTGCCAGCTGACACTGCTGATCATCTCGCCGCCGCCCTGATAGGGTGGCAGGCGGTCGAGCCACGCCTCCTTTCCGTAGAGCACGCCCACGCCGGTGGGGCCGTACATCTTGTGGCCGCTCAGGGCCAGGAAGTCGCAGTCCAGCTGCTGCACGTCGATGCTGAGGTGGGGTGCGCTCTGCGCGGCGTCGACGAGCACGGGCACGCCGTGCTCATGGGCCCGCCGGATGACGTCGGCCACGGGGTTCACCGTGCCCAGCACGTTGCTCACATGCGTGAGGCAGAGCAGGCGGGTGCGCTCGCCGATGTATTCGTCGAGCAGGTCGGTGCGCAGCAGCCCGTCGTCGCTGATGGGCAGGTGGCGCACCACGATGCCGCGGCTCTGGGCCTGCATCTGCCAGGGCACGATGTCGGAGTGGTGCTCCATGTCGGTGAGCAGCACCTCGTCGCCGGCCTGCATGTGTGCCGCGCAGAAGGTGGCTGCCACCAGGTTGATGGCCTCGGTGGTGCCGCGTGTGAAGATGATCTCGGCCGTGGAGCGGGCGTTGAGGAATCGGCGCACGCGCTCGCGTGCTGCTTCGTGCAGCTCGGTGGCCTGCTGGCTGAGGTAGTGCACGCCGCGGTGCACGTTGGCGTTGGCGTTGAGGTACTCGCTGCGCATGGCGTCGAGCACCGCCAGCGGCTTCTGCGTGGTGGCGGCATTGTCGAGGTAAACCAACGGGCGGCGATGCACCTGCCGCGAGAGTATGGGGAAGTCGCGGCGTATGATGTCGATGTTATACATAAGTCCGTGCAAAGGTACTGAAAAAAAGCGAATGCGGCAAGCATTTGGCCGAATTATTTGTGCTGGAAGGCTAAAGACACGGAAAGGCCGGCAGTCGCGCTTGACTGTCGGCCTGTTGCTCCTTAGAAAAAATGTGAAGCTTCACAGCTTGAATTTTTTTGTGTTTTAATCCTAAATGATATGTTATAGAGAAAGCATAGAAATAATAATCAGTTCAGTTGCCCGGCCCGCAGCGAGTCGGGTTCCATTGGGCTGACGCGTGCCACCGAGTCGGCCAACTGGTCGTAGGCCACGGCGGGCTTGTCGGCAGCCACCTCTTTCACGGCAGCATATTTGTCGGTGTCGACCCACACTTCGTCCTGCTTGAACGACTGGTTGATGGCGTTGCCCAGCGTGAGTAGTATGGCGATGGTTGCTGCTGCTCCGAATAGCGGACGCAGGCGCTCGGTGAGGCTGATGGTGCGGGCTTTCACCTGCAGTGTCAGCTCCTTTTGCTGTGCCGGCCGGCTGTTGCCTTCCACCAGCTGCAGCATGCGCTCGTCGAAGTCGCTGCCCAGCGTCTCCTTCTCGTCAAGCACGGTAAAGAGCGGTGCATACTGGCTGAGCTCCTGCGGCATGTCCTCCTTTCGCTGTGCGAAGAAGGTCTTCAGGATTTGCTCCTCCTCCAGCGTCGTCTCTGCCAGGAAGTAGCGGTCCAGTAGCTGTTCTATGTACTTATAGTCCATGTTGCTCTATTTGTTGAAACTTCTGTTTGATGCTCTGTCGCGCACGGAAGATGTTCACCTTCACCTGCTGCTCGGTGATGCCCATTACTTGGGCTATCTCCTTGTAGGGCTTGCCCTCCATGTCGCGCAGCTGCATGCAGGTGCGCTGTTTCTCGGGCAGCTGGCCCATCAGCCGTTTCACCAGTTCCACGCGGTCGCGCTGCACGGTTCGTTCCTCTGGGTTGGCGGCGTAGTGGCGGTCGGGGCGGTCGTAGCTCTCGTCGAGCGAGGCATTCTGGTGGTCGGCGCGCTTCAGCTTGTCGAGTGCCAGGTTTCGGCAGATGGTGAGGCAGTAGGCCTGCATCGAGTCGAGTTCTGCCCAGCTGTCGCGCCGGTTCCACACCTTCAGCATCGTTTCCTGCACAACGTCCTCGGCATCAGCCCGGTTGAGAGTGATGCGCAGTGCCAGACGGAAGAGTTCATCCTTCAGCGGCAGCACGTCAGTGCGGAAATCGATGTCTTTCATCCTCTCTCTATAACTAAAGACGACTGGCCGGCCGTAAAGTTACAGCCGGCCGTCAAAAAATTTAATTATTATTTTATCGCTGTGCATAGAAGCCATCGACGGCCATGACGCTCTGGCGTACCTGCTGCAGTCCGGCCTCGTCGGCAGTGACGGTGATGGTCTTTCCGTCGGCGAGCGTGGCCTGCAGGGTGCCGTCGGCGTTGAAGCGGAAGATTTCCTTCGTCACGCCGTTCTGCTGCATGGACCATGAGTCGTTCTTGGCGTCGTGCAGCAGCAGGGTCACCTCGCCGCTGGGGGCCTCGATGCGGTAGCCGTCCTTCAGCGTGGTCACGGCATAGTAGCGGCCGTCCTGACCCTTTATCTGCTGTGTGGTGTTCACGGCCAGGGGGTTGTTGCCTGTCCAGAACTCAATAGTGTTCAGCACCAATGCATCGACGACGAGGGTGATGCTACCCACCACGGGCTGCAGGATGAGGCCCACGATGCCGTTCACAAACTTGTTGCCAGTCATATTGCACTGCCATTTCTCATACTTGTTGAACAGGCTGAACGAGCCGATGCACGAGCTGCTGAGCAGCGTGCCGGCGAGTAGCACGGCGGCTACCTTGAAATTCATCTTTTTCATGTCAATCGTTTTAAAAAGGTTATAATCGTTGGCAAAATTACACATTTTCCCGTGAAAAGCACACACTTTCGCCAATTTATTTGCTCGTTTGCTTAGTTTTTTGTACTTTTGCACTGATTAAAACCCAAAACGACTATGGCAAAAGTTTATGTATTCCTGGCTGACGGCTTCGAGGATGTCGAGGCCCTCATCCCCGTTGACGTGCTGCGCCGCGGTGGCGTGGAAGTAGTAACCGTGAGCATCGATGGCGACGGCTCGCAGATAGTGACGTCGGCCCACGGCGTGCAGATGGTGGCCGACGCCCTGATCAGCGATGTCGACTGTGCCGATGCCGACCTTCTGCTGCTGCCGGGCGGCATGCCCGGTGCCTCCAATCTATATACATGCGCGCGTGTGCGCGAATCCGTCCTGGCTCAGCTGCAGTCCGGGCGCCTTGTGGCCGCCATCTGCGCCGCCCCCGCCGTGGTGCTGGGCCAGCTGGGCGTGCTCAACGGCCGGCGTGCCACCTGCTACCCGGGCTTCGAGCAGCTGCTGCAGGGAGCCGAGTACACGGGCGAGCTGTGCACCGTCAGCGGAAACATCATCACCGCCGAGGGGCCGGCAGCCGCCTTCCCCTTCGCCTACACGCTGCTGGCCATGCTCACCACCGACGCCACGGCACAACAGGTGGCCGAAGGCATGCGCTACGTGCACATGATGAGCCAGGCAGGGGCCTGAAAGGCAGAAAAAACATAAAAAAACAGAAAATAATTGGCCGTGTGGAAAAGTTCATGTAAATTTGCAGGTTGAAACATAAAAAAACACAGAGAATGACATTTACCGAACAAGCAAACCGCATCTTCCGGCAGGCCATCAACGACTACCACCTCACCGACAACGTCGACACGCCCATCCGCAATCCCTACGACCGCGACTCCATTGAGAACCGGCTGTACCTGAAGTGCTGGATTGACACCGTGCAGTGGCACCTGGAGGACATCATCCGCGACCCGCACATCAACCCCGTCGAGGCACTGGCGCTGAAGCGCCGCATAGACCGCTCGAACCAGGACCGCACCGACCTGGTGGAGGACATTGACAGCTACTTCCGCCAGTACTACAGCCACGTGGTGCCGCAGGACGGCGCACGGCTGAACACCGAGAGCCCCGCCTGGGCCGTTGACCGCCTGAGCATCCTCGCACTGAAAATCTTCCACATGCAGGAGCAGGCCGACCGCCAGGACGCCACACCCGAGCACCGCCAGCGCTGCCAGGCCAAGCTCGACGTGCTGCTGGAGCAGCAGCGCGACCTCTCGACCGCCATCGACCAGCTGCTCGACGACATCGAGGCCGGCCGCAAGGTGATGAAGGTGTACCGGCAGATGAAGATGTACAACGACCCTGCCACCAACCCCGTGCTCTACAAGAAGAGCTGAGAGTGGAAAGAGGAAAGTGGAAAGAGGAAAGAGGAAAGAGGAAAGAGGAAAGAATGACGAAGCGTAAGCATATCCTTGTCATACGGTTCTCGGCACTGGGCGACATCGCCATGACGGTGCCGGTGGTGTACGCCGTGGCCATGCAGTATCCCGACGTGCGCATCACCATGCTCAGCCGCCCCTACGCCCGTCCGCTATTTGAAGACCTGGCACCCAACGTCAGCTTCATGGCCGCCGACGTGAAGGGTGAGTACCACGGCGTGCGCGGCCTGAACTCACTCTACCGCCGCCTGGTGGCCAAGCAGTTCACCCACGTGGCCGACCTGCACAACGTGCTGCGCACCGAGTACCTGCGGCTGCGCTTCAACATGGGGCGACAGCGCGTGGAGCACATCGACAAGCACCGCAGCCTGCGCCGACACCTGCTGAAGCCCGGCCGACACCAGGAGCGGCAGCCGCTGCCGTCGTCGTTCCAGAACTACCTCGACGTGTTCAGCCGTCTGGGCTTCCCAGTAGACAAGCCCCTGTTCACCAGCATCTTCCCCCCCGATGGCGGCAACCTGAACATGCTGCCCGCCGCCATAGGGCCGAAGCGCACGTGGGAGCAGTGGATAGGCATAGCCCCCTTTGCCGCCCACCGCGCCAAGACCTACCCTCCCGAGCTGACCGGGCAGGTCATAACAATGCTGGCGAAGCAGTACCCCCAGGCACGCTTCTTCCTCTTCGGCCGTGGCAGCAGCGAGGACCACTGGTTCGGCCAGTGGTGCCGCCAATGTCCGCGCTGCGTCAACGTGGGCGCCCACTTAGAGTCGCTGCACCAGGAGCTCATACTCATGAGCCACCTCGACGTGATGCTCTCCATGGACTCGTCCAACATGCACCTGGCCTCGCTCGCCGCCGTGCCCGTGGTCAGCATCTGGGGAGCCACGCACCCCAGCGCCGGATTCCTGGGCTGGGGGCAGCAGGCCGACAACGCCATCGGGCTCGACCTCGACTGCCGGCCCTGCAGCATCTACGGGCAGAAAGCCTGCCGCCGCGGCGACTATGCCTGCCTCAGCGGCATCACGCCACAGACCATCGTCGACAAGGTAAACCTAATTATTAACAATAACAAAAAACCATTATGAAAAAGTATGTTTGCAACGTATGCGGATACGTGTACGACCCCGAAGTAGGCGACCCCGACAGCGGCATCGCTCCTGGCACCGCCTTTGAAGACATTCCCGAAGACTGGGTATGCCCCATCTGCGGCGTGACGAAAGAGGACTTCACCGAGGAGTAGCTTTCCTGTACTTTAGTTCCGCAATCAGACTATATCTTCAGGCTTGCTTACAGGAACATTCTCTCCCAACCCAATGACACGAGAAAAGCGCCGACCTGGCTCTTCTCTCGCGTCATGAGGTCGTAGGAATGTACCCGTACTGCTGAGATATAAGTCATGTCTGCGCTATCGCACAGACACCAACTTTTTTACTCCCGAGCAGTACATCATTGAAATTTCCTACGTTTCATGACGCTCTGAATAAATAGCTGATGCTATTGTTTAACCAAAAAGACTTGCACCGCCCCCTGCGCCCAGGGTTTACTGCGCCCCGCTGAGTGCGGAGGCAGGTGATGCGGTGCTACGTTGCAAAAGTACGAAAAATATTTGGTATCGGGGGTGGGCGGCAGGCTATTTAACGCTATTTTAACCTATGGCGGCGGTGCGGGTCTTGGCATACCAGCCGTGGCGGCCCTGCTGGGCGCCCTGGCGCAGTCCGGCGGCGCGCAGGGCCTGCACCAGCTGGCGCGGCGAGGGCATGTCCTGCGGGCGCAGGCCGCCGTCGGCCAGCAGGTCCATGATGTCGGTGGCCGTCAGCAGCGTGTCGGCACCGGTGGGGGCGGGCTGCAGCACGTCGCCGATGGCGTCGGCCAGCACCATCTGGCGGCAGTAGCGGCGGTTGTGGCGCTCCATGGCGCGCTCCTCGCTGCGGGTGAGGAAGAAGGGCTCGCCC
>DGHX01000037.1 GCA_002392835.1 Prevotella sp. UBA3837 | reverse complement strand
TCGTGGGACTCATGTCAACCGAGGCATAGAACTTCCAGCCCGGCCATGGGTCGTCTTTGGGCGAATAGGTGGTGCCGTGGAAGAACATGTGGTTCACGCCGCAGGTGAACATCAGGTCGATGTCGGGCTTCATCTGCGAGAGCGACGTGCGGAAATGCTCCGTGAGCCATGTGAAGGTCTCGCTCGATGTGAGCGGCTTGCCCGTGATGTGGGCGGCAGACGAGGCGTATTTCAGCATTGACACATCGCTGTCGTTCTTGCGCGTGAAGCCGGAATCGGTGCGCAGACCACGGATGCCGAAGTCGGAAAGGCCAAAGCCTTCAATCTCTGGAATGTCGACGGCGGCATACTGGTCGATGAGATTGGCTGGCGAGCCATGGGCCTGGTTGCGCGTCTGCACGCCATGGCTGTGAGCCCAGCTGGTCCATTGGTTGGTGAAATTCTCCAGAAGCAGTTCGCCGAGCGTCTCGCGATAGTCCACCAGCACTTTCGTGTCGTCGCCCTCCAGGAGTTCGGGCAAGTGGTCTTCCAGGCGGTAACCTCTTCGCTTCTCAAACTCGGTGAGGAGCGAAGGCGTCCAGTCGGCGCCATACACTTCGTAGCTGTCGTTGAAGAAATTGTGGGGCCAGGGCGTCTGCGAAGCCACAAAAGCAGAGTCGAAACGGGCCAGATAATGGGCTACGGCATCACGGTCGAAGTGGTCGATGACATAGCCCTCGCCACCTGGAGCCGCACGTTTCACCTGCTGGCGGGTGCGACTGTCGTAGAGTGCATAGACGCGGTAGCGCTCGCCTTTCTTTAGCTTGAAGGTCAGTGTGTTGTCAGTCTGGCTGAACGATACTCTTTTCCTGATTTTCTCTGCTTGCGGAACTGTCGGGCCGAAGAGGCATACGGGCTGGCCGAGCGTGGTGCCGCTGATGGGGTAGAGCATCACGCGGCTCAGTTTGGAGAACCTCATTTCCTTTTCGTCGAGGGCAAGGCTGACGCTGCCTTTCCCCTCTATGTCCTCTGTCTTCAGTCCCAGTTTGCAAGCCGCCTCTTCGATGGGCACATTGGGACCACCAAAGGGCCATCCCGTACCGCAGTTCATGTCGATGAGGATGCCGTCGCGCCTGCCTTCCTCTTCGGTGAACTTCAGCGCGTCCATCCATGGGGCAGACAGGAAGGAAAGCTCGTTTCGGGAATTTCCCTGCACACCATAGATGGGTGTGATTTCCAAGGAGCCGATGCCCGCCTGACTATACTGCTGCATGTTCCATTGCAGGTCTTGCTTGTTGACGGCCGAGCCGAGCCACCACCAGCGAGCGCCCGGCTTAGCCTCGGGGCGGGCTTCTGGCCATGACTGTGCCCAGATGGGTGCGGCCAACATGCAGGCCGCAAAAAGGGTGATTGTCTTCTTTTTCATGTCAATGGGGTGATTGGGTGCTGCGGCGGTGCCGCGGCGTACGCATAGCCTTACTGCGATGGGTTAGCGGATGAGCTTATAGTATTCGGCAGCACCGAGGAGGAAACAGCCGGTGCCGTAGTCTTCGAAGTCGGGCACCTTGGTGTAGCTGAGCGGCTGACCAGCCGACGGGTCCTTGCCCGTGCCCTGCACCCATCCGAGGAATCCGTCGCGATGGACGCAGTCGCGCACCAGTGCCTGCCATGCACGGTCGCAGGCCGGCCGGAAGTCCTTGGCCTTGAGCAGCTTGTTCTGAATGCCCCACGCCATGCCATAGAGGAAGAGCGACGTGCCCGTGAGCTCTTTTCCCTCATAGTTGGTGCTTGTCAGCGATGGGTTCCACAGGCCATCCTCGCGCTGGCACTTCAGCAAGGCGTTGCTCATCAGCAGGAAGTCGTTCTTCAGCAGTTTGATGTATCGCTTGGTCTGTTTGTTCTTCGGCATGGCCTGCAAGTCGATGAGCGACTTCACCAAAGCTGCATACACCCATCCGCTGCCACGGCTCCAGTAGCAGTTCTTTCCGTCGGGCTCCTTGTAGGGCGGAACATAGTCCTTGTCTCTCCACCAAAGGCCTTCCTGTGTGTTGAACAGTCCGCCGGCCAGCGTGTCGCGGCTCCATGTGTACATCTTCATGGCGTGGTCGAGGTATTTCTGCTCGCCCGTGGCACGCCACATTTTTGTATATACGGGCATGCCCATCTGTATGGCGTCAATCCATGTCCACCATCCATACAAGGCATTATCGGCCTTCGGGTTGGGCGTGTTCATCTGGTGATCGAGGTTCTCACGCACGTGCTCAATCATCTTCTGGTCGTGCGACATCATGTAGCGGTCCAGATAGGTCTGCTCACAGCACTGGTCGTCGGCGTCGCAGGTGCGAATGCCGTTGCGCGGCGTCCACTGGTGGAAACTGGCCCAGCGGTCGGTGTAGTCGATGTAGCGCACGTCGGGGTCCACCTCGTAGAGCGCCATCAGTCCCTCGTAGTAGACGGCGCGCGTCCACAGACTGCTGGGGCGGATGCGGTTGACGTTTGTCGGCACCGTGGGGTCGGCATACTTCTTCATGAAATACTCGTTGGCCTTGCGGGCCGTCTGCATGACGCTCTCGGGCGTGGCTTCCTGCGCAGAAGCTGCCAGCGAAACGAACGCCAGCAACAGGAGAATTGCTCTTTTCTTCATTGCTTTCGATAGATTTGTTTTAGCTATTTGTCGGCAAAGTTACGAAAAAACGAGCGA
>DGHX01000117.1:16472-33356 GCA_002392835.1 Prevotella sp. UBA3837 | reverse complement strand
TCAAGGACCTGATGCAGGAGACGCGGGGATGGGACTCAACGGCCTTCGGCACCATGCAGGGCTCGGAGGTGTTCCTCAATGTATTCGTGTTCTTCCTCATCTTCGCCGGCATCATCCTCGACAAGATGGGCGTGCGCTTCACCGCCGTCCTCTCGGGTGCCGTGATGCTCGTGGGCGCCATCATCAAGTGGTACGCCGTGACCGACTCGTTTGCCGGCAGCGGACTGGAGACGTGGTTCACGAACAACCTGAACTATATACCCGGCTTCGACGAGCTGGGCGTGAGCCCCTTCTACGAGGGCATGCCTGCGTCGGCTAAGCTGGCGGCCTGCGGCTTCATGATCTTCGGCTGCGGCTGCGAGATGGCTGGCATCACCGTGAGCCGCGGCATCGTGAAGTGGTTCAAGGGCCGTGAGATGGCTCTGGCCATGGGCAGCGAGATGGCCCTGGCCCGTCTGGGCGTGGCCACCTGCATGATTTTCTCGCCCTTCTTCGCACGACTGGGCGGCGAAGTGAGCGTCAGCCGCAGCGTAGCCTTCGGCGTGGTGCTGCTCTGCATAGCACTCATCATGTTCATCGTCTATTTCTTCATGGACAAGAAGCTCGATGCACAGACCGGCGAGGCTGAGGAGAAGGACGACCCCTTCAAGATCAGCGACCTGGGACAGATACTCACCTCGAGCGGCTTCTGGCTCGTGGCCCTGCTCTGCGTGCTCTACTACAGCGCCATCTTCCCCTTCCAGAAGTATGCGGTGAACATGCTGCAGTGCAACCTGTCGCTCACCGAGCCCGCACAGGACTCGTTCTGGGCCGGCAGCTCGGTGACCATCGTGCAGTATATCATCATGCTCGTGGTGGCTGCTGCCGCCTTCGCCAGCAACTTCCAGAAGAAGAAGGAGCTGCGCTACGGTCTGCTGGCCCTGTCGGTGCTGGCCCTTGTGGCCTATTGCTACATTGGCTACATGCGCCAGAGCGCTGAGGCCATCTTTGCCGTCTTCCCCCTGCTGGCCGTGGGTATCACCCCCATCCTGGGCAGCTATGTCGACCACAAGGGTAAGGCAGCCACCATGCTCGTGCTGGGCTCGCTGCTGCTCATAGGCTGTCACCTCACCTTCGCCTTCATACTGCCCATGTTCAAGGGCTCGGCCGTGGGCGGCATCGTGGTGGCCTACCTCACCATCCTGGTGCTCGGCGCCTCGTTCTCGCTGGTTCCAGCATCGCTGTGGCCCAGCGTGCCTAAGCTGGTGGAACCCAAGATTATAGGCTCGGCCTACGCACTCATCTTCTGGATACAGAACATCGGCCTGTGGCTGTTCCCCCTGCTCATAGGCAAGGTGCTCGACGCTACGAACAAGGGCGTCAACGACCCCACGCAGTTTGACTACACCGCTCCGCTGGTCATGCTGGCCTGCCTGGGCGTGGCTGCCCTGGTGCTGGGACTGGTGCTGAAGGTGGTGGACCGCAAGAAGGGCCTCGGCCTGGAGGAACCGAATATCAAGGAGTAAAGCCAGGTTGGGGAGTTAAAGAAGCGAAACGTGATACATAGTAATACAATAACTTTAAACGCTTAACGGTTATGAAGAAGTTTTTCCTTATTGCAGCTATGGCTGCCCTTTCTCTGGGCGCACAGGCCCAGGAGAAGCTGTATCTGAGTACGTACAATGGTACGAACCTGTCTAAGTACGACGGCAAGCTGTGCAACGTCACGGTGAACCGCTACGTCTTCACCGGCTGGAACACCATCGCCCTGCCCTTCGCCATGAGCGAGCAGGAGCTGAACGACATCTTCGGTGCTGACTGTCAGCTGGAGCGCCTGGCCAGCGTCGAGGACAACACACAGGGTGGCGTCACCCTGAACTTCGTGAACTGCAAGGCCGACGGCCTGCAGGCCAACACCCCCTACATGCTCCACTACACCGGCGAGGCTGCTACTAAGCGCATTGTGAAGCAGGCCGAGGTGAGCGACGCCCAGGCAGCACTGACCTTCAGCACCGCCAGCGGCGAGCAGGTCACCATGGAGGGCGTGCGCCAGCATACTGACGGCGAAGGCCTCTACGGCGTGCTGGCCCGCGACAACAGCGAGGTACGCTTCGTGTCGGTCGACGGCGAAGGCACCAACGGCTTCTATGCCACACGCTGCTATGTCCGCCTGGCCTCGGGCAATGCCAAGATGCTCACCGCACGCCACTTAGGCTATGGCGAGGCCACCAGCATCAACGCCGTGGCACAGCAGGGCGAGCTGGTCGACGTGTTCAGTCTCAACGGTGCCAAGGTGGCATCGCAGCTCTCGGCTGACCAGGTGAACAGCCTGCGCGCCGGCATCTATGTCGTCAAGGGACAGAAGATACTGGTGAAGTAGAATTAGGGAATAAAAGGAGCTTTAAGGAGCTTTAAGGAGTGAGAGGAGCGTGAGGAGTTAAAGGAGCTTTAAGGAGCTTTAACTCCTCTCACTCCTTAAAGCTCCTTTCACTCCTTTTCGCTCCCCCTTACTTCCTTTACTCCCCAACTTAAATGAATGAAATAAAGTCTGCGTTATGCAAGTGGTAAACAGATTGTTTGGTAAGAGAATTGGTAAACTGCTGAGTTTATCATTTATCATTTTTCATTTATCATTTAGCGGCGCAGCCGCGCAGAAAATCGGCCTCGTGCTGGGCGGCGGCGGTGCCAAGGGCGGTGCCGAGGTGGGTGTGCTGAAGGTGCTGGAGGAGGCCGGCGTGCGCCCCGACATCATCGTGGGCACCAGCATCGGCTCCATCGTAGGGGGCCTCTATGCCGCAGGCTATACTGCTGCCGAGCTGGAACAGATGTTCACCCAGCAGGAGTGGCTGGCGCTGCTCACCGACCGCCGCAGCGACCTCAGCGGCGAGCCCTACAAGCAGGACGGCGGCGTGACCTACATCTTCGGGTTCCCGGTCATAGACCAGGGCAACAAGGCCTTCGGACTGCTGCGGGGGGGCAGGGTAGAGCAGGTGCTCGACTCCATGCTCTCGAAGAAAGGCTGCACGCAGTTTAGCTGTCTGCCCACGCCCTTCCGCTGCGTGGCTGCCTCGATGAGGGATGCCGAGGAAGTGGTGCTCAGCAGTGGCTCGCTGCCACGCGCCATACGGGCGTCGATGGCCATTCCCGGCGTGTTCAAGCCCGTAAGCATCGACGGCATGCAGCTCGTCGACGGCGGCATGATGAACAACCTGCCCGTCGACGTGGCGCGGCAGATGGGGGCCGACATCGTCATCGCCGTGGACCTGCAGCAGGACAAACCCGAGAACCGTAACCAGGAGGAGAACCTCATCACTGGCATTGCCGACGTGCTGGGCGTGGGCCCCATGGCCAAGTGGATATTCCACCGCCCCGACATCACGAAGTACAATGCCAACCGCGAGCAGTGCGACGTATATATCAACCCCATGCTGCCCGACGACGATGCCTCGAGCTTCGGCAACAGCAACATGGTGCGCATGATAGGCATCGGCGAGCAGACTGCCCGCCGACAGCTGTCGCGCCTGCTGCAGCTGACCGCCCAGCCACGGCAGCAATGACACGACAGCCAACACACAATGAATATGAACATGGACAATAAACGTATCGTAACCTTTGGCGAGCTGTTGCTGCGCCTTTCGAAGAACGACCACCAGCGCCTGTCACAGGGCGACTATTTCACTTGTAAATACGGGGGCAGCGAGGCTAACGTCGCCGTGAGCCTGGCCACGCTGGGCGACCGCGTGGACTACGTCAGCCGTCTGCCGCAGACCCCCGTGGGCCGCGCCGGCGTGATGCGCCTGCAGGAGCTGGGCGTGGGCTGCCGCCACGTGCTCTACGGAGGCGACCGCATAGGCACCTATTACTTTGAACCGGCGGCAGGCATGCGCTCGGCAAAGGTGGTCTACGACCGCGCACACTCGGCCAGCTCGGAGCTGAAACCCGGCATGTTGCCCTGGCGCGACATACTGCAGGGAGCCGCCGTGCTACACATATCGGGCATCACGGCCGCCATATCGCGCAGCTCGCTCGACGCCACACTCGAGGCACTCGACGTGGCCGACGAGATGGGCGTACTCGTTTCATACGACATCAACTACCGCAAGAACCTGTGGCAGTACGACGGTGCCGACCCGCGCAGCACGCTGGGCCTGCTGCTCTCGCGCTGCGACATGATGTTCGGCGACGCCATAGAGTTCGAGTACCTCTGCCAGCGGCACCAGCCACCTTTCACCGCCACCGACACTGCTTTCGAGATGCAGATGGATGAGTACGGCGAGTGGTTCCGCCAGCTGCACCAGCAGTACCCCCGCTGCCGCAAGTGGCTCATGGGCATGCGCAACATGGTGGCCAGCAGCCGCCACCTGCTCACGGCCCTCCTCTACACCAGCGACGACGGCGAGCACTACCAGCTGCTGCGAGCACCCATACACGACATCAACGGCGTCGTTGACCCATCGGGGGTGGGCGACGCCTTCATGGCCGGACTGCTGCATGCTGTCCAGGCCTTCCCCAACGACCCACAGCAGCAGCTGAACTACTCGCTGGCGGCATCGGCACTGAAGAACACCATTCCCGGCGACTTCAACCTGGCCACCGACGAGGAGATACGCAGCCTGTTGTAGACGATTTTTCCCACTTGACACCATGACAGCAAAGAGAATACTGCTCGCGACCATACTCGCAATGACTGCACTGGCACTACAGGCACGGGTCAGCCAGAGGCGTACATACGTCTATCGCTATTACCTTGTTGACAAAGAAGGCAGCCGCTATTCGCTCGACAAACCCTTGAAGTTCTTGTCGGCGAAGAGCGTAGAGCGGCGCCGCCGGCAGTCACTGCCACTGGACTCTACCGACCTGCCCGTCAGCCCAGCCTATGTGAAGCAGCTCGCCGTGACGGGCGTGCAGCTGGTGGGCACCAGCCGGTGGCAGAACACCGTGGTGCTGCGCAGCACCGATTCGCTGTTGCTGGAACAACTGGGGCAGAAACCCTGTGTCAGGGAGACTCGCTGTGTCTATATGTCGCCATCAACACCGGAAGATAAAGAAAAATTAGAATGGAACGTCCGGCGCGACTTTAACCGGTGGGACTCCGTGCGGAACGACCCCTACGGCATGGCCCGCCAGCAGGTGGAGATGCTGGGCGGCGTGCGCATGCACGAGGCAGGGTTCACCGGGCGCGGAGTGACCATAGCCATACTCGACGGCGGATTCCAGAACTTCGACCGCATACCGGCCTTCAGGAAGACACGCATTGCAGGGACACACGATTTCGTAAGCGCACAGCCTGTCGGCGAAGCCGGTGAACAGCTGCGCCCCGGCGGCGACGCCTTCCACCTCATCGACCACGGCACCAAGGTGCTGTCGGCCATGGCGGCACGGGCCCCCGAAGTGATGATAGGCACCGCACCCGATGCCACCTACTGGCTGCTGCGCTCGGAAGACAATGCATCGGAACAGCCGGTGGAGGAAGACTACTGGACCATGGCGGCAGAGTTTGCTGACTCCGTAGGCGCCGACGTGCTGAACTCATCGCTGGGCTATTATGCCTACGACGAGCCGCTCGGCAGCTACCGCCTGCGCGACCTCGACGGCCAAACTGCCTTCGTCAGCCGCTCAGCGTCGTTGCTGGCAGGAAAGGGAATGGTGCTGTGCAACTCGGCAGGAAACTCTGGCATGGGCGCCTGGAAGAAAATAGGCGTGCCGGCCGATGCTGACAACATACTGACCGTGGGAGCCGTCGACGTAGAGGGAAACAACGCACCCTTCTCCAGCGTGGGACCCTCGCAGGACGGACGGGTGAAACCCGACGTGGTGGCCTGTGGCAGCAACACGGTGCTCATATCGGGAAAGGGGCGGCTGGTGCACGACATGGGAACATCATTCTCAACACCGGTCACCTGTGGCATGGTAGCATGCCTGTGGCAGGCTCTGCCGCAGCTGACAGCCATCGACATCATGCAGCTGGTAAGGCAGAGCGCCGATAGGCATGATGCCCCTGACAACATCTTCGGATATGGGCTGCCCAACTATTGGAAAGCCTATATGAACGGGCGAGAAGCAACAGAGTAAGACCATGCAAGAGACGCTGACCCTTTTTGAGCTGAACGGTCTGGTGCGCCAGACCATAGAGCACACGCTGAACCGCGAGTACTGGGTGGAGGCCGAGCTGAGCGAATGTCGCGAGAGCCGTGGGCACTGCTACATGGAGCTGGTGCAGAAGGACGCCTTCTCGAACACCCCCGTGGCACGCGCACAGGCCAAGTGCTGGCGCAACCAGTGGACAGCGATAGCCCCGCGGTTTGAACGAGTGACGGGACAGGTGCTGCACGCCGGCATGAAGGTCAGGCTGAGGGTGTATGCACAGTTTCACGAGGCATACGGCTTCTCGTGGATAGTGAGCGACATAGACCCCAACTACACACTGGGCGACCTGGCACGACGCAGGCAGGAGATAGTGCGGCAGCTGAAGGCCGAGGGCATCTTCGACCTGCAGAAGGAACTGGCGTTGCCACTGTTCTGCCTGCGTATTGCCGTGGTGAGCAGCGCCACGGCGGCGGGCTATGGCGACTTTCAGAAACAGCTGGAGGCCAGCCCCGTACGCTTCACCACCGAGCTGTTCCCAGCCATCATGCAGGGGGAGCAGGTGGAGCAGAGCATCGTGGCAGCACTGGACGCTGTCAATGCCCGCATCGACGACTTCGACTGCGTGGTCATCATCCGCGGCGGTGGCGCTACGGCCGACATGTCGGGCTTCGACACACTGATGCTGGCTGAGAACGTGGCGCAGTTCCCGTTGCCCGTCATCACCGGCATAGGCCATGACCGCGACGAATGCGTGCTCGACATGGTGTCGTTCCTGAGAGTGAAGACCCCCACGGCTGCAGCACAGCACTTAGCGGCGCACGCCGAGGAGGTGCTCAGGCGTGTGGACCAGGCTGGGCAGGACATCGTCAGGTATGCACAGGGCAAGCTGCAGCGCCAGCAGCTGCGCTTAGACGCCATCGCCGAGGCCCTGCCCAGGCTGTTCACCATCGTCAGGGGCAGGCAGGAAGCGCGCCTGGAGCGTATGCAGCAGACCATCGTCAGTGCCGTGGGGCATCGCATAGAGATGGAGCGACACCGTGTGGAGAATGCCTGGACACAGATAGCTGCGCTGACCGTGCAGAGCACCATGCGCGAAAAACACCGCCTGGACCTGACGGCAGAGAAGCTGGCGCTCCTCGACCCAGCACTGCTGCTGCGACGGGGCTACAGCATCACCCTCTACAACGGCAAGGCACTGCGCGACCCTGAAAGCGTGGCCAAGGGCAGCACCATCAAGACAAGGGTGGAGAAAGGAATCATCAAATCAGTCACTATATGAAAGAAGAAATGAAATACGAGCAGGCCTTCGCAGAGTTACAGGCCATCGTCAGGAAAATGGAAAACGACGAGCTGGACGTAGACCAGCTCTCCGAACAGCTGAAGCGCGCGCAACAGCTGGTGAAACTGTGCCGCGACAAGCTGACTAAAACGGATGAGGAAATAAAAAAGATTCTCGGCAATAATGAATAAATCCTAAAAATTTGGCATTATCAAGAAAAATGCCTATCTTTGCACCGATGAACAAGAAGAATAAACGAGAGCGCACTCTATTATCGGGCAATTAAAAAGTATTAGATATGGAATTTCTGGTTTTTCTTTCCGTTGTTGGTCTTTTCGGGCTGGGTGTCATCGCGTGGTGTGCCTATGGCGATTACAAGGACTACAAAGCAAGTAAAATGATTGGACAGGAACATTAATCACTATCATAACATGAAGAACTTAGACTGGGCCAACCTGTCGTTTGGCTACATGAAAACCGACTACAACGTCCGTTGCTACTATCGCGACGGCAAATGGGGAGAGATTGAGGTCTGCTCCGATGAGTATCTGAAACTGCACATGGCTGCCACCTGCCTGCATTACGGACAGGAGGCCTTCGAGGGGCTGAAAGCCTATCGTTGTCCCGACGGCAAGGTGCGCGTGTTCCGTGTCGACGAGAATGCCGCACGCCTGCAGTCCACTTGCCGGGGCATACTCATGCCTGAGGTGAGCACAGAGCTCTTCACCGAAATGGTGAAGAAGGTGGTGCGCCTGAACCAGGAGTGGATTCCCACCTACGAGAGCGGAGCCACACTCTACATCCGTCCGCTGCTCATAGGCACCAGCGCACAGGTGGGCGTGCATCCCGCAAAGGAGTACTGCTTCCTCATCTTCGTCACACCCGTGGGACCGTACTTCAAGGGCGGATTTGCTGCCAACCCATACGTCATCATCCGCGACTACGACCGCTCGGCACCGCTCGGCACCGGCAAGTACAAGGTGGGCGGCAACTATGCTGCATCGCTCTTTGCCAACAACCTGGCCCACGAGAAGGGCTATGCCTGCGAGTTCTATCTGGACGCCAAGGAGAAGAAGTACATGGATGAGTGCGGAGCCGCCAATTTCTTCGGTATCAAGGACAACACCTATGTCACGCCGAAGTCGACCAGCATCCTTCCCAGCATCACCAACAAGAGCCTGATGCAGGTGGCCGAGGACCTGGGTATGAAGGTGGAGCGCCGTCCCATTCCCGAGGAGGAACTGGAGACCTTCGAGGAGGCCGGCGCCTGCGGCACGGCAGCCGTCATCAGCCCCATCAGCTACATCGACGACCTGGACACCGGCAAGCGCTACTCGTTTGGCGACAAGCCCGGCCCCGTATCGAAGCGGCTCTTCGACACACTGCGCGGCATACAGTACGGTGAAATAGAGGACAAGCACGGCTGGACCACCGTCGTGATAGAATAAGGAAAACATCATTATATGGGAAAAGGAAAGCTGGCGAAGTTCGCCGACATGGAGACCTACAGGAACGTCTTTCAGTACCCCTATTCGGTAGTGAGCGACGTTCCATTCCCCATGCGGGGCCGCTGGCGCGAGGAGTTCTTCGGCAACCAGAACCCCATCGTGGTGGAGCTGGGCTGCGGTAAGGGCGAATATGCCGTGGAGCTGGCGAAGGCGCACCCCGACCGCAACTACATCGGCGTGGACATCAAGGGAGCGCGCATGTGGACCGGAGCCACACGGGCGCTGCAGGAGGACATAGAGAATGTAGCCTTCCTGCGCACGAACATTGAAATCATCGACCGCTTCTTCGCACCAGATGAGGTGCAGCAGATATGGCTCACCTTTAGCGATCCGCAGATGAAGAACCCACGGAAGCGTCTGTCGTCGACCTATTTCCTGGAGCGCTACCGCCGCTTCCTCGACGATGGAGGCACGATACACCTGAAGACCGACTCGAACTTCCTGTTCACCTACACCGATGCGCTGATAGCCCGCAACCACCTGCCGCTGAAAGTGCGTACACAGGACCTCTATGGCGAGCAAGCGGAGGCGGAACAGACCACGGCCGGTCTGCTGAAGGAGGCGGCAGCCATACAGACCTATTATGAGCAGATGTGGCTGCAGCGAGGGCTGAGCATCAAGTATCTGCAGTTCCTGCTACCCCATGACGGCACGCTGCAGGAACCAGACATTGAGATAGAACTGGACGACTATCGCAGCTACCACCGCTCGAAACGCAGTTCTCTGACAACAAGCAAATAGAATATAAATGAATAGTATGAAACGACTATTGTTGAGCTTTTCTTTACTCGTTTGCCAGCTGACGCTCTGCATGGCTCAGGAGTTTACTGTGACAGTCGACTCTGTGGGAATGCTGGCGCGACAGCTCCCTGACAGCATACGCTACACCATCGGCGAACTGAAAATATCGGGACCGCTGAATGGCAGTGACCTGAAAATACTGCAGCTTATGACGCGCAACGCACGTCAGAAGAAGGCCACCGACGTGCCGCTGACAGTGCTCGACCTGACGGAAGCCACCATTACAGAAAGCAAGGGCAGCTTCAGGACTAAAGCCGACGTACTGCCGGCCGCCATGTTCCAGGGCTGCAAGAACCTGCAGAAGGTGATGCTGCCCAACAGCACCCTTGACATCAGCCGCAGCTGTTTCAGCGGATGTGTGAACCTGAAGGAGGTAGACATTCCCGAGGGAACACGCGTCATTGGTGACTATGCCTTCAACGGCTGTGTCAACCTGGCTGAAATCAGGCTGCCATCGTCGGTAGCCATCATTGAGAACCACGCCTTCGACGGGTGTACAGCACTGAAGTCTGTTGACGTTCCAGAGGCTGTTGAACTCATAGATGTCAGTGCATTCCAGAACTGTAAGAGCCTGGAGAAGGTATCCATACAGGAGTCGGCGCTGAAGGCCATCAGCAACGATTGCTTTGCCGGTTGTGAACGGCTGGCCGACATCGTGCTTCCCGCAACGGTGAGCATCATCGGCAGCGAGGCCTTCAAGGGATGTACAGCCCTTGAGACCATACAGATGCCGGAGACCATCAAGGAGATAGGCAACAGTGCCTTTGAGCAGTGCCAGAGCTTGCAGTCGATTGAGATGTCGGCTGCCAATGTCATCGGCAACGATGCCTTCAAGGGCTGCATCAGCATCCGCTCGGTAGAGATTGAGCGTGTTAGCAAGCTGGGAAGCAGTGCCTTCAAGAACTGTTCGAGCCTGAGCCAGGTGGTGATGGACGGTACGCTGCAGAGCATCAGTGCTGAGACCTTCGCAGGGTGCACCAGCCTGTCAACGCTGCTGCTGCCCGCCACGGTGAAGACCATAGGCAAGGAGGCCTTCCTCGATTGTAAGTCGCTGGCCGAGATTGCCCTGCCCGACGCGCTGACCCGCGTTTCCGACCATGCCTTCGAGAACTGCGCATCGCTGCGCTATCTGCTCATTCCTAACATGGTGAAGCAGCTTGGCAACGATGCGTTCAAGAACTGCTCGTCGCTTGACAGCGTCAGCATCAAGGGCTTTGTCGACAAGATTGCCGATAACACCTTCCGCTACTGTCACTCGCTGCGCGTCGTTGAGTTGCCGGTGTCGGTGAAGAGCATTGGCGACAACGCCTTCGAGCAGTGCTCGTCGCTCACCACTATCACCCTGCCAATATCAGTGAGCACCATCGGAGACAATGCTTTCGAACAGTGCTCGTCGCTCACCAGCGTGGTGGTGCCGGCGGCATGCACGTCCATAGGCAGTGCCTCCTTCCGTGAGTGCATCGCACTGGAAAGGGTGGAGCTGCCGGCGGCTCTGAAAAAGATCGGCGGCAATGCCTTTGCCAAATGTGTGTCGCTGCGCGAGATGATACTCAACTCGCCCTTGCCGCCGTCCATCACCCACAGCTCCTTCAAGGGCGTGGTGCTTGCGGCATGCAGGGTGTACGTGCCAAAGGGAGCACGCAACACCTTTAGGAACGACAAGTCGTGGAGCAAGATGCCCAACATTGTCGAACTTTGACCGAAGTAGAGGCTTGGAATTATAATAAACAGAAACAGCTATGACAAGGAATAGATGGCAGTTCATAGTCGGACTGATGACCGTGATGGCGGGACTGTGTGTCAGTTCATGTGAGAAAGTGGTCCTTGACGAAGAGACAGCGCAGCAGGAGACGCAGAAAGGCAATGTCACCATCAGGGCTTCGTTGTTTCAGGTCGTGCCCTTCAGCGACACGCGTGCAGCAAGGAATATCACTGACTATGCCAGTAAGCTCAGCTTCGTAATCTACAAAAATGGAGAGAAGTTGATTGCGGTGAACCAGAAGCGGGGCGATGTAGACTACGGTCAGGCATCGATGAACCTGCAGGCCGGTGAATACCAACTGCTGATATTGGCACACAGCAGCCCATACGGCACGCCCACGCTGACCAATCCTGAAGCCATTAAGTTTACGAACAAGGACACAGGCTACAGCGACACCTTCTATTACTATGGAACGCTGAGCGTGACAGGCGGCGAGCAGACGGTGGACTTGCAGCTGCAGCGAGCCACATCCATGTTGAGCATCACCATTAATGATGAGCTGCCTGCCGAGCTGAGCCACATCCTGGTGCAATATGAAGGCGAATCGGGAGTGTTTGATGCCACCACAGGCTATGGCGGCACTGTCAATTCCAAGCAGTATGTCAATTTCAATGTTGAGGGAATGAAGGCTCCGCTCACCCTGCGCATATATACATTCTTGCGCGATGATATAGGTAACCTGAAGTCAGTGAACATCATTGCCACCGATGCAGAAGAAGCTCGACTGGCGCAGGTGGAGCTGACCAACGTACCCATGCACCACCAGATGGTGACTGAGTACAGCGGAATGCTCTTCACGCCGATGGGTGGCCTGAATTTCAACCTGACGGCCGAGACCTCGTGGGAAGTATATGGTCAGTACACATTTTAGTATATACAGATGGTCGTCTGCCGTCGTGAGGAGAGGTTGGCATGGATAACAAGCAGAAAGCACTGGAGCTGGGACAGAAGCCTGTGGGCGCTCTGTTGTGGCAGTATGCGCTGCCGGCCATCGTGGCCATGTCGGCCTCCTCATTATATAATATCATAGACCGTGCATCAATAGGCCAGGTGGTGGGTGCCGATGCCATCAATGGCCTCACGGTCACCTTTCCTTTCATGAACCTTAGCGGAGCCTTCGGTGCTGCCGTGGGTGTGGGCGCTTCCACCTGCATCAGCGTGAAGCTGGGACAGAGGGACTATGCCACGGCCGAGCACCTGCTGGGCAACACCGTCACGCTGAACCTCATCATCGGCTTTGCCTTCATGGCCGTCTGCCTCGTATTCCTCGACCCCATACTCTTCTTCTTCGGAGCCAGTGAGGTGACCCTGCCCTATGCCCGTGAGTTCATGGAGGTCATCCTGGCGGGCAACATGATTACACACATGTACTTCGGCATGAACGCCGTGCTGCGTGCCAGCGGCAAGCCTCGGCATGCCATGTATGCCACGCTCTTTACCGTGGGATGTAACATCGTGCTGGTGCTGGCCTTCGTGTGGTGGTTCCGCTGGGGCATCCGTGGTGCTGCCCTTGCCACCGTTGTGTCACAGACGCTGGCCTTGGCTTGGCAGATGTGGATATTCAGCGACAAGCGCGAGATGCTGCATCTGAAGCGGGGCATATACCGGCTCAAGGCCGACCTGGTGAAGAACATCATCTCCATAGGCATATCGCCGTTCCTGATGAATGTGACGTCCTGTATCATCGTCATCTTCATGAACCGCCAGTTCCTGGCATACGGAGGCGACATGGCTGTGGGAGCCTACGGCATTGCCAACACCTGGGGCATGCTCTTCTTTATGTTTGTCATCGGCATCAACCAGGGAATGCAGCCCATAGCGGGCTACAACTACGGCGCAAAGAAATATGACCGCATGATGCGCTGCCTGAACCTGGCTATCATGGCTGCAACGGCTGTCATGGTGGCCGGATGGCTCATGGCCGTGCTCTTCCCTTCTGCCATGGCAAGGGTGCTCACGCACGATGCCACGCAGATAGAGATGGCTGCCAAGGGCATTACGGTGAACATGCTGTTTTTCCCCATCATCGGCTTCCAGGCAGTGGTGACCAATTTCTTCCAGTGCATCGGGCGAGTGAAGATAGCCATCTTCCTGTCGTTGTCGCGTCAGCTTATCATATTGCTGCCGCTGATACTGATACTGCCGCTCATCTGGGGGCTCGACGGCCTGTGGGCCTCGCTGCCGACCAGCGACGGGCTGGCGGCGCTCATCGCTGCTGTGGTGATGGCTGTTTATCTAAGAAAATTCAAGACCTATGGAGCAGAAGAAACTAATCATTAATGTAGGACGTCAGATAGGCTCGGGTGGACGGGCCATCGCCCGGATGTTGGCTGACACTTTCCAAGCGCAGTTCTACGACAAGGAGCTGCTGCTGCTGGCAGCCAAGGAGAGTGGTTTCGCACCGGAGTTCTTTGAACAGAACGACGAGCACAAGGGCTTCTTCCGCTCGCTGTTCCATCTGCATGCTCCTCATGTGTCTGACAGCGCTTTCTATGACAACAAATTCTCGCAGGAGGGGCTGTTCAAGTTCCAGAGCGATGCTATCCTGCGGGCTGCCCAGGACCACGAGCGCTGTGTGTTCGTGGGGCGTTGCGCCGACTATGTGCTGCGCGACAATCCTGCCTGTGTCAATATCTTTATCACAGCGCCGATGGACTTCCGCGTTGACCATATTTCGGAACGCATGGGATGCTCGCGCGAAGATGCGCAGCGGGCCATAGAGAAAGGCGAGGCCAGCAGGGCCAGCTATTATAACTACTATACTGGGCGTCACTGGGGGCGAGCCGACGGCTATCAGCTGTGCGTCGATGCTTCATTGCTCGGCATAGAGAAGACTGCCCTGTTCATTGCCGATTTCATACACCGGCGTTTTGGCACAGAATGAGAGCAGGGGAGGTTATCAATAAGGAATAATAAACAAACATTAAGATGAAACGATTTGCTTTTTATAGCATGTTATTAGCTATGTGGGCGGTGGCTGCCAATGGCTTTGCCCAGCAGGTGCAAGGTGAAGAGGGGCGATGGACGTTCATTGGCAAGCTGTCAAACAGAGTCGATACCCTGTTGGTGGTGCCTGCCGACAATGCGCGTGACATGAACCAGATGACGCGGACTGACGGCGTGTTCCGCTTCTCTACTGAGCTGGCGCAGGCGAAAGATTATCTTGTGCTCACTCCGTCGATACTCCGTGGCGAGCGTACAGGCTTCTACTTCGCTGTCACGGCAGTGCCTGGCGAGGTGCTCGTTGCAGAAGGCTTCTGCGACATGCAGAAACCTGCTTCCGGGCTGACTTACGGGGGCACAAAGTTCTATGGCTCTTATACCGAGGCTGCCGCTGCCATATCGCAGATAACGACCCAGCAGACGGCGCAGCCGGCACTCGACTTTGTGAAGGCACACCCTGACAGTGAAAGCGCTGCCTGCCTGGTGGGATATGTGGGCACCTACTGCCCCGACCGGCTCAACGACCTGCTCGCCCTGTTGAGCCCGACGGTCAGGAACGGCAGGATGAAAGCCTTCATCGATCAGGAAATTGCTAATGCCAAGGCCTATGTGGAGCAGCAGAGCCGCAGAGAACGGACACTGGCCGCAGGTAGTCAGGCTCCTGATTTTACACTCAATGACCTGAGCGGCAAGCCACTCTCGCTGTCGTCGCTCAAAGGCAAATACGTCGTCCTCGATTTCTGGGGCTCCTGGTGCGGATGGTGCATCAAGGGCTTCCCCAAGATGAAGGAGTATTACACCAAGTACAAGGACAAGATGGAAATACTGGGCATGGACTGCAGCGACACCGTTGAGAAGTGGAAAAAAGCCGTCAGCGACAATGAGCTGCCGTGGCTGCAGGTCTATGTGCCCAAGGACTCGAAGGTCACAGCCGATTACATGGTGAATGCCTTCCCCACAAAGATCGTCCTCTCGCCTGAAGGAAAGGTCATCGCTACCGTCGTTGGCGAAGATCCCAAGTTCTATTTAATGCTCGACGAGCTGTTTAAAGCCGACTGACAGTATGAAGCGAATAGGCATCATCAGCGACACACACAGCTACTGGGACCCGAAGTATCTGCACTACTTCGAGCCCTGTGATGAGATTTGGCACGCCGGTGACATCGGCTCCCTTGAGGTGGCCGAGCGGCTGGCTGAGTTCCGTCCGCTTCGAGCCGTCTGTGGCAACTGCGACGGCGGCGACCTGCGGCTGATGTATCGTGAGCTGTGCCGTTTCAAGTGCGAGGATGTCGACGTGCTCATCAAGCATATCGGCGGCTATCCCGGCAACTACGATGCCTCGGTGAGGTCAACGCTCTTTGCCAACCCGCCACAGCTCTTCATAGCCGGACACTCACACATACTGAAGGTGAAGTTCGACCGCACACTGAACCTGCTGCACCTCAACCCTGGGGCTGCGGGGCTGCAGGGGTGGCACAAGGAGCGAACACTGATGCGACTGGTCATCGACGGCTCAACGTTCAAAGACCTGGAAGTGATAACCCTCTCTGACCCACGAAGAAATGAGTGAACTGAAAAAATGGACCGTAGAACTGGTGCTCTGCACAATAGTTGCAGCTGTTGCCACGTTATTATCATATATACTGGGGTTCGAGACGACATGGACCGAAGCCTCACAGACTTTCTTGATAGCCTTCGTGGTGATGTTCATGCTGGGCATCTTTAACAGAAGGAAAAAGAGCGAATCTGATAAATCGTAAATAGCACAATACGTAAACCGCAAATAAGTATGGCGAAGACAATAGTTATTACTGGTGGCGCCGGCTTCATAGGGAGCCATGTGGTGCGCCTGTTCGTGAACAAGTACCCTGAGTATCACATCATCAATCTCGACAAGCTGACCTACGCCGGCAACCTGGCAAACCTGAAGGATGTTGAGGACCGTCCTAACTACGAGTTCGTGAAGATGGACATCTGCGACTTCGAGGCTTTCTACCAGCTGATGCAGGACAAGCATGTAGACGGCATCATCCACCTTGCTGCCGAGAGCCATGTCGACCGCTCCATCAAAGATCCCTTCACCTTCGCCCGCACCAATGTCATGGGAACATTGTCGCTGCTGCAGGCTGCCAAGCTCTACTGGGAGTCGCTGCCCGAGAAGTACGAGGGCAAGCGGTTCTACCACATCTCTACTGACGAGGTGTACGGTGCTCTGGAGCTGACACATCCAGAGGGTATCAAGCCGCCTTTCACCACCACTGCCTCGTCGGCCGAGCACCATTTAGCCTATGGAGATCAGTTCTTCGTAGAGACCACGAAGTACAATCCTCATTCGCCCTATAGTGCCGCCAAGGCCAGCAGCGACCACTTCGTGCGCGCTTTCCACGACACCTACGGCATGCCTGTCGTCGTCACCAATTGTTCCAACAACTACGGCCCCTATCAGTTCCCCGAGAAGCTCATCCCGCTTTTCATCAACAACATCCGCCACCGCAAACCGCTGCCCGTCTATGGCAAGGGTGAGA
>DGHX01000117.1:12644-16323 GCA_002392835.1 Prevotella sp. UBA3837 | reverse complement strand
GGCTTCAACGAGTGGAAGAACATTGACATCGTCAAGGTGCTCATCCGTACTGTCGACCGCCTGCTGGGCCGTCGGGAGGACGAGGACATGAACCTCATCACCTATGTCACCGACCGTGCCGGCCACGACCTGCGCTACGCCATTGACAGCAGCAAGCTGCAGAAAGAACTGGGCTGGGAGCCCAGCCTGCAGTTCGAGGAAGGCATAGAAAAGACCGTCCGCTGGTATCTCGACAACCAGGAGTGGCTCGACAACGTCACCTCGGGCGACTACCAGAAGTATTACGACAACATGTATAAAAACCGATAACCATCAATTATGCTGTGACACCGTCGCAGCCCTATTCCCCGTCTATGAAGAAAATATTATTGTTGGGCTCAGGCGAACTGGGCAAGGAGTTTGTAATTGCCGCCATGCGTGCCGGCCAGTATGTAATCGCTTGCGACCGCTACGACAATGCCCCTGCCATGCAGGTGGCCGACGAGCGCGAGGTGTTCTCAATGCTCGACGGCGATGCCCTCGAAGCTGTGGTGCGCAAGCACAAACCCGACATCATCGTGCCCGAGATTGAGGCCATCCGCACTGAGCGCCTGTTCAAGTTCGAGGAAGAGGGCATACAGGTGGTGCCGTCGGCCCGTGCGGTGAACTTCACCATGAACCGCCGTGCCATTCGCGACCTGGCCGCGAAAGAACTGGGCCTTCGCACCGCCAAGTACTTCTACGCCAAGACCTTCGAGGAGTTCCGGGCTGCTGCCGATGAGATTGGCTTCCCCTGTGTGGTGAAGCCCCTCATGTCGTCGAGCGGTCACGGACAGAGCTACGTTCATAACGATGGCGAGCTGGAGCAGGCTTTCCGCGAGGCCATGGAGGGCAGTCGCGGCGACGTGAAGGAGGTCATCATCGAGGAGTTCATCGACTTCGAATCTGAGTTCACCCTGCTCACCGTCACCCAGCAGCACGGTTGGCCCACGCTGTTCTGCCCGCCCATAGGACACGTGCAGAAGGGCGGCGACTACCGCGAGTCGTGGCAGCCGTATAAGATTTCGGACGAGGCATTGAAGCAGGCACAGACGATGGCCGACCAAGTGACCAAGGCACTGACTGGCGCCGGCATCTGGGGTGTTGAGTTCTTCCTCACCAAGCAGGGCGAAGTCATCTTCTCAGAGCTTAGCCCGCGTCCGCACGATACGGGCATGGTGACGCTTGGCCACACCACGAACCTCTCGGAGTTTGAACTGCACCTGCGGGCCGTGCTCGGCCTGCCCATTGCTGGCATCCATCTGGAGCATGCCGGAGCCTCGGCTGTCATCCTCTCGCCCGTGGAAGTCAACACTCCCGTTGACCGCTCGTTGCTGCCCTATAACCTGGATGAGGCGCTCAGGGAAGACCGCACCCGCATCCGCATCTTTGGCAAGCCCGAGGCCCACAAGGGGCGCCGCATGGGCGTCGTGCTCTGCTATGGCGATGTCGACGACGACACCACCGCCTTGCGCGACAAAGCCAAGCGCTTGGCCAAGACCGTGCTCGGCACCGATCCTTACATGCAAAAGTAAAGGTCGGTTGCAGGAGCATTTCAGCGCGTTGTAGAATAAGTATGAATACAAACGAAGGAAGAATCATCAATCTGCCCAAACTGGCTGACCCTCGTGGCAACCTTACCGTGGCTGAAGAATACAAGGACATACCCTTTAAGGTGTCGCGTGTCTATTGGACTTACGATGTGCCGTCGGGCGAGAGTAGGGGAGGACATGCCCATAAGCACTGTCGCGAGTTCATCATTGCCGTGAGCGGCTCATTCGACGTCACGCTCGACAATGGTCGTGGCTCACGTGAGACGTTCCACCTGAACCATCCCTATCAGGGACTGCTGGTCGAGACTGGCATCTGGCGCACCCTCGATGACTTTTCGAGCGGTGCCGTCTGCTTAGTGCTGGCCAGCGATTCCTTTGACGAGGCCGACTATTGGTACGATTACGACGAGTTCAAGGCATTTGCACAATGTTCCAGATAGTACGTTATACTCCCGACCTTCGGCAGCAGTGGGATGCCTATGTGGCCCGTGCGCGCAATGCCACGTTCCTTTTCTTCCGTGACTATATGGACTACCATGCCGATCGCTTCTGCGACCATTCACTCCTGTTCTATCAGGGTCAGCGGCTCTATGCCGTGCTGCCTGCCCACGAGCGCGACGGCGTGTTCTACTCCCACTTCGGACTTACCTACGGCGGGCTGCTCATGGACGACGAGGTGACCACGGCCAGCGTGCTTGTCCTCTTCGACGAGCTCAACGGCTATCTGCGCCACCAGGGCTTCACGCGTGTGCTCTATCGGGCCATTCCGTGGGTGTACCACCGTCAGCCCGCCGAGGAGGATCTTTACGCTATGTTCTGGAAGTGTCAGGCACGCCTGCAGCAGCGCATGTCGGGCACCGTCATCTTCATGTCACAGCCACTGCCCTGGCGTAAGGACCACCGGCGCCGTCTGCGCAGTGCCAGTCAGGCAGGGCTGCGGGTGGAGCGCAACGGACGTTTGTCTGACTTCTGGCCCCTGCTGGAAGCCAACCTGCAGCAACGCTTCCAGGCCCGGCCCGTACACACCCTGCAGGAGATGGAGCTGCTGCAGAGCCGTTTCCCCGAGCAGATAGTGCAATATAATGTCTTTTTGCATGATGAAATCGTGGGCGGCATCACCTTCTACGTCATGGGCCACGTGCTGCATGGCCAGTATAGCGGCACCAACGATGCCGGCAAGCGCTGCGGCGCCATGGAGGCCATTTACGACCAGGTCATGCACTGCGACTATGCCCACTGCCGCTATCTTGACTTTGGCACCAGCAACGAGCAGGGGGGGCTCATACTCAACGAGGGGCTTATTGACCACAAGGAGGCATACGGCGGGCGCACCGTCTGCTACGACACCTATACCTGGGAACTGTGACGCCCTGTGCGCCCACATCGCAGAATAAATAGTTTCCTCGTCCGGCTCAGAACTGGAAGTAGATGAACGGCTGAATCTCGCTGCTCTTCACCTGTATGACAATGTATATGACGATGGCGATGAGCACGGCGCCCAGCACTACGCCGCCCCGCTTGATGACGGCCACGCAGGCGTTGTTCCAGCTGTCGGGTATGAAGTGTGTGACGTAGCCGAAGAGCATCATGGCAAAGACGGCCCAGTAGCCGGTCACCACCTGTGTGAACAGCTCGGGGTGGAAGTCGGTGAATATCTTCCTGATCATCTCCCACGCAGCGCTGAAAGTGTGGTGGCGGAAGAAAATCCAACAGAATACTACAAAGTGGAAGGTCAGCACTATGGCCAGTGCCTTCCTCAGGCCGTGGCTTTGGTAGTGCTTGTCGTGGCGGAAGATGTGTTCGCGCGTCCACTTATGCACAGCCAGCGCCACACCATGCATGCCGCCCCAAGCCACGAAGTTCAGGCTGGCGCCGTGCCACAGGCCGCCCAGCAGCATGGTGATGATGAGGTTGATGTATTGGCGCACCTTGCCGCGGCGGTTGCCTCCTAAAGAGATGTAGATGTAGTCGCGAATCCACGACGACAGCGATATGTGCCAGCGGCGCCAGAAGTCGGTGATGCTCACCGAGGTGTAAGGGGCGTTGAAGTTCATGGGGAAGCGGAAGCCGAGCAGCAGGGCAATGCCGATGGCCATGTCGCTGTAGCC
>DGHX01000117.1:2740-12600 GCA_002392835.1 Prevotella sp. UBA3837 | reverse complement strand
GTCGCTGTAGCCGGAGAAGTCGCAGTATATCTGCATGGCGTAGCCGTAGGCCCCCAGCAGGTTCTCAACGCCGCTGTAGAGGGAGGGGTTCTCGAAGATGCGGTCCACGAAGTTCAGCGAGATGTAGTCGCTGATGACGGCCTTCTTGAACAGGCCTATTATGATGAAGAACACGCCGCGGGCGAACATCTCGTTGGTCACGCGCAGCGGCTTGCGTATCTGCGGGGCAAAGTCGCGGGCTCGCACGATGGGGCCTGCCACCAGCTGGGGGAAGAAGCTGACGTAGAAGGCGTAGTCGAGCAGGCGGGGCAGCGGCTTCAGGTCGCCGCGGTAGACGTCGATGACGTAGGACATGGACTGGAAGGTGAAGAAGGAGATGCCCACGGGCAGGAAGATGTCCCACGGCTGGAAGTTGGCTCCCACCATCTGCGCCCACATGCCGGCGAAGAAGTTAGTGTACTTGAAGTAGCCCAGCAGGCCCAGGTCGATGAGGAGCGACAGGGCGACAAGCCACTGGGATTTACGATTTACGGATTTACTATTTACTATTTGGCTGTCGCCTTCAGGGGCTGCCTTCAGGTTTGCTATCTTGCGGGCTATGAGGAAGTCGCTGAGGGTGACCACGGCGAGCAGGAAGAAGTAGAAGCCGCTCGACTTATAGTAGAAGTAGTAGCTGAATGCGGTGACGAAGAGCAGGCGCAGGGTCTGCGTGCGCTGCATGAGCATGTAGCAGAACGAGAAGCCGAGGAAGAGGAACAGGAAGAGGCCCGAGGAGAAGATGAGGGGCTCCTCGGGGTTATAAGTCAGTTGGTGCAGTATGTTGTCAAACATGTTCTTAATGCTTAGGGGGCTTTTATCAGAATCCGTAGCTGTGGTACCCGGCCATGAGGGCGTCGTAGAGGAAGCGTGCCAGGTGGCGTCCGCCCTTGAAGTTGATGTGGGTGTAATCCTTGTTGGCCATGCCGCGCTCCACCAACCCCTTCATGCTGTCACGCCCTCCCATGGCCTGGAAGAGATTGAAGAAGCTGACGCGCTGGTCGCTGGCCATGATCTGCTGGTAGGCCACGAGCTGCTCTACGCCCCTCATGGTGTGGAGACCTGATGAGCCGCGCTGGTCGCGGTCGGGCATGCCCACCACGAGGATGCTGGCCTGGGGGTAGGCCTGCCGCAGGTGGGCGATGGCCTGCCCCATGTTCTTGGTGTAGCCCGAGTAGTTGGTCTGCTTGCTGTTGGCCACGTTCAGCCCGAAGTGGACCACGATGAGGTCGTAGGGGCGCAAGGCTGCAAACTGCTGCATGGTGGCCAGTGGGATGTTTGCTATGGAGTTGCCTGCCGAGCCGCGCATGCTGAAGTTGTCGACGCTCACGCCGCTCACGCCCTCCAGTGCCACGCCGTAGAGCAGCGTTCCGCTGCCTATGCCCTGCACTGTGTAGCTGACGCTGTTCATGCTGCGTCGCCGCTTTAGCGAGTCGCCGGGCGCATATCCGGCATGGCGCTCAATGGCCTGCAGACGTGGTGCGCCGCTGACGGTGTCTACCACGGTGGTGTCGCCGTTCAGGGTGGTGCGTAGCCGCAGGCCGCCGTCGCTGCGCAGGTAGAAGATGGCACGGTCCCACTGCTGCAGGTGGCGCCGCACCTTGGCTCCGCGGTAGTTGATGCGTGCGCCCTCGGAGGCGGTGAAATAGCGTTGGGCTATGCCTTGGTTCTGTGCCGAGAAGGGGCGCTTCACCACCTCATACTCGTTGATGCCGCTGAAGTTGTGGCTCACGGTGGTGCGGAAGCCGTGCACCTGGCTGGCGCAGTCCACCCAGCCGACGCCGTTGCCGCCGAACTGGTCCTGCAGCAGCTCGCGCAGGTCGGCCGTGAAGATGTCGCCCTCTATGAACGAGTCGCCGTAGTAGGCCACGCGGACGGGCCGCCCCAGCGCACGGCTCTTCGACAGTGCCTGGTAGAAGTGGTACATGCCCCCTGCCTGGCCCTGAGAGTAGTCGAGGATGGTGCCAGCAGCTCCGGCCCCCGAGGCTCCAGCCCCCCCTTCGGCCCCCGAGGGGGCTACTATAGCTTTGGAGGCGGAGTCGGGTGACGATGGGTGCTGTGCAGAAGAGGTTGTTGGAGCGGTGATGAGCGTTGGGTCAGCCTGTGCCAGTGTGGGCGTCTGCTCGTGGGCTGGGTCTATAGTAGCCCCCTCGGGGGCCGAAGGGGGGGCTGGAGCCTCGGGGACTGAAGGGTAGGCCGGTGCCGGAGCGTCTGGCACTTCTGGTATAGGATCCAAGACGTCTTCCTGGTCGTAGAGGTCGGGCAGTACGTCGCTGAGTATGCTCACGCGGCGCAGCTCGGTCTGCCCCACGTTGATGCGGGGCAGAAAGTGCAGGGCCAGCAGGATGATGATGACGAGGCCCACAAGAATAAAGGTACGTGCAATTTGGTTCATAGCAGTTCGTCGAGCATTCTGGCACCCCTTGTGGTGCAGATGCCCCTGAGCGAGGTAAACACCATGCCCTTGAAAATTTGTTCCATGCTGTATTTGTGGTATAGCTGTTGGTCCATGATCTGGCGGCCGATGGCCTCGAACAGTTCGATGATTAGTTCATAGTCAACATCCTTTCTGAAGCACCCTTCGCTCACGCCACGTCGCAGAAACTGCAGCATCTCGTCGTGGTTCTGCTGGCGGTTGCGTGTCAGTAGCTCCATGACCCTCGGGTAGCGCGTTATCTCGTCGTAGAACAGCGGCGATACCACCTTGAACTCCTCCAACTTCATACGGTACACCTGCAGCAGTATCTCCATCACGTTCTTGCAGCGGGCAGCGGCCTTCACCATCTCCGCAGCCTGGCGTGCGCGGTGCCTGTCCATGACCTCATAGAGCAGGTCTTCCTTCGCCCGGTACAGCTCGTATAGCGTGCGCTTCGATATGCCCAGCTTTTGAGCTATGTCGTCCATCCTCACTGCCTTGATGCCGTGCATGGCAAAGGCGTGCATGGCCGTGTCGACTATGCGCTCGTGCAGCTGCTGCTTATAGGCTGTGATGTTCTTGCTTGGTGCCATCCTTCTTGAAAATTGAGTGCAAAGGTACGAATATTTTTTAATTTACGACATTAAAATTCCTTAAAAGTACGCACAATCCAAAAATTATTAGTACTTTTGAACCCGCAAACCGAGACAGGCAGAAATACAAGACTTCGGAACCGTGTCAGACAGATCGGGATACTCATCAAATAACATGTGAAAACCGGGATGTCGTCTCCGGCCAATGGCGGGCCGTTAACCAAGCGTCGTAACTGAGCGTTGTAACTTACTGACAAGATGCCGACGGATTACAAAGGCGGAGAGCTCCCACAACCTGTCAACAAGGAGTTTTCATCACATCGCTGGCGCGGTTCCTTTTTTTTATAAACTCTAAACAGCAAATCAAGAAGATGTTCTCAGGTATCATTGAGGAGTTTGCCACCGTTGTGGCCATCCGTCACGACAGGGAAAACATTGACTTTACGCTCACCTGTTCCTTTACGGGCGAGCTCACCATCGACCAGAGTGTGGCTCATAACGGCGTGTGCCTCACCGTGGTCAGCATCGACGGCGACCGCTATGTGGTGACGGCCATGAAGGAGACGCTGCTGCGTTCGAACCTGGGTCTGCTCCGTGTGGGCGACAAGGTGAACGTCGAGCGGTCGATGCTCATGAACGGCCGGCTCGACGGCCACATCGTCCAGGGCCATGTCGACCAGACGGCGGTTTGCACTGCAAAGGCCGATGCCGGCGGCAGTACCTACTTCACCTTCGACTACCCCGAGGACCGCGAGATGGCCCGGCACGGATACTTCACCGTCGACAAGGGCTCCGTCACCGTCAACGGCGTGTCGCTCACCGTCTGTAACCCCACCGCCCACTCCTTCCAGGTGGCCATCATCCCCTACACCATGCAGCACACCAACTTTCAGGACATAGAGGTGGGCACCACCGTCAACATCGAGTTCGACATCCTCGGCAAGTACATCGCGCGACTCAGTCAGCTTTGACTCATTAATAATATAATAACTCCCAGCTAACCACCTCCCTTTCCTCGTGGAGGCAGTTAGCTGGGAGCGTTTTATGTAGGCTGTACAGAAAATGGCGGCTCCGCTTGGAAAAACGCAGGCTGCGTTTTTCCAAGCGGAGCCGCCGTTTCATCACGGGGCGGCACTACTGGTCGGGGTTCTCTACGTAGCCCTGGTATTCGGGTACGAGGGCCGACATGACGGTGTCGTAGGCCTGCGCCATGGTGGCCTGTACGTTGTCGGGGCCTTGTCCCACGGGGTAGATGGGCTGGTGGATGGTGAGCGTGAGGGGGTGCCAGCAGACGAAGTGTCCGTCGCGCATGCGCGGCATGATGTTGAACGAGCCGTTGATGGTGAGGGGCACTACGGGCAGCTGCAGCTCGTCGGCCAGGGCGAAGGCTCCCTTCTTGAACGAGCCCATGTGACCGGTGAAGGTGCGTGAGCCTTCGGGAAACACGGTGACGCTGGTGCCGCCCTGCAGGGTGCGCCGGGCGTCATCGTAGGTTTTCTTGATGCGGCTGGCACCACGCTTGTCGACGAATATCTGGCGTGACTTCTCGCATGCCCATCCCACGAAGGGCAGCTTGCGCAGCGACTGCTTCATCATCCACTTGAAATTGCGGCCCAGGTAGCCGTAGATGAGGAAGATGTCGAAGGCGCCCTGGTGGTTGGCCACAAAGACGTACGACTGGTTCTTTTCCAGGTGCTCACGCCCCTCAGTCTTGACGGGTATGAGGAGCAGCCACAGTATGATGCGTGACCACAGGTGGCCGGGGTAATAGCCCCAGAAATGTCCGCCGCCCAGGCTGCAGCCGATGACGACGGTCAGGGCGGTGATGATGGTGACGACGATGCCCAGGGGCAGTGCGATGCATAGTTGATAGATTCGGTATAGATAGCGCATGGTAATTATGCTTTAAGCATGATGGATTATTATTTGCTTCTCAGCGTGATGACGGTGATTTCGGGAGTGGCTCCAAAGCGGAATGGAACGACGCCGCCCAGGCCCCGCGACACGTAGAGGGCACGTTGGCCGGAGCGGTACATGCCGGTGTGCTCGCGGTAGAGGAATGCTGCGGGGGTGAGGCCGAAGAGTGAGAACTGTCCGCCGTGGGAGTGTCCGCTGAGTGTGAGCTGGGCGTGACATTCGGGCAGGATCTTCCGTCGCCAGGCCGTGGGGTCGTGTTCGAGCATGACGACGAAATCGCGCGGCGTGACGCCGTGGAGGGCGTTAACGACATTGCCTAACTGAGGGAATCGTCCGGTGCCGTCGTTCTCCATGCCGGCGATGACGATGTGGGCGGAGTCGCGGCTGATGGTGATGTGGTTGTTGGTCAGCACCCGCCACCCCATCTCGCGCTGGTAGGTCTCTATGAGCGAGCGGTTCAGCCGCTTGGTGTACTCGCTGGCTTGTATGTACATGGGGTAGTCGTGGTTGCCCAGCACGGAGCAGACACCGTCGCGCCCCTTGATGGTGGCGAGCAGGTCCTGGTGCTGGAGCACTTCCTGCGGCTCGCGGTTCTGCAGGTCGCCGGTGAACACCACGAGGTCGGCATGCTGGGCGTTGATGCTGTCGACGGCCCGGCGCAGGATTTGCTGTCGGCGGCCGCTGTAGGTGCCCACGTGGGCATCGCTGAAGTGGACGATGCGGTAGCCGTCGAAGGCGGGGGGCAGGTCGGCGCTGGCGTACTCTATGTGCACCACCTCTAAGCGGCCGAAGCCCACGTACGTGCCCCAGAGGAAGACATGCCAGCAGCAGAGGAGCAGCACCAGCAGCGTCCGGCGCAGCCAGCGGCGGCAGTGGCGCCAGAGCAGCTTCAGGGCCAGGGAAAGCACGAGGAGCACGCCCCACGTGATGTACACGTAGGTGTCGGGAGCGAGGAGTATGAACGAGAGGAGGGGCATGGCGGTGAGTGGTGTATGGTGAGTGGTGAATAGATAGTGCCCAGATGGTAGCAAGCGGCCCATGGTCGAGCGGCTGCCGCAGGGCAATTATGCATTATACATTGAGGAACCGTCGGGCGTCGGCGAGAGTGAGACCGCGACGGCGGGCGTAGTCGGCGAGCTGGTCGGCCCCTATGGGGCCTATGCTGAAATAGCGGGCCGCGGGGTGGGCGAGCATGAGGCCGCTGACGCTGGCGTGGGGGCGCATGGCTCCGCTCTCGGTGAGGTTGATGCCTATCTGGCTGAGGTGCAGCAGCTCGTCGAGCAGGAAGTTCATGCTGGCATCGGGCAGCGAGGGGTAGCCCACGGCGGGGCGTATGCCCTGGAATTGCTCGCGGTGCAGCTCGGCTATGGTGAGCTGCTCGCCGGGGGCGTAGCCCCAGATTTGCCGTCGCACCTGCTGGTGCAGCCGCTCGGCGGTGGCCTCGGCCAGCCGGTCGGCCAGCAGCTGGGCCATGAGCTTGCGGTAGGGGTCGGCGTCGAAGTCGGTGGCCATGGCGCCGTCGGTGCTGGTGGCGAAGAGGGCCAGGCGGTTGCCTATGGGTGAGCCGTAGCCCTCAGGGGCTATGAAGTCGGCCAGGCAGAGGTGGTCGCTGTCTGCCTGCTGCTGGCGCAGGAAAGGCAGTCGGCGCGGGCCTTGCCATGCGGTGCTGCTCACCACGATGTCGTCGCCGTCACTGTAGGCATCGGCCAGCTCCACGATGGCGTGGGTGTGGTAGGTGCCCTCGCAGTCGGCGAGCAGTCGCTCGGCCTCGGCACGCAGCCGTTGCTGTTCGTCGGGGTCCTTCAGCTGCCAGGCGAAGTAGAAGTATGTCCAGTTGATGTAGGACGCTACGTCGGCTATGTCGTAGTGCAGAATCATCGGAACATGACGGGCTGAGCGATGTAACTGTTGTCCACGCGGCCCTGGTCGTAGACCAGATGTCCGTTGCAGAGCGTCTTTTCAACGTGCCACAGGAATTGCTGCCCTTCCAGTGGGCTCCACCGGCACTTGCTCTCTATGCAGTCGGGAGTCACTGTCCATGGCGTGCCGCGACGTACGATGGCGATGTCGGCCTGGTAGCCTGGGCGCAGGAATCCGCGCCGCTGCACCTGGAAGATGCGTGCGGGGTTATGGGCCATGAGCTCGACCATGCGCTCTATGGTGAGCACGCCCTCGTCGACGAGGCTGAGCATGGCCACGAGTGAGAACTGGAGCATGGGCATGCCGCTGGCGGCCTTGGCGCACCCTCCTTCCTTCTGGCTGAGCAGGTGTGGGGCATGGTCGGTGGCAACGACACTGATGCGTCCGTCGGTGAGCCCCTGGCGCAGGGCCTCCTGGTCGATGACGCTCTTGATGGCGGGGTTCACTTTTATGCGCGAGCCCAGCCGCTGGTAGTCGACGGTGGAGAAGAGCAGGTGCCCCACGGTGGCCTCGGCGGTGATGACGTGCAGGCAATCAGCAGGTATCATCTCCAGCTCTGCCTTGGTGCTGATGTGTGCTATGTGCAGTTGCGTCCGGTGTTCCATGGCCAGCTCTATGGCCTTCAGCGTGGACCTGAGACAGGCCTCCTCGCTGCGTATGAGCTGGTGGCACCACACGTCTGGGTCGCTGCCGTAGCGCTGCTGGAAGTCGGCCATGTTCCGGTTGATGATGGCGGTGTCCTCGCAGTGCGTCATCAGCGGCAGGTCGGCGTCGTGTGCAGCGCTGAAGATGCGGTGCAGTGCCTCGTCGCCGTCGACGAGCATATTGCCGGTCGACGAGCCCATGAAGAGCTTGATGCCCGGTATGCGGTGGCGGGGAGCCTGGGCGATGAGGTCGGCATTGTCGCTGGTGGCACCCAGGAAGAAGGCGTAGTTGACGTGGCTGGCCTGTGCTGCCATTTCTTGCTTGGCGTCAAGGGCCTGCAGAGTGGTGGTGGCGGGCACGGTGTTGGGCATGTCGAAGTAGGTGGTGACGCCTCCTGCCGCTGCTGCCCGGCTCTCGCTGTCGATGTCGGCCTTGTCGGTGAGTCCCGGCTGGCGGAAGTGCACATGGTCGTCGATGACGCCGGGCAGGACGTAGCAGCCCGTGGCGTCGATGACCTGTTGTGCTGCGGTGGTGTCCAGCCCGTCGGCCTCCGTCTCAGGCACGATGCGCGCTATCTGCTGGTCTTCTATCAAAACAGAGCCAACGAAGGCGTGGCCCTCGTTGACTATTGTTCCTCCTTTTATAATAATAGATGTCATACTTCTGTGTGTGTGGGAGTGTGTTATCGTTGAGTGCTGTCGTTGGGCAGCGGTACTGCTGCGGCTGGCTGCGGGGCGGGGTCGTCGGTGCCCTCACCCCTCATGCGCGCCAGTATGTCCTTGGCGTTCTTGTAGTATTCATGGACGTAGGGATCGGCCTTGAACTTCTCTGTGGCCTTGCCCATGATTTCCTCTATCTGTGGTGTGAGCACGGGGTAGCGGTAGCTGGCGGTCATCATCTGGAAGGCGCAGGGCCCCAGCACGTTGTCCAGGTTCTGCAGTATGAAGGTAGTCTCCAGACTGTCCAGCTGCTGCAGCAGCCGCTGGTGCTCGGCGGTCAGCGTCTCGGCGATGGTCTGCTCGTCCTTGCCGTCGAGTATGAGCTGTGCCTCGCGGTGGCCCAGCTCGCCCTGCTGGTTCTCTAACTGCAGGTGCTTGTCGAGGAAGTCGTACAGCTGGTCGTTCATGGGTGTGCCGCTGACGCGGTGGCCGGTGCGGTCGATGGTCACCTTGATGTCGCCCTTCTCCATGATGAGCGGCATGCCGCCCTCGCCCACGGTAAGCATGGCAATGCGCGTTGTGTCGAGCTTTCCGGTGAAGCCGAAGCCTCCGTGTACCACCTCGCAGGAGTCGATGTTGCGCAGCTCCCCGTCGGTGAGCACCTTCAGGTAGAGCTTGCTGCCGTCGAGGACCGAGACGGCCGACGAGCCTTGTATGTTATACGATTCCACGTACTGGTCGGCACAGGCAGTGAGGACTGTGAGCACGACGAGTGAGTACAGATATTTGTTCATAGACATCATTGTTCGTTTGCTTTTCCGTGCAAATGTACAACGATATATTGAAGTGGGAAAATAATTTTGCGCAATTTAAACAATTATAAGTGCCTTTTAGGGTTTTTTTGCCTCTTTTCGCAGTTCGGCGTCGATTCTGTACACGGTGTAGAGCTGAATAATGGCCGTGAGGAGTAAGACCACCACCCAGTTGTTGTGTATGTAGCGCAGCCATGTGAGGTACTCCAGCTGGAAGGGGTTGCGATAGTCGGCAAACATCATTGCCGCCACGCCGATGAGGAGGACGTCGCTCAGGAGCATGATGCGGCTCAGGCGCCGTATGGTGATGTTGTCGCCCTGGTAGCGTTGGCAGAACTGCATGGCGGTGTATGCCAGTGCCCCTATGGCGAATATCCACGGTGCCACCTGCGGTGCCATCATGCCCATGATGGCACCTGCCAGCATGAGGAGTGCGCCAGCGGCGAAGACGATGCTCTGCAGCCTACTCAACGCTTTCATTGCCGATGGGGTTTTCGTTCAGGGGTTCATCGTCACTGAGCACGAAGATGTCCTCGTCGTCCATTTTCATCATGTAGCGCTCGCGTGCCACCCGTTCCAGTGCCTTCGGGTCGCTTTGCAGCAGCCTTGTCTGCTGCAGGTTGGCCTTTGTCTGTGCCTGGTAGAGGGCTATCTCGCTCTTCAGCTCGCTGATGCGGCTCTTGTTCTGCATGTGGGCAATCCAGCTGTTCTGTGGCACAAAGCCCACCAGCAGCACGCCCAGCACCATCACTATGAGGTACTTGTTGACGTGCAGCAGGTGACGAAGCACCTTCTTGCTCTTGCTCATGATGTCTTTCTTCTCCATATCTCTGTCTAAAAGTGGAAAGTTTAAAGTGGAAAG
>DGHX01000117.1:0-2635 GCA_002392835.1 Prevotella sp. UBA3837 | reverse complement strand
TTTAAAGTGGAAAGTTTAAAGTGGAGAACTGTTACGCCAGCTCCAGGTCGAAGGCCTCCCTTAGCTTCTCCACCGATGTGTTCTGCTGTGCGAGCAGCTCGAACTGTTCCCGCCGGGTGAGCATCTTCTCGTGAGGTGCCTGCTCGGCCACCTTCAGAGTCAGGCTGATAGCGCTGTTGTGCAGGTACATCTGCAGCGTCTTGACGATGCTGCCCTTGATGGCCTCCACCTCGTCGCGTATGATTTCGTTGGGCACGATGACCTCCACCATTGGCAGCTGTGTGATGACGGGGTTCATGTTCTTCATCCGTGCTGCTATGCCGCTGAGTCGTTGCGGCATGCGGTTGCACATCGACATCCACTGCAGCTCCAGCTCTTCCTGCTTAAACTGCTGCTGTTCGTTGCCGGTCGCCTGCTGTGCCCCCGGCGTTCCTGGCAGGATGTTCATCTTCGAGGGCTGTGTCTGTCGCCGCAGGTTGCTCCACGACGAGGTGATGCCCTTCAGGCTGAGGGGCTTGGCTGGCGTTCCCGCCCCTGCCGTCGTCGGTGCCCCGGCTGCCGTCGGTGTTCCGGCTGCCGTTGGCGTTCCCGTGTTTCTCGCAGCCGCGGCTACCTGTGGGGCCGACTTCACTTCGGGCTGCGCTGCCGGCTTCTGCTGCCGTGCCGCAGTGGGTTGAGCTGCGGTGGGCTGAGCCGTCAATAGCTTAAACAGGTTTTTCAGTCTTCTGGGCTTGCGCCCACTGCCAGGCTTGGCGCTGTCGTCGGGCTGGGTGATCTGTGCCACCTCGATGAGCGTCAGCTCCACCAGCAGGCGCTTGTTGCTCGACTGCCGGTAGTTGATGTCGCACTGGTTCATCAGCCTCAGCGCCTGGTACAGGAATGGGGTGGGCGTCTGCTGGGCCTGCTGCTGATAGCGCTGCCGCTGCTGCTCGCTCACCTCTAACAGGGGCAGCGTCTGTGCGTCCTTGGCCATGAGCACATTGCGCACGTGGCGTGCCAGGCCCTGTATGAGCAGCCCGCCGTCGAAGCCCTTGTCGATGATGCCGTTCAGCAGCACCATCATGTCGGCCACCTTGTTCTGTACGGCCAGCTCCACCATGCGGAAGTAGTTCTCGGCGTCGAGTACGTTCAGGTCTTCAATGACCTTCTGGTAGGTGATGTTCCCCTGGCAGAAGGATGCCGCCTGGTCGAAGATGGAGAGTGCGTCGCGCATGCCGCCGTCGGCCTTCTCGGCTATGACGGCCAGTGCCTGCTCCTCGTACTGTATGCCCTCCTTCTCGGCCACCCGCTTCAGGTGGTCGATGGTGTTCTGCACCGTCATGCGCTCGAAGTCGTATATCTGGCATCGGCTCAGTATGGTGGGCAGAATCTTATGCTTCTCGGTGGTGGCGAGTATGAAGATGACATGTGCGGGCGGTTCTTCCAGCGTCTTTAGGAAGGCGTTGAAGGCCTGTGTCGAAAGCATGTGCACCTCGTCGATGATGAACACCTTGTAGAGTCCCACCTGCGGGGGGATGCGCGTCTGCTCCATGAGCGTCTTGATGTGCTCCACCGAGTTGTTCGATGCGGCGTCGAGCTCAAAGATGTTCAGCGACCGCTGCTCGTTGAAGGCCTGGCAGCTCTCGCACTCGCCGCATGCCTCGCCCTCGGGTGTGGGGTTCTGGCAGTTGATGGCCTTGGCAAAGATGCGGGCACACGTGGTCTTGCCTACGCCGCGAGGCCCGCAGAACAGGTAGGCATGTGCCAGCTTGCCGCTCTTCACCGCGTTCTTCAGCGTAGTGGTCAGCGCCTGCTGGCCCACCACCGTGTCAAACGTCATGGGGCGGTACTTGCGTGCCGATACTATGTATTCCATCTCTGTTATTTACGATTTTACGGATTGTCTATTTGCGATTTGCTTGCAAAGGTACATCTTTTTTTCCTAACTTCGCATGAAAAGCCGATATTTTTTTGCACATAAACGCAGAATTTCGTACCTTTGCACCCAATTATCGAAACAGGCTTGCGCATAACGAGTCTTTCAAATAGTAAATCGTCAATTCGTAAATCGTAAATCACCCCAGATGCCAGAGATTTCTGTACGCGGGCTCGAGATGCCCGAATCGCCCATCCGCAAGCTGGCTCCGCTGGCCGCCGCCGCCAAGAAGCGCGGCATACACGTGTACCACCTGAACATCGGACAGCCCGACCTGCCCACGCCGCAGGTGGCCCTCGACGCCTTGAAGACCGTCGACCGCAGCATACTGGAGTACTCGCCGTCGCAGGGATACCAGAGCTACCGCGAAAAGCTGGTGGGCTACTATGCCAAATACAATATCCGCGTCACCGCCGATGACATTATTATCACCAGCGGAGGCTCAGAGGCAGTACTCTTCGCCTTCCTCAGCTGTCTGAACCCAGGCGACGAAATCATCGTGCCCGAGCCTGCCTACGCCAACTATATGGCCTTCGCCATCAGTGCCGGGGCCAAGATACGCACCATAGCCACCACCATTGAAGAGGGATTCTCGCTGCCGAAGGTGGAGAAGTTCGAGGAGCTCATCAACGAGCGCACCCGCGCCATCATGATCTGCAATCCCAACAACCCCACCGGCTACCTGTACACCCGGCGTGAGATGAACCAGATTCGCGACCT
>DGHX01000188.1 GCA_002392835.1 Prevotella sp. UBA3837 | reverse complement strand
GCCTCGCCGAAGGGGAAGGCACCGTTGGCGTCGACGCGCAGTTCAACCTCGCGGGGGCCGAAGCGCTGGCGGATTTTCTTGACCAGGGCCAGCTCCGAGTCGAAGTCGATGGCGCCAATCTTGAGCTTGATGCAGCGGAAGCCTTGGCGGAGCTTGTCCTCGATGCGCTGTTCCATCTCGGCATAGCTGCCCATCCACACCAGTCCGTTGATGGGGATGCCGACCTCGCCGCGGCTGAAGGGAGTGTCGAAGAGCACTGGCAGCTGTGCGCCGCCGACCTCAGGACAAGGACCTTTCATGGCGAGCATAGCGGTCTCCAGGCCGAAGAGCATCGAGGGGTAGTCGCGCAGGTCGTCGTAGGGTATCTCGCCCGTCTGCTCTATGCGGTCGCAGAAGCGGCGGAGGACTGCTTCATAATGGGGAATATCGTCGCACGACAGCTTCGGCAGTGGGGCACACTCGCCTACCCCTGTGCGCCGGCCGTCGGTCACGGTGACCAGCCAGAGCCGACGCTCGGTATACACGCCGCGGCTGGTGCCCGCGGGCTGACAGAAGTGGAGCACGCGCTCCTCTATCGTTATCTTCATGGTATCTGCGGATATTGGTCGAAGTCAGGTTTGCGTTTCTCCAGGAACGCGCGGCCACCCTCCTGGGCCTCGTCCAGAAAGTAGTACAGCATCGTGGCGTCGCCCGCCAACTGCTGAATGCCGGCCTGACCGTCCAGCTCGGCGTTCAGCCCCGCCTTAATCATGCGCAGGGCGATGGGCGAGTGCATCATCATCTGCTGCGCCCAGCGCACACACTCGTCCTCCAGCTCGGCCAGGGGCACCACCTTGTTCACCATGCCCATCTGCTCAGCCTCGCGGGCCGAGTACTGGCGGCACATGAACCATATCTCGCGGGCCTTCTTCTGACCCACGATGCGGGCCAGATAGCTCGACCCGAAGCCTGCGTCGAACGACCCCACCTTTGGCCCCGTCTGCCCGAAGACGGCATTCTCCGAGGCAATGGTCAGGTCACACACCAGGTGTAGCACGTGGCCGCCGCCGATGGCATAGCCGTTGACCATGGCAATGACCGGCTTCGGCAGCCGGCGAATCTGCATCTGCACGTCGAGCACCGACAGCCGGGGCACGCCCTCGTCGTCGATATACCCGCCGCGACCCTTCACGTGCATGTCGCCACCCGAGCAGAACGCGTGCTTCACGTCCTCCGGCCGCTGACCCTCGGCCACCTCGCTCATCTGTCCCGTCAGCAGCACCACGCGGATGCGCTGCAGCTCCCTGCACTCGGCAAACGCCTGACTCAGCTCCAGCGTCGTGCGCGGCGTGAAGGCGTTGCGATAGCGCGGCCGGTTGATGGTAATCTTGGCGATACCCTCATACTCCTCGAAGCGTATCTCTTCGAACTTCCTAATCTCTTTCCATTGTCTCTGTTCCATCATCTTTCGGTTTTTGCCTGCAAAGGTAGTACAAACCGACCGATAATCCAAATAATTGAAGAAAAAACACAGATTAAAGGATTTAATGGTAGCAGTTGCGAGCATTAATGAATGACAATGCTGCGGTATGTCTGCTTTCGATGAACAAAGAAAATAACATGGGAAAGAAGTTTTTTAGTAGGTATGAATTTTATGTTTCCAAGTTGGGAACATGTGTACCCAAGTTAGGAACTTATGTACCCAACTTGGAAACATAAGTACCCAACTTGGAAACAAAACTTTCCTAACTGACTAAAAACAATTCACACTAAACTTTTGCACAAAAAAATCACTTCCCTGTCGGCAACTATGAAGGAGAAGGAAGGAGTAACACCTCTGCGCCATACACAATGTTTAAAAAACGGCAAAGGATTTTTGGGGAAAACTTTGCCACGTCAGCACAATTTTGTATCTTTGCAGGCAAAAATACCGATAACTATGCTACAAATACGCTGTAAGAATACGGGGGTGACGAAGTCGTTTCAGGAAGGAACCTCGCTGCTCGACATCTATCAGGAGTTTCAGGACGACATCCGGCTGCCCTACCCGGTGGTGTCGGCCAAGGTCAACAACGTGTCGCAGGGACTGAAGTTCCGCGTCTACCAGAACCGCGACGTCGAGTTTCTGGATGCCCGCGACGGCTCGGGGCACCGTGCCTATGTGCGCTCGCTGAGTTTCGTGCTCTACAAGGCCACGCAGGACCTTTTCCCCGGCTCGAAGCTCTTCGTGGAGCACTCGCTGTGCCGCGGCTACTACTGCAACTTCAAGAAGCGCACGCCTGAGCTGCTGACCGACGACGACGTGAGCCGGCTCCGTCAGCGCATGAAGGAGATTATAGCCCTGGACATGCCCTTCCGCCGCACCGAGGCCACCAACGAGGAGGCCGTGCGCGTGTTCACCGACCGCGGATTCTCGGACAAGGTGAAGCTGCTGGAGACCAGCGGGCAGATATACAGCGACTACTACACGCTGGGCGACACCGTCGACTACTACTACGGTCCGCTGGTGCCCTCGGCCGGATACCTGACGGTGTGGGGGCTGGAGCGCTACGAGCAGGGACTGCTGCTGCGCGTGCCCGACTGGAACAATCCCACGCGGCTGGCCGAGAAGGTGGACCAGCCCAAGACGTTCGGTATGTTTGCCGAGAAGACGCGCTGGGACATCATCATGCGGCTGTCGAACGCCGGCGACGTGAACAAAGCCATCCAGCGCGGTCACGCGTCGGAGCTGATACAGGTCTCGGAGGCCCTGCAGGAGAAGAAGATAGTGCAGATAGCCGAGGACATCTTCGACCGCTGTGAGAAGAGTCACGGCCGCAACCCCATCGTGCTCATCACGGGTCCCAGCTCGTCGGGCAAGACCACGTTCTGCAAGCGACTGAGCATACAGCTGCTGGCCTGCGGACTGAGGCCGCTGTCGTTCTCGACGGACGACTACTTCGTCAACCGCGCCGACACGCCCCGGCTGCCCAACGGCGACTACGACTTTGACAACATCGAGACGGTGGAGTACTCGCTGCTGGAGGACCACCTGCTGCGGCTGATGCAGGGCGAGCGCGTGGAGGTGCCGGAGTACAACTTCGTCACGGGACAGCGCGAGTGGAACGGCAAGCGGCTGAAGCTGTCGCCCGACACGGTGCTCATCATAGAGGGCATCCACGCGCTGAATCCGCTGCTGACGCAGAAGATTGACGACGCAAGGAAGTACAAGATATACATATCGGCGCTGACCAGCATCTCGCTGGACGACCACAACTGGATTCCCGTCCGCGACAACCGGCTGCTGCGCCGCATCATACGCGACTACAACAAGGGAGCCTACACCGCCCGGCAGACCATCAGCCAGTGGAAGAACGTCTGCGAGGCGGAAGACCGGTGGATATTCCCCTACCAGGAGACGGCCGACGTCATGTTCAACTCGGCGCTGAACATCGAGTTCGCCGTGCTGCGCACCCACGCCGAGCTCATACTGTCGCAGGTGCCCAAGAACTGTCCGGAGTACGCCGAGGCTCACCGGCTGCTGAAGTTCATACACTACTTCCTGCCCGTCAGCGACAAGGAGATACCGCCCACCTCCATCATGCGCGAGTTCGTAGGCGGCTCGTCATTCAAATACTAAGCGATTGGTAATAGGCCCGACGGACCCGTTCGTCCTCTGCCGCATCGGTGAGCACTTCCAACAACAGGGGGTGCTCACTTTCCGTATGCAGCAGCCAGCCGATGCCCTGCCGCGCCTCGTCCATGTCCGTGGCACGCTGATAGGCCACTCCGTTCTGGCGGCAGATGCCCTCGGCCGTCGT
>DGHX01000011.1:2538-8301 GCA_002392835.1 Prevotella sp. UBA3837 | reverse complement strand
GGCGAGATGTGTATAAAGAGTAGTATAAGGGAGGGGAGCGGCTGCGCATCATTTAGCGAATAAATAGAAACTCCCTTAAGATTTTTTAATAAAAGTTCCAAAAAAGAGTCCGCGGGCTTGGTACTCTTAGTCCGCGGGCCGCGGACTGAAAGTTCCAGGCCCGCGGACTGAGAGTCCCAGGCCCGCGGATTTTTCTTGGGTCAGCGCAAAGTAAAGGTGCCTGCTGGCGCAGATTTTTGGTGCAGCTTCTGGTGCAGCTTCTGGTGCAGGTTTTGGTGCAGGTTTTGGTGCAGGTTTTGGTGCAGGTTTTGGTGCAGGTTTTTCTTTCTAACTTGTTGATGTTCAGCGAAGGTGCAGGAAATGACACTAAATATCAGTGGAACTTGAGGGGCATCGGATGATTGTGGGAGGCGGCAGCCCGGGAGATGGCAAAGGTGGCGGCAGCCTCCCTTTCTGCCGCCTCCCTTTCTGCCGCAAACAGCGTCTGTATGTTCATTGCAAACAAAAAAAAGGCTACACCCTCCTCACAGGGGGATGCAGCCTTTCATTTTGTGGCGTTACAGCCAGCCGGTGATTACTTCACCACCTTGCGGCCATTTTGGATGAAGATGCCCTTCTGGGCCTTGTTCACCCGCACGCCGCTGAGGCTGTAGACAGGAGCCTCGGCCTGGTCGGCCTTCAGCTCGCTGATGCCGGTGGTGATGCCGGTGATTGAGAGCGGAATGAACTCATACTGATCGAAGTTGTAGTACGTCAGGTAAGGACTTCCTTCGGGTATGATGAAGGCCACACCCACTATCTCGGCGATAGCGTCGCCGGTCTCAAGGCTCTCGATCTGCTTCTTGGCAATGACGAACGCATCGTTGAGGTATGCCTCGGTGCCCTCAGCGTCCTGAATGTAGTAGTTTCCATCCTCGACGACCCACTTGAGGTTGCTGAGCTTCACCACGCGCATGACATTGCTCTCATCGAAGGCTTCGGCCAGGCTGACGGCAGCCGGTGTGGGCTCGCCCATGTTGCCGAGCACCATCAGCGAGCTGGCATCGGTGATGCCTTTTGCCACCTGGAGCTGCGGGAGCAGGACATTGGTATAATTACCCGTGTACGAACCGGAAATCATGTCGCCGGCCTTCACGGTGAGACCCTCAGGAACCTGCATGAGCAGGCCGCCCGTGTAGTCCTTCACAAACATGTAGCTGCCGTTGGTCCAGTCTACGTCGGCAGTGATGCCTTCCCACTCGAGTGCGGCAAGCACACCAGATCCATCCTCATGTACGGGTGTGGCGGTGAGTGCACCGATAGTGGCGTAGGTGCCCATCTTGTCGGTGAAGGTAAGCTTCACGTAGCCATCGCCCCAGCTGTCCCACTCGCCTTCGGCAACGGGCAGGTAGACATCACCGGCGAGCAGCTTGTCAGTGTCGGGGTCGGCAACGAAGAAACCGGTGGCCTCTCCGTAGATGGGATTCCACTCCTCGTCAACGCCTGTGACGACAGTACCCTTAGCCAGGATGGCGGGACCGCTGATGAAGTCGCCCCAGCTGTCGGTCACCACGGCCTCGTTGAGGTCGATGTCGGTCTCGGCCACAGCGAGATCATTGGTGAACTCTTCAACGAAGACGAACTCGGGAATGGCCACGGTGTATGCCTTGGCCTCGTCGGCCTTCAGCAGCACGCCAGTGCCTGCGGGCACCACGTCGATGGACTTCAGGTTGAGTTTCGTGATGGCGCCGTAGTTGTCGTAGCTCTTCGAGGCCACGAATGCCTTGATGCCCTCCACGGCGGAGAAGTCGAGGTCGTACTGGCAGCTGAAGGTCTTCAGGTAGCCAGCCTTGTCGGCGATGGCGTCAGTCATGTCGATATCCACGCTGGTGGGAGCGGGCAACTCCTTCGGGGTGAAGGTGACCTTGTAGATGCAGAGTGCTGTGCTCACGCCCTCGGCATTGCAGCCCGTGATGGCCACCTCGCCGGCATAGACGGGAATCTCGCCAGAGACTTTGCGGTCGCTGGAACTGCCGTCGCGCATGGTGTAGTACTCGGTGTTCTTGCCGTTGACGTTCAGGTAGCGCTCGACGGTGCCATCGCCAATGGAGGATCCGGTGTCGCTGAAGTCAACAGTGATGACGCCATCGACGGTGGTGTTGAACTTGATGGTACCGTTCTGCAGCTTCTTCGAGCGTACGGGATACTGCGTCTTTGATATGACGATGCTCTTAGCATCGAAGGTACCGAACTTAATCTGATCCTCCAGCTCCTGGAACACGAAGTCGTCGTTGATGCTGGGCACGGTGGTCTCGCTGAGGGTGACGGTCTCGGTGAGCGTCTCCCAGTCCCAGCTGGCGGCCTCGCTGACGGCGGTCTGCTCGTAGGCATTGGCACGGCTCTTGTAGGTGACGGTGACCTTGTCGCTGATTTCACCCACGGTGGCCACGATGTCGGCAGTAGCCTGTGCCACGTCGGCCTCAGAAGTGTAGCTGACGGTGAACTCCTGCGATGCTGCGCCGCTGGTCACGGTGAAGCTGGTGGGCTCTACGCTCAGGCCTGTCACGGCGGGCACGGTGAGGTTGTAGGTGCCGTCGGCCAGGTTCTTACCCATGACGCTGAAGGTGGCGGTGCGGGTGCGTGCCAGGGGGCTGGCGTTCAGCGTGATGGCATCCGGGGCCACGGTGAGCTGCGGCGTGGTGTCCTCGGCGGTATACTCCACCTTTACCAGGAAGAGGCCGCTCTCGCCGCTGACGCGGGTAATGTTGTGCTCGCCGGCAGCAACGCCGGTGATGGTGTACACACGTCCGCCGGTGCACTCCTCTGCATCGGCTATGGCGAGCTCTTCACCATCGAGGGCGATGGTGTTGGCACTCCAGTTAGACTGGACGATGGTGACGATGGACTCCACGGTGGTGGTGAACAGAATCTTCGTCGAGCCCTCCATCTTCAGGCCGTTGGAGTATTTCACTCCGTCATACTCGCAGTCCTTGAACTTACTGTTGAAGTTAGACTTGCCATTCGGGTCGAAAGAGAAGTAGCCTGCCGGCTCCGACGTGGCCTTTCCACCATTAAAGGTGAAGGTGAACACGTCGCCTGCATGCGCCATGGCCACCACGGCCATGAGCATGGTCAAAAGAGATAGAATCCTTTTCATAAGCAGTTTTTGTTAGTTAATGAATGGTTGTAAAGAATTGCTGGCTGCAAAGTTACGAATAAAAACTGAAACGGCCAAATTTTCGGCAATTTATTATTGGCATGCTTGGCCGTTGCATTGGCTGTAATGTCCCAGCATGTCTTCCACGGCCTGCTTGAGTGGTTCCAGGTCGTTGGTAATTGTATTCATCACCTTGTACTCGTTGATATTAGCATATTCGTGCGATATAAGGTTGCGCATATTGTAGATTGCCTTCCATGGTATATCTGGATATGCAGCCAGGGGCTTATAATCGCTTTTCAAGAGTTTGCCGACTTCTTCGCCGATGACCTGTAAGCGCATGACACACGCATTAAACGCCATCACACCATTTGGAGAAATCATAAACTGATGTACTTCAGTCACTCCATTGCTCCACTGATGGATGAGGTCTATTGACTCCTTTATGAGTAGTAGCCGGTCTTGTATGGTCAGCTCAACATCATGCATATACAGTGTCTCGTTTGATGAAGCTTTTTAACAAAGGACGCAAGGAGTCTCTCATCTGGACCAAATCAACATCACACCCAAAAAGGCTCTTAAGTTCCTCCTCCATGTCGTACATGTTTTTTAATGTGACCATGTCGTTTGGCATCTCCACCACAACATCAAGATCGCTGTCTTCAGTGTTGTCGCCTCTTGCCACGGAACCAAAGATGCCCAAACGCGTGACACCGTATTTCCGTGCAGCCACCTCTTTGAAGGAGGCCAGTTTTTCGAGACAGTCTTGTAGTACGAGCATACTGCTGAATTTGCTGTTAGTGAATAATTTGTGTGCAAAGATAGTCAAAATAAAGGATACTTGCAAGCTTTTTGGCGCTTTTTTTATTTGCTACTTCACCAGCACCTTCCGCCCGCCGGTGATGTACAGGCCCTTGCCGAGCTGTCGCTGCACGCGGCGGCCCTGCAGGTCGTAGAGGGTTTCTGACTTGAGTGCTGAGAACTGAGCGTTGCGGTCGCTGTAGGGCAGCTCGCTGATGCCGGCCACGGCGCGGTCGTAGGTCTCGGGCGAGAGGCCGATGACGGCGGGGATGTTACCCTCGTTGTCCACCAGGTCGAAGGCACTCATGGAGAAGTAAGCCAGCTGTGCGGGGACGCTGAAGGTGGTCGACACGTCGGGGTTGACCATCATGTCGGTATTGCCGATGGTGACGAAGGCACCCAGGTCGGGGCGGAAGGCGTAGATGTAGAGGTTCTCGCCCTTGACGGTGGCACCGCGGTTGCCGCTCCAGCGCACCAGGCGCTCGCTGTCCTGCTTGCGGGCATAGCCGTAGCTCATCTTGAAGGCGAAGCGCACCGTGCCCTTGCCGTAGACGATGGTGGGGAAGCTGTTGGCCTGGCCGATGTCAATCATGCACTCATCCTTCGACATGTCGAGATAGGTCTTGCCGTCGGCGGTGCGGGTGAGGTCTTCCTGCTCCATGACGAGTATGTGTGCTCCGGCGGCCACGGCATCGTTGTGCATGACCCAGGGGCCGTTGACGTTGAGCACGGCAAAGCCACCCTCGGCAGGCAGCTCCACCTGCGGTGCGTCGATGGCCGTGAAGTAGGCATAGAGCTGCTCGCCGCCCTGCACGGTGAACTGGTAGGGGTTCTCACGGCTGACGACGTCGCCGTGCATGCTCTTCGACTGCCAGTACTCGAACTGATAGCCGTCGCTGGGCAGGGCGCGGACGGTGACCACGTCGCCAGGCTCGTTGATGGGCTTGTCGACGTAGATGCTGCCGCAGTTCACGCCGTTCATGCCGTCGCCCTGATAGTCGGTGATGCCGATGGTGGCGCCGCGGGTGAAGTATGCGAAGATGGTGCTCTGGGCCACCGTGGGCTTGCTGGCGCTCTTCGCCTCGGCCTGTGTGGCATAGACGCCGGAGCCCTCGGGCACCTCGCCCACCACGATGAACTCCTCGGCGGTGTCGAGCAGCACGTCGTTGGCAATGTTGAGCTTGCCGTCACCGTCGGCATCCTCATACCAGCCAGCGAAGGTGTAGCCGGCGGCAGGACGGGCAAAGGCGTAGAACATGGTGATGTTGCTGCCCAGGAGGCTCGCCACCTGCACCGTCTGGTTGAAGTCGATGCTGGCCTTCCAGGTCTTCAGGCCTTTCTCGGTGACCGTGGCGCACACTTGTCCGCCGGCATCGGGAGCCGACTCAAGATGCACCCACACGTTGGTATAGCCCACGACCTCGATGTCCTGGGCCAGAGCGGGCATGCTCACCACGGAAAGGAGCAGGGTGAGCAGGGCGCAGAGCAGTTGTGAGGTAAAAAACTTATTCATGTTTATTGCAGTGTTAAGGGTTAATGTATTCAAGTATTGTGTTCTTTACTACCACAGATTGCACAGATTAAACAGATTTTGGCTGCGCACAGGGGGTACATTGCACAGATTTTCAAGGATGACAGCGGCTAAAGCCGCGATTACCAGGCAGGATGATCGTCGGCAGAATCTTCAGAATCCGTATATAATCGCCGCGAAGCGGCTGAAATCGTTTATAAATCTGTGCCATCAGCGTAATCTGTGGTTATTATTTCAAGTTTCGCATTCGCTCCGCTCGCGAAGACCTTGAGGAGTTAAAGGAGTTAAAGGGAGT
>DGHX01000011.1:0-2468 GCA_002392835.1 Prevotella sp. UBA3837 | reverse complement strand
AGGACGATACCTTTTTCCCTTGATTCGGCCAAGGAGTGGAAATTTTAGGGAAAGAACTATTGTCTTTTAACTCCCTTTAACTCCTTTAACTCCTTTAACTCCCACTTGCGAAGGATTAATATATTTTCGTTTGTTCTGTAGGTAGAGGCCCTTGGCGGGTCGGCTGTGCAGGCGTCGTCCCTGCAGGTCGTGGAGCACTGCCGCCGGTTGGGGCCCTGCCGTGACGGTGCTGACGGCATCGGTGCTGAAGGGTAGTATGGCGGCCTGGGCGGCGTTGACAATCTCGCCCGTCTCGGTGTTGAGCAGCAGGGCCACGGCCGAGAGGCGGCTCTTGTCCTGTATCACCTTCACGTTCAGCGTGGTGACCAGGTTGGTGTAGGTCTGTGGCTGTCCGGCCACGATGGGTGCCTGAATGCTGCCGCTGATGCCGCTGCGTATGCCCAGCGTGTTCACGGCCACGTGGTTGTAGGTCATCGGCTCCACGACCTCGGGGGCCTGTCGCCAGAAGGCCATGTCATCGTCGAGATAGGTGGTGCTGCCGCTGAAGGCGTTGGCCTGCTGCCATGCCTTGCCCTGCCCCTGCAGCCCGTCTTCGAGCAGGATGAAGGCCAGCCGGTAGGGGGCATCGCTGCTGCTGATGTTGAAGGTGGTGGTGGCGGTGAAGCTGACGTCCCACTGCAGCGCATCGTTCCACTGTGCCTTCAGCTCCAGGCCGGCCTCGGTGGGCCGCTGCAGCTCATAGTCCACGTCGAGGTCTATGCCGTAGTGAAAGGCTCCGCGCCGCCCGCTGCCGCTGTAGGGGTCGAGCTTGCCCATGCGGTCGACGGTGCACGAGGGTACGCCGCCGTCGGGCTGCAGGTCGGGATAGGTGGGTATGGCCATCGGCTCGTTGTCGCCGGTATGCACGGCAATGGTGATGACGCGGTCGCCGTAGTCTTCGTTCAGCCGCTGCAGGCCCACCATGCCTCGCGGACAGTGGATGCACCATGTGCCGGTGTACTCCTCTACGACGACGCGGCGCGTCTGTGCCACGGCGGGGGTGGCGGTCAGCATGCAGCAAAAGGCGAGCAGTGGCGCCCATGGCTGCCACCGTCGGCCTGTGTGGTTGTTCATTCCGTATATCATGGTTCTGAAGTTACTCCGTTTTCAAATCTCGTTTCGGAACTTTTGGGTTCAGGGGCCTTATGCGCTCGTTCAGACCCCCACCCCCCTAACTTAGGGGGCTCGCATTCATCGTTGTGCCCTCGGGGCCTACGCGCACCAGTATGGGGTTGGCCATCTGCAGCAGGTTGGTGGTGACGAGGCCGTTGCCACGCGAGGAGCGTATGAGGAATCCTGCCAGCTGGTGTCCCGGCCAGCGCCCGGCGGTGAGCACTGCGCTGACGGCCTGGCTGCCCTCGCTCCATGCCAGGCGTGCCAATGCGCCGTTGGCGGCCGAGGTGGCCACCACGCCGCTGCTGTCGTAGAAGTAGGCCATGTCGTAGTTGCTGCCGTTTCTGTAGAGCGTCATGGCCGAGGGGAGGAACAGGGTGCAGGCGTCGGCATCGAAGGTGACGGGCAGGTAGGTGCTCGCCCAGTTGTCCTGGCTGGTCCAGTGCATGCAGATGGCGCCGTCGTGCTGCACCAGGTCGAAGCGGGTGGCTATGGGCAGGCCGTTGGGGCCGCCGTTGTAGCCCATCATATAGTAGCTGCCCAGCACATCGTTCTCCAGGTCGTACTGGGCTATGTCCATGGTGTCGGCCACGTTGTTACACTGGCTCACCACAATGCCGCGCCGCAGGTGCCCCTCGGGGTTGGCGTCGATGGTGACGGTGACCGTCTCGCCGTCGATGGTGGCGTGTATCCACTCCTGCGGCGAGCTGAGTGTCATGGGCAGGTCGTGGGCGATGGTATAGCTGTAGGTGCAGCCCTCCATGGGTGCAAAGCTGTTGTCGAGGGGCAGCACGCCAACGATGACGCCGCGCTGCTGCACGGGCAGCCGCCTCGTGGCATCGCCGGCCCGCAGGGTGAGCAGGGCGGTGCGCCCCTCGTAGTGGGTGTTCGTCACGGCGGTGACGCTCACCGTCTGTCCGCTGACCGTGGCCGTGGCCCAGTCGGCATCCAGCTCGGCGGTGACGGGGACGGCGCTGCTCACCTCCACCGTGGCCGTTCCGCCGATGGCAGGAAAGAGCAGGTCGTTCTTCACCACGCTGATGGACTCGCCCTGGGGCACATAGCCCGTCAGCTCATCGTCGCCCGAGCAGGCGGCGGGGAAAATGAGAAACGGAGGAATAGAGAGCATGAGCAATGCCGTGCGCATCACTCTCTGTGAAATCCCTTTGAAATCGCCGATAGGCGACACTAATCGTTTATAAATCTGTGACATCTGTGTAATCTGTGGTTATTAATTCAAGTTTCGCATTCGCTCCGCTTGCGAAGACCTTGGGGAGTTAAAGGGAGTTAGGGGGGAGTTAGAGGGAGTTAAAGGA
>DGHX01000066.1 GCA_002392835.1 Prevotella sp. UBA3837 | reverse complement strand
AAGCACGTGCTGACGCACCGCGTGCTCTATGCAGACTTCTACTTGTGGGAACCTGCCGAGCGACCGGTGTTGCCGGACGATTATATATGGATACAGGAGTCGGATATCGACCAATACGCCGTTCCGCGATTGATAGAGATACTATTAAAAGAACTAGACATTTTATATGGAAAAGATTAACATCGCCATCTTCGTGTCGGGCAGCGGCACGAACTGTGAGAACCTCATCAAGTATTTTGCCGACAGCCAGCAGGTCCGCTGTGCCTTGGTGGTCAGCAACAAGCCTGATGCCTATGCCTTGGTTCGTGCCCGGAACCTCGGTGTCGAGACGGCTGTGGCTGCGAAACCCCAGCTGAACGATGCCGGCTTCATGATGCCGCTGCTGCGCGACCGTGCCATCGACTTTATTGTGCTGGCAGGATTCCTGCCACTGGTGCCCGACTTCCTGATTGATGCCTATCCACGTCGCATCGTCAACATCCATCCGGCCCTGTTGCCCAAGTACGGCGGCAAGGGCATGTGGGGCCACCATGTCCACGAGGCCGTCAAGGCGGCCGGCGAGACGGAGACGGGCATGACCGTCCACTGGGTGACGCCCGTCTGTGATGCGGGCGAAATCATCGCCCAGTACCGCTGTGCCTTGAGTCCGGAGGACACCGCTGACGACATTGCCGAGAAGGAGCACCAGCTGGAGATGCAGTATTTCCCGCAGGTGGTCGAACGGGTATTAATGCAGACCTTCTCATGAGGTGCTTGCTGTTGACGGCCTGTCTGCTGCTGCCCGCCCTGTCTGGCTGGGCACAGCAGGACAGCATTCGCCAGGGCGAGGTGCTGCAGGAGGTGACCGTCACCTCCCGGTCGGCCCAGAAGCGCATCGATGAAGTCCAAATCGGCGTGGAGCGTGTCGACATAGCCACGCTGTCGAAGATACCTGCCTTGTTTGGCGAGAAGGATATCCTGAAGAGCATCCAGCTGTTGCCGGGCGTGAAGAGCGAGGGCGATGGCTCAGGCGGCTATCAGGTGCGTGGCGGAACGTCGGCACAGAATATCATTCTGCTCGACGGGGGGACTGTCTACAATGCCGGCCACCTGATGGGACTCTTCTCCTCGTTCAACGACGATGCCTTGAACAATGCCTCTCTCTACAAGGGACTCATACCTGCCCAGCTGGGTGGTGCCACCTCGTCGGTATTCGACATCAGCACCCGCATGGGCGACATGCAGGACTACCACTTCAGCGGAACCGTCGGGCTGCTCTCAGCCAAGCTGTGTGCCGAGGGACCTATGCAGCGAGGACGGTCGTCGTTCCTGGTCGCGGCACGCCGTTCCTATCTTGATATATTCATGAAAGCCATCAAGAAGTACAAGGACAACACACTCAACTTCTATGATGCCAACGTGCGTCTCAACTTCCGGCTGTCAGAGAAGGATATGCTGGCCTTGACGTTCTTCAGGTCGCGTGACAACATGGGCGTTGCTGACCTGATGGACCTCACGTGGGACAACACCACCGCCACTGCCGACTGGCTGCACACATTCAGTCCCAGACTCTTTGCCAACACCCGGTTCATCTACAGCAACTTTGGCAACCATACGGGCTTCGACCTCCAGCAGATGCACTACATGATGAACAGCTACATACGCCATCTGACCCTGCACGAGGGCATGTCATGGATGCCGACCGACCGACACAAGGTCAACTTCGGACTGGAGACCACCTATCTGCAACTGCAATCGGCCGACTGGGAGATATACGCCCTGAAACAGCGGGAGAGGCGCAGCGCATGGATGAGCAGCCTCTGGGTGAACGACGAATGGAGCCTGGGCAGTGCCGTCCAGCTGTCGGCCGGCGTGCGCCTGCAGCTGTTCTCTGCTCTGGGCGGTTCTCCTTATTATCAACTCAATGAGCAGGGCGACATCGTCAGCCAGGAAACGCCGCCCAGCGGCAAACTCTATAAGACCTATGCACAGCTGGAGCCGCGTGTCAGCATGAAGTGGACGCTCAACGGCCACCATACGCTGAAACTGGGCTACAGCCATACCACGCAGCACATCCAGGCTATACGCACCAGCACCATGTCGCTGCCCTTCGACCGCTACACCATGTCGAGCAATCTCATTCGTCCGCAGGTGGCCGACCAGGTGGCTGTGGGGTGGATGGGCATCACCGACCATGGACACTACGACTTCTCCGCCGAGGCTTACTATAAGGCCATCAGCCACGTCAGCGACTATCGTGACGGCAAGACCTTCAACTCGGAAATCGAGATGGAGCGCCTGTTGCTGGAGGGCAAGGGCAGGGCCTACGGACTGGAACTCTGTGCCAGGAAGAATACGGGACGGCTGACGGGATGGGTGGCGTACACTCTGTCGTGGTCGGAGAACAAGATTCCCGGCATCAACGGCGGACAGTGGTACACGGCTGCAAACGACCGCCGCCACGACATGGTCGTTGTGGGCATGTATACCTTGTCGCCGGCCTGGGAACTGGCTGCCACATGGCGCTACAACACCGGACAGGCACTGACGGCTCCAAGTGCCAAGTACGAGGTGGACGGCAAGACGTTCTTCTACTTTGCCGAGCGCAATGGCTACCGCGCGCCTGCCTACCACCGGCTGGACCTCAGTGCCACTTATACCCGACACCTCAAGCGCACGACCCATGTCTGGGCGTTCGGCATCTACAATGCCTATAGCCGATACAATCCCTTTGTCGTTACGTTTGAGGAGGACAAGCGGTCGGCAACGGGCAGTAAGGCCAGCAAGACGGCGCTCTTCGGCCTCGTTCCTTCTGTATCGTTCACCGTCAAATTCTGAGCAAGATGAGAAAACTACTATATCTGTTGACGGCCGTCGCCACACTGACAGCCTGTAAGAAAGAGATAGACTTCGACTATCATGAGGTGGCCCCCATCGTTACCATTGAGGGCCGCGTGACCAACGAGGGCATGGAGGTCCGCATCACCCAGAGTCACAACGTCAACGACTCGGTGAAGTCACCCGGGATGAAGGGGGCGTATGTTGTCATCACGGACGGCGAGGAGACTTTTACGCTGCCTTACGATGTGCAGAGCGGCTATTATAAATTGGGACAGGCTGGCACGGCCGGGCATACCTATCGGCTCCTGGTCGAGCTGAACGGCAACCGCTATGAGGCTTCGTCCACCATGCCGCCGCCCGTCACGCTGACCTCGACCGAGTTCCTGTGGGCGAAAATCATGGACCAGCGGCTGCTGATGTATGAGCTTTGGGGCGACTTTACACCAATGGCTGAGCGTAACTACTTCTGGTATCGCATGGTGCGCAATGGCGAGCTGTACCGATGGGGCACCTTCGACGACCGTGGACGACCGGCAGGGCGCATCTTCAGCGACATCACGTGTATGACAGAGAAGATGATGGAGGAAAACAAGGAGGAGGACCGTGAAAAGATTCTCTATGACGGCGACCGGATAGCGTTTGACTTGCTGACCATAGACCGTGGTGCCTACGACTATCTGCACGCCCTGAAGTCTGGTCAGGGGACGGGTGCCAATCCTGTCTCAAACATCAGCGGCGGCTGTCTGGGCTTCTTCACTGCCGCCAGCGTCACCCACGTTCCCCCCATCATCCTCCACCTGAAGGATGTCCGCGAGGCAACCAGGGCGACAGGCTATTAGGGCCAAGATAAAAAGAAAAGAGGGCTTCATCAAAGCCCTCTTTTCTTCTATGGTGCTTGTTCTGCCCCCCTAACTTAGGGAGCAAAGGCATTATGCTTCGGCAGAGTCGGCAGCGCGGTAGTTGGCGAGGTCTTCTGCCTTGAACACGTCGATATAGGCTGCGTGGCCCATGATGTCCTCGGTAGCCATACGGACATAGACGTTGGCACTCTTCTCGAAGAGCTCGGGTGCCTTCGTGGCGTCGCGGAGGATGAGGATAGACATCACCAGCTCGGCTGTCATGTTGTACAGGCGACGGGCCAGGAAGTCGTGAGCCTCCTGATTGTCGAGGGCCTTCACTTTGTTGAGCGCATCCTCGTAAATCTTGATGAGGGCCAGCAGACGGTTGCCCATGGGCTTCAGGGTGTCGAGACACTCCATGCCGTTAGCCATATCCTTGATGACGTTTAGCATGGTACCGTTGGTGATGTAGCGGATGGCTGCAACCACCTGCAACTGCGTCGTACCCT
>DGHX01000104.1:23651-30881 GCA_002392835.1 Prevotella sp. UBA3837 | reverse complement strand
GGCCCTCTTCGGACATCCCGACAACTTGCTCCTCGACGAGCCTACCAACGACCTGGACCTCGACACCGTGCAGTGGCTCGAGGAATACCTCAGCAACCTGGAGCAGTGTGTGCTCGTGGTGAGCCACGACCGCCACTTCCTCGATGCCGTATCGACGCAGACCGTCGACATCGACTTCGGCAAGGTGACGCTCTTCTCGGGTAACTACTCCTTCTGGTACGAGTCGAGCCAGCTGGCTCTGCGTCAGGCCCAGAACCAGAAGATGAAGGCCGAGGAGAAGAAGAAACAGCTGGAGGAATTCATTCGCCGATTCTCGGCCAACGTGGCGAAATCGAAGCAAACTACTTCTCGAAAGAAGATGCTTGAAAAGCTTAATGTTGAGCAGATTACGCCGTCGACGCGCAAGTACCCAGGTATCATCTTCCAGATGGATCGCGAGCCGGGCACGCAGATTCTTGAGGTGGAGGGCCTGAAGGCCGTCGACCAGGACGGAACGGTGCTCTTCGACAACGTCAGCTTCACCATTGAGAAGGGGCAGAAGACCGTGTTCCTCTCGCATAACCCCAAGGCCATGACGGCCCTCTTCGAGATCATCAACGGAAACCGCGAGGCACAGGCCGGCACCTACAAGTGGGGTGTGACCATCACCACCGCTTACCTGCCGCTTGACAACACCGCCTTCTTCCAGAGTGAGATGAACCTGGTGGACTGGCTCTCGCAGTTCGGCAAAGGCAACGAGGTGCAGATGAAGTCATTCCTGGGCCGCATGCTCTTCCGCGAGGAGGACGTGCTGAAGAAGGTGTGCGTGCTCAGCGGTGGCGAGAAGATGCGCTGCATGATAGCCCGCATGCAGCTGAAGAACGCCAACTGCCTGATCCTTGATACCCCCACGAACCACCTCGACCTGGAATCTATACAGGCCTTCAACAACAACCTGGTGCAGTTCAAGGGCAACATCCTCTTCGCCTCGCACGACCATGAGTTCATACAGACCGTGGCCGACCGCATCATTGAGCTCACCCCCAGCGGCACCATCGACAAGCTGATGCAGTACGACGACTACATCTACGACGAGGCCATCAAGGAGCAGAAAGCCAAGATGTACGGGGTGTGATTTCCCTCGGCAGATAGCGGGAAAAATGTTACTTTTGCAGTCATTAAAAACAAACTATCTTATCATGAAACAGACAATCTTAGTGACGGGTGGCACCGGCTTCATCGGGAGCCACACAACGGTAGAGCTGCAGGAAGCAGGCTATGAAGTAGTGATCATCGACAACCTGTCGAACAGTAATGCTGCTGTCGTCGACGGCATTGAGAAGATTACCGGCGTGCGTCCCGCCTTTGAAAAGGTAGACTGCTGCGACATGGAGGCCCTGGAGGGCGTGTTCCGTAAGTATCCGAAGATAGAGGGCATCATCCACTTTGCCGCCTCGAAGGCTGTGGGCGAGAGCGTTGAGAAGCCGCTGCTCTACTACCGCAATAACATCACCAGCCTCATCAACCTGCTCGAGCTGATGCCGAAGTATCAGGTGAAGGGCATCATCTTCTCCTCATCGTGCACCGTCTACGGCCAGCCCACGGAGGAGAACCTGCCTGTGACGGAGCAGGCCCCCATACAGAAGGCCCTCAGCCCCTACGGCAACACGAAGCAGATCAACGAGGAGATCATTCAGGACTACATCCACAGCGGCGCTCCCATCAAGAGCATCATCCTGCGCTATTTCAACCCCATCGGCGCACACCCCTCGGCACTCATCGGCGAGCTGCCCAACGGCGTGCCCATGAACCTCATTCCCTTCGTCACGCAGACGGCCATCGGCATCCGCAAGCAGCTGAAGATATTCGGCCACGACTACAACACCCCCGACCACACCTGCATCCGCGACTATATCTACGTCGTTGACCTGGCCAAGGCCCACGTGAAGGCCATGGAGCGTGTACTCGACCAGCCGGAGACCGACGCCGTGGAGGTGTTCAACATCGGCACAGGCCGCGGACTGTCGACCCTGGAGGTCGTCGAGGGCTTCGAGAAGGCCACCGGCGTGAAGGTGAACTGGGAGTATGCACCGCGTCGCGAAGGCGACATCGAGAAGGTGTGGGGCAATGTTGACAAGGCCAACCGCGTGCTGGGCTGGAAGGCCGACACACCCGTTGAGGACGTGCTGCGCTCAGCCTGGCGCTGGCAGGAGAAGCTCCGCCAGGACGGCATACAATAATGAACTAAAGACTGTAGCACACATGATGAGAAAACTGCTCTTCGCTCTCATGGCGCTTGCTCCGGCGGCACTATCGGCACAGACCTTCGACTTCGACCTGACGAAGCCGCAACCCGTATTCAACGAACAGGACGGCTACGGCTACGACGTGCAGCCCGCGCCCAACATGAAGAAACCCACCGCCGCCCCCTTCTACTTCTCAGTGCGCGTGCCCGACGGCAACTACCTGGTGCGTGTGACGATGGGCGGCGTGAAGGGCGGCAACACCACCGTGCGCGCCGAGGGCCGACGTCTGATGATGGACCAGGTGCTCACGCCGAAGAAGAAGGACGTGCAGACCGTGGAGTTCGTGGTGAACAAGCGCTCTACGCTCATCGAGGGTGACAAGCGGGTGAAGATCAAGGACCGCGAGCGCGGCTACCTGGCCTGGGACGACAAGCTGACGCTGGAGTTCAACGGCCCGCAGCCCGCCGTGCGCACCATACACATTGAGCCGGCCGCCGTGCCCACCGTCTACCTCTGCGGCAACAGCACCGTCGTTGACCAGAACTACGAGCCGTGGGCGTCGTGGGGACAGATGATCACCCGTTTCTTCGGCCCCCAGGTGGCCATCAGCAACCATGCCGAGAGCGGACTCACCGCCCGCACCTTCATAGGCTCCTTCCGCCTGGATAAGATCCTGCAGACGCTGAAGAAGGGCGACTACGTCTTCGTGGAGTTCGGCCACAACGACGAGAAAGAGAAACGCCCCGGCGACGGTGCCTGGTACCACTACCAGTATCAGCTGAAGATCTTCATCGACCAGGTGCGCAGCAAGGGTGCCGAGATCGTGTTCTGCACCCCCACGCAGCGCCGGGCCTTCAACGACGACCACAAGACGCTGAAGAACACCCACGGCGACTTCCCTGCTGCCATGAAGCAGGTGGCCGAGCGCGAGCGCGTGCCGCTGATAGATCTGAACCAGATGACGAAGGTGCTCTTCGAGACCTTGGGCTTCGAGGACTCCAAGCGTGCACTGGTGCACTACCCCAAGGAGGCCTACGGGCGCGAGCTGGCCGACAACACCCATTTCAACCCCTACGGCGCCTACGAGGTGGCGAAGTGCGTGGTCATGGGCATGAAGCAGCTCAACCTGCCGTTGGTGCAGTACCTGCGGCCGGAGTGGAAAGACTACAACCCCGCACAGCCCGACGACTGGCGCACCTTCCAGTGGGCACCGTCGCCCATGACCGAGGCTACCAAGCCCGACGGAAACTAATGGCGGGCTTCGCCCTAAATGATAAATGATAAATAATAAACTCAGCAACTACTTCAAAAGTCTTATGTCAAACAAAACAGCAACTATACAAAAGCGAACGATGAAGCGATACTTGTCGCTGATAGGTTTATCATTTATCATTTGTCATTTATCATTTACCCCCGCAGGGGCGCAGGGCTGGCCCACACCCACCCGCGAAGCCCAGGCCGGCGCCCGCTGGTGGTGGCTCGGTTCTGCCGTTGACAAGGAGAACCTGCAGTGGAACTTGCAGGAGTACAGCCGCCATGGCATCGGTGCCGTGGAGATAACACCCCTCTACGGCGTGCAGGGCAACCAGCAGAACAACATCGACTACCTCTCCGACCAGTGGATGGAGATGCTGCGCTACACGCAGGAACAGTGCCGTCAGCAGGGCATAGAGCTCGACATGGCCACCGGCACCGGTTGGCCCTTCGGCGGACCGTGGGTGCCACTGCAGGAGAGTGCCTGCCGGGCCGTCTTCGTGGAGAAGACCATCGACGGTGAGGGCGTATGGTCCACCGTCAATGGTGTGAAGGGGCTGCAGCCCGACACGCAGGATGCCACCGTCGTAGACCTTGCACCCTCGGAGCGCGATGCCAAGAACGCCTTCCTGCATAAGGTGATGGTCTACATGCCCGACGGGCAGGTCGTTGATGCGACAAACCTGGTGAAGGACGGCAAGCTGATGACCAATGATATTTTCCCCATGGCAAAAGGCAGCAAGAAGAACAGTGCGGCAGCAAACTCTTCACTCTTCACTCTTCACTCATCACTCAAGGTCATCGCCCTATATATAAAATATGGTGTGATGCGCGTGAAGCGTGCTGCCCCCGGTGGCGAGGGCCTGGTCGTCGACCACTTCGACCGTCGGGCTGTGCAGAACTACCTGAAGCACATCGAGGCTGCCTTCGAGCGCACGAAGACGCCCTATCCGCACACCTTTTTCAACGACAGCTACGAGGTGGCCGACGCCACCTGGACCCCCACGCTGCTCCAGGAGTTTGAGAAGCGGCGCGGCTACAAGCTGGAGGAGCACTTCCCCGAGCTGTTAGCCTCGGTAATGGCCCCCCCTACGGCCCCCGAGGGGGCTTCTATAGTTTTGCTATCACGAGAAGGGTCTATAGTAGCCCCCTCGGGGGCTGAAGGGGGGGCTTCAGCCTCGGGGGCCGTAGGGGGGGCTTCCGTCCTTTCCGACTACCGCGAGACCCTTGGCGACCTGCTCCTTGAGAACTTCACCGAGCAGTGGACGGCCTGGGCCCACAGCCATGGGGCCATCACCCGCAACCAGGCCCACGGCTCTCCCGCAAACCTCATCGACTGCTATGCTGCTGTCGATATACCAGAAATTGAAGGCTTTGGACTTAGTGAACTGGGTATCAAAGGACTACGCACTGACCCCGGCAAGACGCGCAAGAACGACAGCGACTACTCCATGTTCAAGTATGCACCGTCGGCAGCCCACGTCTGCGGCAAGCCCTATACCTCGAGCGAGACCTTCACTTGGCTCACCGAGCACTTCCGCACCTCGCTCTCGCAGCTGAAGCCCGACCTTGACCTGATGTTCTGCGCCGGCGTGAACCACATGTTCTTCCACGGCACCTGCTACAGCCCGAAGGACGACGAGTGGCCCGGCTGGAAGTTCTATGCCTCGATAGACATGAGTCCCACGAACAGCATCTGGCGCGACGCCCCCTACTTCATGCAGTATGTGGAGCGCTGCCAGAGCTTCCTGCAGTGGGGACAGCCCGACAACGACTTCCTGGTGCTGGTGCCCGTGCGCGACGCATGGAAGAAACCGGGCGGCAAGCTGCTCATGCAGTTCAGCATACATGCCATGGGCAAGCTCATGCCTGAATTCCGGCAGACCATTCTCGACATCGACCGCGCCGGCTTCGACTGCGACTACATCTCCGAGCGCCTGCTCATGCAGGTCAGCTGTCGCGACGGACAGCTGGTCACCAGCGGAGGCACCGTCTACAAGGGCCTTATCATCCCCGGCAGTGGCGAGATGCCCGAAACCGTGAAGCAGCATATTGACCGGCTGAAGCAGCAGGGCGCACACATCATGTACGGCATCGACGCACAGGAAATGGCGCGTGCGGCCAAACCTGAGACGATGAAGACTAAACTGGGGCTGAAGGCCATACGCCGCAAGAATGCCAACGGCTACCATTACTTCATGGCCAACCTCACGCCTAATGACATCTTTACTGGCCTCAACTATCAAGAGCTTGCCACGCCTTTCAAGGACGCGCTGTGGTTCAACCCTCTGAATGGAGAAATCACCCGTGCTAAGATAAAAGACGGAAAAGTACAGATAGCGTTGCGCAGTGGAGAGTCGATGATACTGCAGACCTTTAACGAGGCATTGACGACGGATCTTCCCTATCGTGAAGCCCCTTACTCTGTCAGCGAAACCTCATCTGACGGTCTTGCTGAGACACAGAAAGTGATAGAAGGCCCCTGGACCCTCTCCTTCACCGACGAAGCCCCCGTTGTGGGCAAGAGCTTTGCTCTTGACAAGCTCCAGACCTGGGAGACGTTAGACGACCAGGCGAAGGTGACGATGGGCACTGGTGTCTATACCACCACCTTTAAGCTCTCCAAAAAAGATGCCGGCAATGACTGGCTCATCGACCTGGGCGACGTGCGCGAGTCGGCCCGCGTCTACATCAATGGGCAGTTCATTGGCTGCGCCTGGAGCGTGCCCTTCATCCTCGATACCAAGGGAGCCCTGCGTGCAGGTGAGAACGAGCTGCGCATCGAGGTGACCAACCTGCCTGCCAACCGCATCAGCGAACTGGACCGCCAGGGAGTGAAGTGGCGCAAGATGGAGGAGATAAACGTAGTGGACATCAACTACAAGAAGACCCTCTACGACCAGTGGGATCCCGTGCCCAGTGGTCTCAACTCAAGTGTTAAACTGATAAGATACTAACAGCTACTATAAAAATGTCAGATAATCATAACCATCATCATCATCATCACCATCACCATTCAGACCGACGTGAATATGTTTCATCCAACAAGACACTGCTGAACCAGTACCGCCGCAAGCTCATAGGCAAATGGCTGTGGTGGGTCATGGTAGCCGTGGCCGTTGTGCTGGGCATCGCCGTCATCGTGCTATACAAGTTTGCTTAGGCTTTTCGGGTTATACTGTCAGCGGTCGCGGTCGTCGAGCACACGGAAGCGACTGCGCACCTGTGCTATGTCCTCAGCCGTCACCTCATACGACGCCCAGTCGGGCATGTCGGAGCAGTGGCCCACATAGCGCCCAAGGGGGTTGATGATGGCCGAGTCGCCGGTGTAGTGACAGTTCGGGTCATCGCCCGTTCGGTTCACGGCTATCACCAAGCACTGGTTCTCCATGGCGCGTGCCCTCGTGAGCACCTGCCAAGCCTCATTGCGCTTGGCAGGCCAGTTGGCTGCGTAGATGATGGCGTCGTACTCACCGGCACGGCCGTAGCGAGCGAACACGGGGAAACGTAGGTCGTAGCATGTCTGCAGCAGCAGGCGCATGCCGCACCATTCGGCTACGACGGCCTTCTCTCCGGCCGTGTAGTGCTGGTCTTCGTGTCCGTGGGTGAACAGGTGTCGCTTGTCGTAGTGCACCACCGTCTGCGGCGTTACGAAGTAGTGGCGGTTGCGATATAAGCCGTCGGCCAGCCTCACGGCGAGGCTTCCGCTGAAGGCACAGTGGCGCTGGGCTGCCTGGCGCTTCATCCATGC
>DGHX01000104.1:16182-23539 GCA_002392835.1 Prevotella sp. UBA3837 | reverse complement strand
CCACATCTCGGGCAGCACGTAGAGGTCGGCAATGGGGCCGGCCTGTAGCATCAGAGCCTCGGCGCGCCGGATGTTCTCTTGCACGTCGGCCCAGGCAATGTCAGTCTGTAGTATTGTTATGCGCATTTTTCTTATGGTTGTCGTTCTAAGTAGAAGTCGTGCATCAGTTGCTCATAGTCGGCCGTTCCTATCGTCAGCTCCTGACGTTCCAAGGGGACGGAATGCTTTGTGAAGGCCAGCAGCACGCGTTTGGGCGGCTTGCGGGCTGACGTGCGCACGCTGCACTCGCGGCTCTTGAACAGTCCGGCCAGTGCGGCCTCGCTCTCCATGCGGCTCTGCTGGTCGGCGGGCACCACCACCGACAGCTCGCCGTCGGGCGCCAGCAGGCGTCGGGCCCAGTCCATCAGCGTGCGGTAGGTCAGCGTGTCGGTGTGGCGGGCCATGGTGCGCTGCCGGTCGGGGCTCTTCAGCGAGTCGGTGAAGTAGGGTGGGTTGCTCACTATGGCATCGAAGGTGCTGTCCCCGTCGGCGCTGCTGTCGCAGCCCTCGTCGGCACTGACTGATGGCTGTAGCGCCATGTCGGCCACGTCGGCCTGCCGGATGCTGATGCGGCTGGCGAAGGGCGAGTCGGCAGCGTTCTGGCGTGCCTGGCTGACGGCTGCCGCGTCGATGTCGATGGCGGTGACGGTGGCCTCGGCGTAGCGCTGCGCCATCATCAGGGCTATGAGCCCCGTGCCGGTGCCCACGTCGAGGATGCGTCGGCCGCCGTGGGCCCAGGCACCGAGCAGCGTGCCGTCGGTGCCCACCTTCATGGCGCAGTGCTGCTGCCACACGGTGAACTGTCGGAAGCGGAAATAGTCGTTAGCCATGTGCGTATATGAGTATGGTGCAAAATTACTAAAAAGGCGGCGCACGGCGGCTCTCTTTCGCCTTATTTTTTGTTAATATCTCGCCATTAGCGGTTTTTCTCTTGGCTGTTAGGCTGTTTTTCGCTACCTTTGCACATCGTTAACACATCAATGACTGGATTATGGCAAACAAGACAAAACTAACCGATCGCCGCTATGTGGTGCCCTTTGTGCTCATCACACTTCTCTTCTTCCTGTGGGGCTTCGCCCGCGCTATCCTCGACGTGCTGAACAAGCACTTCCAGGACGAGCTGCACATCAGCATCACGCAGTCGTCGCTCATCCAGGTCACCACCTATCTGGGCTATTTTCTCATGGCCATCCCCGCCGGCCTGTTCATCACCCGCTATGGCTACCGCCGCGGTGTGGTGTTCGGCCTGACGCTGTTCGGCCTGGGTGCACTGGCCTTCATCCCCGGCAGCACCTTTGCTGCCTTCCTGGCCGCGCTGTTCGTCATTGGCTGCGGCCTGACGTTCCTTGAGACGGCCGCCAACCCCTACGTCACCGAGCTCGGCCCGGCCGACACGGCCAGCAGCCGCCTGAACCTGTCGCAGACGTTCAACGGCATGGGCTGCTTCATGGCCACCCTGCTCGTGGGCGGCTTCCTGTTCAGCGAGGACGGCGGCCATGCCGATGCCTCCGTGCCCTACGCCATCATGGGCGTGGTGGTGCTGCTCATCGCCCTGGTGTTCACACGTGTGCCGCTGCCCGAAATCAGCGGACAGAAGGACTCTCTTGCCGACGCCCCCGCCGCTGGCGGCAAGGTCACCATCGGCGGGCTGCTGCGCAACCGTTGGTTCCTGTTCGGACTGCTGGCGCTGCTGAGCTACGAGGTGGCCGAGATCAGCATCAACAGCTACTTCGTCAACTTCGTCACGGGCACGGGCTGGATGTCGAAGCTCGATGCCTCGCGTGTGGTGTCGCTGGCGCTGGTCATCTTCATGGTGGGCCGCTTCCTGGGCAGCTGGATCATGCGCAGCGTGAAGGCTGAGAAGATGCTGCTGGCCTGTGCCGTGGGCACCGTGGCGTGCATGGTGCTGACGATGCTCAACCTGGGCACGCTGTCGCTGGTGGCGCTGATAGCTAACTATCTGTTTGAGGCCATCATGTTCCCCACCATCTTCTCCATGGCTGTCAGCGGACTGAGTGCTGCTGAGAAGAAGCGCGCCGCCTCGCTGTTGATGATGACCCCCATCGGCGGCTGCGGCTTCCTGCTCATGGGCCTGCTGGCCGACCATGTCAATCCTTTCCTGCCGTTCATCATCCCGCTCGCAGGCTTCGCCGTTGTCACTGCATACTCCTGGAGCGTGGTGCGTAAGAATGTAAAGCAATGAATAAGAACCTGATGTCTGCATGGCTGCTGGCCGTGGCCTGCCTGCTGCCGACGACAGCTGCTGCACAGCGGCGCGCGAAGTATGAGTTTGAACGCAACCTGCCGGTCTATGCCGACTCGCTGCTGCGTGACCTGACCTATCCCTTGGCGTGGGAGAACAGCGGCATGACCGACTTCGACGCCTGGCGGCGCATGGCCCGTCAGCGCGTGCTCGACTGCATGCTCACCCCGCCACCGCCCCCTGCCGACGGCTATGACGTGAAGGTCATTGCCGAGGAGCAGCGCGACGGCTACCGGGCGCGGAAGATAGAGGTACGCCTGTCGCGCTACTACACCGTGCCGGCCCTGCTGCTCATCCCCGACGGCAAGGGACCCTTCCCCGCCATCAATGCGCTGCACGACCACGGCGCCCACCTCTTCATAGGCAAGGAGAAGATGATACGCCCGCTGGCCTGCGAGGACACGGCGGTCGTCAGGGATGCCGAGGAGTGGCTGGCACTCTACGAGGGACAGTTCGTGGGCGACTACCTGGCGCGCAACGGCTATGTGGTGTTCTCAGCCGATGCCCCGATGTGGGGCGAGCGCGGACAGAAGGAGGGCCCGCGGCGCGACCGCTACGACATGATAGCCGGTAACATGATGATGTACGGCGTTGACCTCTCGGCCTATATGACCTACGACGACCTGTCGGGCACGGAGTTCCTGGCCTCGCTGCCCGAAGTGGACGCCAGCCGCATTGGCTGCATGGGCTGTTCGATGGGTGCCTACAGGGCCTGGATGCTCTCGGCGCTGAGCGACCGCATCAAGGCGGGGGCTGCCGTGTGCTGGATGGTGACCACCGACGAGCAGATGTCGCTGAAGTACAGCCGCACGGAGAACGGCGGCTTTGCCAACTGCTTCCCCGGTCTGCGCCGCTGGATGGACTATCCTCATGTGGCGTCGATGGCCTGTCCCAAGGCCATGCTGTTCATCAACGGCACGCAGGACAAGCTGTTCCCCGTGCCTGGAGTGAAGAAAGCCTACGACATCATGCACCGCACGTGGGAGAGCCAGGGGGCCGCCGACAAGATAGAGACGGAACTATGGGACATGCCTCACAGCTGTCCGCTGCGCGCGCAGGAACGCGTGCTGCAGTTCTTCAAGAAAAACCTGTAGTGAGTTAGGAGTTATAGTTTCCCACTCCATTATAACAACCACAGATTTCACAGATGGCACAGATTCATAAACGATTAGAGCCGCTTCACGGCGAAATGATTTCACAGATTACCACGCGCCGTAATCTGTGTAATCTCATCGAAATCTGCGTAACAAATAACTGGCGTAGCCATAATCCGTGTAATCTGTGTCATCTGTGGTTGTTATAAAAGGGTGGGAAAGTTCAATTAGGAGTTAGGAGTTGCTTTGCGCAATAACTCCTAACTCCTGACTTTTCCTCGTTCAGACCCCCAACCCCCTAACTTAGGGGGCTAGGTTAACTGTACAAATACCGCTTGATGCTCTTCTTCGGAGTCTTGGCAAACTCCTCCTCGTAGATTTCTATCTCGCTGATCTTCTCGTAGGCGGGCAGCGCCTGGTTCAGGCCGTTGCGGTTCTGCTCCATGATGCCCTGCAGGTCCTCCTTGGTGAAGCCCAGGTTGCGGGCCTCGTCCAGGTCGGGGTGCACCAGTGCCACCAGCTTCGTGTCGCGCTGCACCACGATGCTCTCTACGACCAGCGTCATCGAGTTCAGCTTGTCCTCAATCTCCTCGGGGTAGATATTCTGTCCGTTGGCGGAGAGGAGCATGTTCTTCGAGCGTCCGTTGATGAAGACGTTGCCCTCGTCGTCCATTGTGCCCAGGTCGCCGGTGTGGTACCATCCGTCGCTGTCTATGGTCTGGCGTGTAGCCTCGTCGTTCTTGTAGTAGCCCAGCATGACGTTCAGTCCGCGGGTGAGGATCTCACCGGGGGTGTTCTCCGGGTCGGGACTGTCTATGCGCACTTCCATGTGCTTGGCGGCGCGTCCGCAGCTGCCGGGGGCGAAGGTGCGCCAGTCGGAATAGCAGATGATGGGTGCACACTCCGTGGCGCCGTAGCCCACGGTGTAGGGGAAGTCTATCTGGTGCAGGAATCGCTCCACCTCCTGGTTGAAGGCAGCTCCGCCGACGATGATCTCGAAGAAGTTGCCGCCGAAGGCCTTCTTCACTTCCTCGCAGATGCGCTCGCGTACCTTCTGGGCGATGACGGGCAGCTGCAGCAGCAGCTGCATGCGTGGGGTCTGAATCTTGGGGAACACCTTCTTGCGTATGATCTTCTCGATGACCAGCGGCACGGCGATGATGATGCGCGGCTTCACGTCGGCAAAGGCCTGTGCGATGATGGCCGGCGAAGGCACGCGGTTCAGGTAGTAGACATGGCAGCCGGTGAGGAACTCCATGCTGAACTCGAAGGCCATGCTGTACATGTGTGCCATGGGCAGTATGGATATGACGCTGTCGCCGGGATTCAGCTCGCGGCCCATGGCGGCGCAGGCGAAGTCGTAGTTCGACCACATGGCACGGTAGGGAATCATCACTCCCTTCGAGAAGCCCGTGGTGCCGCTGGTGTAGTTGATGAGTGCCAGCTCGTCGGGGCTCTGCTCGTGGTAGTAGTGCACGTGCTCCTTGCGGAAGTACTTGGGGAACTTCTTGCCGTAGAGCTCGTTCAGGTGCTCGCGGGCGTAGGTCAGCTTGTCGGTGCGCGACAGCAGCAGCGAGTAGTCGCTGTTGCGGATGATGCCCTCCAGGTGCGGCATCTGCATGGGGTCTATGCTGCCGCAGATGTGGTCGCCGGCAAAGAGTAGCTTCGCATCGCTGTGGTTCACGATGTTGTGCACCTGGTCGGCGGTGAACTCATGCAGTATGGGCACGGCTATGGCGCCGTAGGTGATGGTGGCTATGAAGGCCACCGTCCACTGGCTGCTGTTGCGCCCGCACAGCGCTATCTTGTCGCCGCGCTGCACGCCGCTGTTCTCGAACAGTATGTGCACCTTCTCAATCTTGCGTGCCACGTCGTGGTACTGCAAGGTCTGGCCCTTGTAGTCGGTCAGCGCATCCATGTCCCAGTGGTCGATGATGCTCTTTTCTATCAGTGCATTATAGCTTGGTATCTCTTTCATAATATGTCGGTAGTATCTTAACTCTTAACTCCTAACTCTTAACTCCTCACTCCTAACTGTACAGGTATCTCTTGATGCTCTTCTTAGGTGTTTTCTGGAACTCCTCGTTGTGCAGCTCCACAGCCGACAGTCGGCTGTAGGCAGGCAGCCGCATGTTCAGTGCCTGTCGGTTCTGCTCCATGATGTCCTGCAGCTCCTGGGTGTTGAAGTGCATCATCTCGTCCTGGTCGGGGTATACCAGTGCCACCAGCTTGTCGCCGCGCTGCACCACCAGGCTCTCGCTGACCATGCTCATCGAGTTCAGCTGGTCCTCTATCTCCTCGGGGTACACGTTCTGCCCGTTAGAGCCGAGCAGCATGTTCTTCGACCGTCCGCGTATGTAAATGTTGCCGTCGTCGTCCATGGTGCCCAGGTCGCCGGTGTGGTACCATCCCTCGCTGTCCAGTGCCTGGCGTGTGGCCTCGTCGTTCTTGAAGTAGCCCAGCATGACGTTCATGCCGCGTGCCAGAATCTCGCCGGGCGTGTTCCGCGGGTCGTGGCTGTCGATGCGCACCTCCATGTTGTCGATGGCCTCGCCGCACGAGCCGGCTGCAAACTCCGTCCAGTCGCGGTAGCTGATGAGGGGTGCGCACTCCGTGGCGCCATAGCCCACGGTGACGGGGAAACCGATGGAGAGCAGGAAGCTCTCTACCTCCTTCGACAGGGCTGCACCGCCCACGATGACCTCGTAGGCGCGGCCGCCGAAGGCCTGGTACACCTGCTCCAGCACTTTCTCCTTCACCTTCTTCGACACCACGGGCATGGACATGAGCAGCTTCATGCGCGGCGTCTGCATGACGGGGAAGACACGCTTGCGGATGATCTTCTCAATGATCATCGGCACGGTGACCACCAGCGTGGGCCGTATGTCGGTAAAGGCCTGTGCGATGAGGGTGGGGGAGGGCAGGCGGTTCAGGAAGAACAGGTGGCAGCCGTTGCAGAATCCGAAGAGGAACTCAATGCTCAGTCCGTACATGTGTGCCATGGGCAGGATGTCGAGCATGGGGTCGCCGGCCTTCACGTGTGCTCCTAAGCGATGCAGGCAGAAGTGGATGTTTCCCCAAAGTGCGCGGTAGGGCAGCATGACGCCCTTCGAGAAGCCTGTGGTGCCGCTGGTGTAGTTGATGAGTGCCAGCTCCTCGGGCTGGTCCTGGTGCACTTTCAGGTCGTCCTTGGTGAAGGCGCGCGGATACTTCGAGCCGAAGAGCATGTTCAGGTGCTCGCGGGCGTAGGTCAGCTGTTCAGAGCGAGAGATCATCAGCGAGAAGTCGGGCAGGTTCAGTATGCCCTCGAGTTGCGGCATCTGCTGCGGGTCTATCTCCTTCGCTATGTAGTCGCCCACGAAGAGCAGGCGAGCCTCAGAGTGGTTAACGATGTTGTGTATCTGCTCGGCGTTGAACTCGTGCAGTATGGGCACTGCCACGGCGCCGTAGGTCAGCGAGGCCAGGAAAGCCACGGCCCAGTGGGCCGAGTTGCGGCCGCAGATGGCAATCTTGTCGCCCTGATGGATGTTGCAGTGCTCGAAGGCCAGATGCAACTTCTCAATCTTTCGGGCCACGTCGTGAAACTGCAGCGTCTGACCCTTGTAGTCGGTCAGCGCATTCGAGTCCCAGTTGCGTATAATTGCTTGATATATAAGTTCGTTGAAGCTTGTGTTCATTGCACAGTTTCGAAAATTTTGTGCAAAGGTACGGCCTTTTCTGCACATTTGCAAATTTTTTGTGCAGTTTTTGTTGCCTCAGATACTATATTTGCATATTTTTACATTTCGCAGCCGATGCGAAACTACTTAATGCCATGAGTACGAAACTTTGCCCCGCCGGGGCATGACTCCGCACTCTTCTCAGTTTCTCTGATGCAGTAATGGAACCTGAATACCCAGGGGTACTGAATTAGGGTGTTCTTGTACCCGTTTTGGATATTACTGACCCCACCCCCGACCCC
>DGHX01000104.1:10149-15983 GCA_002392835.1 Prevotella sp. UBA3837 | reverse complement strand
TTAGCATATACTATGGTACATCAAATTGAACAACCTAGTACTGAATAGGCACGACGATGCCGCAATAATGTTGCACTACTTGCACCGGGCATGGTGAGTGGTTGAGGGTGGAGGGTGGAGGGAGGATAGTTGATAAGCTTGGGGGGCGAAAGAGAAAGCAAAACAAGTTGTTTTGCGGAAAATGCAGGCCGCAGAGAAATGTCCCAGGGCCTGGGACATTCACGAGCGGGCCGCATTTTTTCACGAGCGGGCCGCATTTTTTCATGAGCGGGCCTCATTTTTTCACGCGCGGCCCTCATTTTTTCACGCGCGGCCCGCATTTGAAAATCCCAGGCCCTGGGACATTTTTTAGGTGCCCGCGCGTATCTTGCGGACGACCTGCAAAATCCAACAAGTGTTAACGGCGGTGCAAGTAGTGCAAGATAAATATCAATGAAGGTTAACAAAACGGCGCTGGAGAGGGACCGCATGGCTCGGACCGACTCTTAAATAGACTTTGGCATAGACGTCATGCGCAGGAAGTCGTCGGCTGAGAGTGTGCGGTGTTTGTGCATGTATTTCTCCAGCTGGCGTATGGTGTCGTTGGAGAATATCGACTGGCCGATGGCTTTGTTCACTATGCACTGAATCTTGCACATGTGGAAGTGCTGCTGGTCGTGCTGCAGCGAGTCGCCATTGGCGGGCATGGGGTAGAGGCTGAGCAGGTAGAAGCCCAGACAGTCGGGCACGATATATTTTCTGCTCATCATGTCGCGCTGCTTCTGGCTGTAGCCGTAGTGTATGTAGGCGGGGTAGTCGCTGCCCAGATACTTGTCGAGCGAGATGCCCAGCAGGCTGTCGGTGACGATGATGCTCTGGTCGAGCGAGCCTATCTGCGTGTAGACTTGCGGTATCTGCATGTCGGGCAGCATGGAGTTCAGCCGCCGGAAGGCGCTGCTCAGCTGACGGTTCAGGTCTTTGATGTCGGCATATTCGTCCTCCACGTCGGCAATGAGCGTCTGCAGCGTGGAGTCCTGAAAGAAGATGAGCAGGTTGTTGTTGATGTCGGGATGGGTGGCAGGGCCCAGCTTCAGCACCTCTTCGATGAGCGTGCGGGTCTGGATGGGATAGTCGGTACGCATCTGGCGCAGGGCCGCAAAGTCGGCAAGCGTCAGGTAGCTGCTTTCTATGCGGTCGAACCGTTCTATCTCTATGGTTGCTGCATCGTCATGGTCTTCCGTGCTGGCGTTCTGCCATTGGCAGCCCACGCACACACCCATGATGAGTAGCAGAATGATATATAGTTGTCGCACCAAAATGATTTACGTTTGTTAAATTACGGTGCAAAATTACTAAAAATTCTTGAATAATCCAACTTTTAACCTAATTTTTTTTAACCGATGGTTGTTTTTACTCAGATTTGAGTACTTTTGTAGAAAACTATCTACGATGAAACAAATCTATGTACTTTTCGCACTCTTTGCAGCCATGACTGCAAGTGCCCAGCAGACCATTGAAGTAAGTGTTGAAAATACGCTGAAGCAGGCTCGCACTGACCAGCCTGTCGTCGTTCAGCTCAAGGGCTACGGCACCGTCAGCTCTGCCCTCGTCACCTGTGGCGGGCAGGAGGTTCCGTGCCAGCTCGACGACCTGAACCAGGACGAGCAGTTCGACGAGCTCTGTTTCCTGGCCGACCTGGCCTCGAAGGAGCGGAAGACCTACAGCGTGACGCTCTATGCCGAGGGGACGCCCCGTGAGTATCCGGCCCGCGTGTACGCCGAGATGCTCATGCGCAACGACAAGGTGAAGGAGAAGAACAAGCATGACAACTACATCAGCAGCCTGACGGCCCGTGGCGACTGTGCCAACAGCTACAACCTGCAGCACCACCACGGCGTGGACTTCGAGAGCGAGCTGAACGGCATACGCATCTATTTCGACAAGCGGCAGACGCTGGACCTCTACGGCAAGTTCCACAAGCGCCTGGAGCTGCAGGCCACGCAGTTCTACACCTCGGCCGAGCAGAAGGCGCAGGGTTATGGCGACGATGTGCTGTGGGTGGGCAACACCTTCGGACTGGGGGCCTTCCGCGGATGGGATGACGCCAAGCAGCAGATGACCATGGTGGAGCCGGTGAAGAACCGCACGCAGCGCGTCATCAGCTATGGGCCGCTGCGCACCATCGTGGAGGTAGTGGACCAGGGCTGGAAGGTCAGTGCCGACAAACCGGCGCTGAACATGACGCTGCGCTACATACAGTATGCCGGGCACCGCGACACCGACGTCGACGTCATCTTCAACCGCGATGCTACAGGCTATCTGTTCTCTACGGGCATCATCAACGTGAAGGGCTCAACGGAATATACCGACAAGCGAGGGCTGCGCGCCTGCTGGGGTACCGACTATCCGTCTACCGACACGGTGAACTGGAAGCCCGAGACGGTGGGCCTGGCTGTGCTGCTGCAGCAGGGAAACATCGTGCAGGAGTGGCCTGCTAACAAGGATAACTATGGCTTCACCGTCAAGGCAGACGGCCGCCGCATGTGCTACAAGGTGGCCTATGGCTCGGCCAACGAGGACTTCGGCTTCCACAGCGCTGCCGAGTGGTTCGGCTGGCTGAAGGCCTGGCGCAAGGAAGTGGAGCACCCCGTGGTGGTGAGATATTAGGGCAAGTCGGAGAAGCGCTTGCGCCCCTTAGCATAGTACTGCCAGAGCAGCGAGAAACGCCGTTGCTCTGGTATTTCTTTTTCCACGCGGCTCTGCTGTATCTGCCGGCGGTCGGCCTCGAAGTCCTTGCGCCAGCGCTTGAAGGCACGTCGGGCACGATACACGGCGCGGAAGTCGCCCAGGTTGCGTTTCAGCAGCAGCATCTCCCATGCTGCCAGGTAGTCGAGCCACCAGCGCCAGCGCATCACGTGGCGCAGCTCGCTCTGGGGCAGGCACTTGTAGAGCATCGTCAGGTTGTTGCGGAAGTTGAGGAACGTCTTCATGGGGTTCGACTTCGGCAGGGTGCCGCCCCCCACGTGGTAGATGACGCTGTCGGGCAGACAGTAGATTTTATAGCCCAGCAGCCGTATGCGCCAGCACAGGTCTATCTCTTCGTTGTGGGCAAAGAAGCGTCCGTCCAGCCCTCCCACATTATTATATATACGCGCGCGCACGAGTAGTGCAGCCCCTGTGGCCCAGAGCACCTCGGCCGGGGTGTCGTACTGCCCGTCGTCGTTCTCCACCGTCTCGAACAGCCGGCCGCGGCAGAAGGGGTAGCCGTAGCGGTCAAGATAGCCGCCGCAGGCACCGGCATACTCAAACTTGTCGCGCTCGAAGATGCTCAGCAGCTTGGGCTGGCAGGCAGCCACGTCGGGGTGGCTGTCCATGAACTCCACCAGCGGCGTCAGCCAGTGGTGCGTCACCTCAATGTCGCTGTTCAGCAGCAGGTAGTACTCGGCATCGATCTGTGCCAGTGCTTTGTTGTAGCCGTCGGCAAAGCCCCAGTTCTTCTCTAAGAGGATGAGCTGCACCTCGGGGAAGTGCTGGCGCAGCAGTTCGAGGCTGTCGTCGGTAGAGGCGTTGTCGGCCACGTAGACGGTAGCCTCGTCGCGCGAGTATTGCAACACGCTGGGCAGGTATTGACGCAGCATCTTGGCGCCGTTCCAGTTCAATATGACAATGGCGGTTTTCGGCATGGGTGGGGAGTTAGGAGTTAGGAGTTAGGAGTTGGGGTTAATGTTAGGGGTTGGGTTAAGGTTAGGGTTAGAAGTTAGGAGTCTTGCGTAAAGGGCAGTATGGTCGTGGTTGAAGTCCCCCAGGCCGACGCTGACGAGCTGGTTGTCGAGTTCGGCACGGGCCTGGGCTGGAGGCAGCTCTACGCGTATATAGTTGCGGGTGAAGCCATGCATGGCCCGGCCCCGCTGTGCCTTCTCGAAGAGCACCTCGGCCTGCTGGCCTGTATGCGCGGCATAGAAGTCCTCGGTCTTGCGGTCCGACAACTCCAGCAGACGCTTGCTGCGGGCTTTCTTCTCCTGCTCTGCCACGATGTATGGAATCTTCAGCGCCGCCGTGCCGGGCCGCTCGGAGTAGGGGAACACGTGCAGCTGCGTCACCGGCAGGCGTTGCAGCAGGTCGTAGGTCTGCTCGAAGCATTCGGGCGTCTCGCCCCGGCAGCCCACCATCACGTCGACGCCGATGAAGGCCTGGGGCATCAGCTCCTTGATGCGCATGATCTTCTCTGCGAAGAGCTGGCTGTCGTAGTGGCGGTGCATCAGCCGCAGCACCTCGTCGCTGCCGCTCTGCAGGGGGATGTGGAAGTGGGGCATGAAGGCGCGGCTCTCCTTGGCGCAGTAGCTGATGAGCTCGTCGCTGAGCAGGTCTGGCTCCAGGCTGCTGATGCGGTATCGGCTGATGCCCTCCACCTGGTCGAGGGCTTTCACCAGGTCGAGGAACCGCTCGCCGGTAGTCTTTCCGAAGTCGCCGATGTTCACGCCTGTCAGCACAATCTCCTTGCCACCCTCGGCGGCGGCTTGGCGGGCTTGCTGCACCAGTGAGCTGATGGTGGGGTTGCGGCTGAAGCCCCGTGCGTAGGGAATGGTGCAGTAGGTGCAGAAGTAGTCGCAGCCGTCCTGTACCTTCAGGAAGTAGCGTGTGCGGTTGCCGCGTGAGCAGCTGGGTGCAAATGAGGTGATGTCCTTTGTCTTCACCGTGTGGCAGGCCGCTGGCTGTCCGTGGTGGGTGAAGCCGTCGCAGAGGAACTGCAGCAGCTGTGCCTTCTCGTTCTGGCCCAGCACCATGTCAACGCCCTCAATGCTGCCCACGGCTTGTGGCGACAGCTGGGCGTAGCAGCCGGTGACGACGACGAAGGCGCCGGGATGCTGGCGTACCAGGCGGTGTATGGCCTGCCGGCATTTATGGTCGGCCACGTCGGTCACCGAGCAGGTGTTGATGAGGCAGATGTCGGCCTGCTCGTCCTTGCCGGCCGTCCGCACGCCGTATGCTTGCAGCATCTTGGCGAAAGTTGACGTCTCGGAGAAGTTGAGCTTGCATCCTAAGGTGAAATATGCGGCTGTCTTGCCCTGAAGGGCTGATGTGTCTATCATCTGTGCGTTGCGTTTGTCGGTTTGCGTAGGCAAAGGTACACATTTTTATCGTAAAACGGGCCAAAATTCTGAACAAATATCAAGAGCGGTGATTGCTATCATTTTTTAACAATTCACAAATCATTGATTTATAGATATTTGCGAAAAAGTTACAAAAAAGGGCTAAAAAAAATCGTAAAAAATGATACGCCGTATCAAAAAAATGCCTACCTTTGCAGCGTTTTAATAAACTAATGATTGTTTTACAGATTTAAAAAAGCAAAGAAATGAAAAAGATTGCATTTATGTTCGCCGCTGCCGCCATGTTCGTGGCTTGCGACCAGGCTAAGGAGATTGTTCTGACCGCTGAGGATTCAGCTGCTGTTGCCCAGCAGGTTGACGCTGCCATCGCTGAGGAGCTTGGTGCTGCCCCCGTTATGGCTGAGCTGGCCGAGGACGCTACCGAGGAAGTGAAGGCTGCTGCTCAGGCTGAGTTCGACTCGCTGACCGCTGCTTTCGAGGCTAAGAAGGCTGAGCTCGAGGGTACCAAGGAGGCTCGCGTGAAGGAGGCTCTGGTTAAGTGCCTCGAGGAGAAGAAGGCTGCTGCTCAGAACGCTGGCCAGGCTGCCGAGGGTGAGCAGAAGTAATTACTGCGAACAGGAATCGTAAAAAGGCTGCCAGTCCGAAAGGGCTGGCAGTTTTTGTTTTAGGTTTTACAAGATTTCGTGTGGGTATGTTACTGACCCCACCCCCAGCCCATCCCCTACAAGGGAGGGGAGCTGCTGC
>DGHX01000104.1:0-10050 GCA_002392835.1 Prevotella sp. UBA3837 | reverse complement strand
TCCCTTGTAGGGGAGGGGCTGGGGGGGGGGTCAGTAAATAAGACAATAGCATAACCCACACAAAATCTCGCAGAACCTTTTTTTATACTTACGCTCGGAAAATCAAAAGAAAATTCGGATTTTCTTTTGCTTTTCGCTCGCTTATTCGTACCTTTGCATACGATTTCAAAAAAAGCATTAGCTATGAACAAGAGCGACAGCATTGTCATCATTCCAACCTACAACGAAAAGGAGAACATTGAGAAGATTATCCGTGCCGTCTTCGGTCTGGAAAAGTACTTCCACATACTGATTATCGACGACGGTTCACCCGACGGCACTGCCGATATCGTGAAGCGCCTGATGAGTACTGAGTTTGCCGACCGGCTCTTCATTGTGGAGCGCAGCGGCAAGCAGGGACTGGGCACCGCCTATATCGCAGGCTTCAAGTGGGCACTGGATCGCGACTATGAGTATGTGTTCGAGATGGATGCTGATTTCAGCCACGACCCCAACGACCTGCCGCGCCTCTACGCTGCCTGCCACGACGAAGGCAACGATGTGGCTGTGGGCTCGCGCTACGTCAGCGGCGTGAACGTGGTGAACTGGCCCATGGGCCGTGTGCTCATGAGCTACTATGCTTCGAAATACGTGCGCATCGTCACCGGCATCAAGGTGCGCGACACTACGGCCGGCTTTGTGTGCTACCGCCGGCGTGTGCTGCAGACGATAGAGCTGGACAAGATACGCTTCAAGGGCTATGCCTTCCAGATAGAGATGAAATACACCGCCCACAAGATTGGCTTCAAGATCAAGGAGGTGCCTGTCATCTTCGTCAACCGTCGCGAGGGCACGAGCAAGATGTCGGGCGGCATCTTCTCTGAAGCCTTCTTCGGTGTCATGCGCCTGCGCTGGGACGGATGGACACGCAAGTACCCGCCCCTGCCGGCAGCTCTGCTGACGCTGTTGCTCACGCTGGCCACACCGGCACTGGCGCAGCCGAAGGTCACCACCGACCAGCGCTTTGCCCGTGGTGCCACGATGGCTTTCGGGCGCATGACGGCCACACCCGGCAGCGCAGCCATCAGCGAGCGCGGCTTCTGCTGGGCCAGCCACCGACTGCCCACTGTCGACGACAGCAAGACCACCACGACACTGCAGAACAACGGTGCCATATACTGGCTGAAGGACCTGCAGCCCGCCACATTATATTATATGCGCGCATACGCCGTTGACCGCGACGGCAAGGTTGGCTATGGCGACGACATCAAGTTCTACACCCTGCCCAAGGGTGAGGTGACCTTCACCATGCGCACCAGCGGCGATGCCAACAGCGAGCGCATCAAGGCAGCGGCACAGACGGCCATCGACTGGTGGAATGCGCTGACCGAGATGAAAGACTATGCCCCCAGCATCGGCTACGCCTCGGGCACGCCTACTGCCGACTGCTCCTATGGCGGCTGGATGCGCGTGGGACCGAACCAGGGTAACCAGAAGCCCGGCACCATCATGCATGAGATGCTGCATGGCTGTGGCGTCATACCCGGCTATGGCACGGCATGGAGCGGCACCGACCTGCGCAGCGGCAACGGCACCGGCCTGTGGCTGGGCGACCGCGTGACCGAAGTGCTGCGCTTCTGGGACAACAGCACTACGGCACAGCTCAACGGCGACAACCAGCACATGTGGCCCTACGGCGTGAATGGCGCCCACGAGGACAACGGCTCCGACGTGCTCTACATAGGCAACTCGCTCATCTGTCAGGCCCTGGGCGAAGACGGACTGCAGCATACCTACACCCACTTTGCCGAGCCCTACTACGCCCTGCAGCAGGAGGATACCATCAAGTACTACCTGAAGAGCGAGGACGCTGCCTGCGGACTCTACACCAGCTATGTGGTGCCCAATGCGTCGGGCAACCTGCGCCTGCGTGAGATGACGGCTGCCGAGGCACAGCAGAACGACAGTGCCGCATGGTACATCACCTTCACTCCGCACAACCAGTACTACCAGCTGTGCAACGCCGCCACAGGCCAGTACATGACCTACCAGGGAGGCTTCAAGACCATGAAGCGCACCACGCTGAGCGATGCCGATGACTTCCACCTGATGCGGGGCCGCGTTGATGTGGCCGGCACCGAGGGCCTGCGTGGCTACTGGCTTGTACACCCCTCAGACAACTGGACACCCAACTGCCTGAAAGCCAATGCCAGCGGCTCGGTGGCCAGTCAGCAGCTCAGTCTGGCCAATGCTGCCACTGAGCAGCGCTGGCTCATCCTCAGCGCCGCTGAGATGAATGCTTTCGACCAGGCTGCCGTGCAGCAGATAAAGACACAGGTGAACGACATGCTCCGTGTGGTAAGAGCCCTGGCCGACGTGCCGCATACCACCAGCACCGCCGATGCCGACCAGCAGTTCGCATCTGCCCTGGGCAGCATTGAGCAGCAGCTGCAGGCAACCGCCAGCCCCAGCCAGCTGTCGTCGCTCGCCGATGCCGTGCGCCAGGCTGCCGTCGATTTCCTCAACCTGGTCACTCCCGCTCACAGCAGCCAGCCCTTCGACATCACCTTCCTGATGCAGAACCCCGGCATGGACGCCACCGACGGGTGGTCGACGGCTGCCACGCTCAACTGCTCGTGCGCCGAGTTCTACGAGAAGAGTTTCAACTTCTACCAGATTCTGCAAGACCTGCCGCGCGGCACCTTTGGCTTCATGGCGCAGGGCTTCCAGCGCCCCGGCGCGTCGGCTGATGCCTATGACGACTATGCGGCCGGTACCAACCGCGTGAATGCCTACATCTATGCCGGCACTAAGAACGCCAAGCTCTGCCACATAGCCAGCTGGGCGCAAGCCAGCAAGCTGGGCGGCAGCGAGTCGACGGTGGGCAGCGGGCTCTACATGCCCAACGACATGCAGGCTGCCAGCATCTACTTCGCCCGCGGACTCTACGAGAACTGCGTCTACATTGACAACTCGGCAGCCACCACGCTGCGCGTAGGACTGAGCTGCTCGTCGATGCAGAGCAAGTACTGGTGCATCTTCGACAACTTCCGCCTCTACTTCTATGGCAGCCTCAGCCCGCAGACCATCACCGGCATTGAGCAGGCCACCACGCTGCCTGCCACCGACGGCAAGGCCTACACCCTCGACGGTCGCAGGGTGGGGGACCGTGCCCACAAGGGGATATACATCAGAGACGGACGCAAGCACCTGCAGCACTGAGGCTCAGCCTGTTTCTTGAGCGTAAAAAGAAAAACTAATGCGAAAACAAGGATAACGAACAAATGGTAAAGATTACGAAAGAAGCTGCCCTCGCCTACCACGAGAGCGGTCGTCCGGGAAAGATTGAAGTGAAGCCCACGAAGGCTTACCGTACACAAACCGACCTGTCGCTGGCCTATTCGCCCGGCGTGGCCTATCCCTGTCTGGAGATTCAGCAGAATCCCGACGATGCCTACAAGTACACCGACAAGGGCAACCTCGTGGCCGTCATCAGCAATGGCACTGCCGTGCTGGGACTGGGCGACATCGGCGCCATGAGCGGCAAGCCCGTCATGGAGGGCAAGGGCCTGCTGTTCAAGATATACGGCGGCATCGACGTCTTCGACATAGAGGTGGCCGAGAAAGACCCCGAGAAGTTCTGCGAGGCCGTAGAGCGCATTGCCCCCACCTTCGGAGGCATCAACCTGGAGGACATCAAGGCCCCGGAGTGCTTCTACATAGAGGAGCGGCTGAAGCGCACACTCGACATTCCCGTCATGCACGACGACCAGCACGGCACTGCCATCATCAGCGCTGCCGGACTGAAGAACGCCCTCGAGGTGGTGGGCAAGGACATCGCCCAGGTGTGCATCGTGGTCAACGGTGCCGGGGCTGCAGCCATCAGCTGCACCAAACTCTACATGGCCATCGGAGCCCGCAAGGAGAACATCGTCATGCTCGACTCGAAGGGCGTCATCAGCGCTGACCGTCAGGACCTGAACGAGCAGAAGCGCTTCTTCGCCACCCAGCGCACCGACATACACACGCTGGCCGAGGCCGTCAGTGGTGCCGATGTCTTCGTGGGCCTGTCGAAGGGCAATGTGCTGTCGAAGGACATGGTGCGCTCCATGGCCAAGGACCCCATCATCTTCGCACTGGCCAATCCCACGCCCGAGATTACCTACGAGGACGCCATGGACGCCCGGCCCGACGTGCTCATGTCGACGGGCCGCACCGACTATCCCAACCAGATCAACAACGTCATCGGCTTCCCCTACATCTTCCGCGGTGCCCTCGACGTGCATGCCACCGCCATCAACGAGGCAATGAAGCTGGCTGCCGTGCACGCCATTGCAGACCTGGCCAAGCAGCCCGTGCCCGACGTGGTGAACGACGTGTACAAGGTGAACAACCTGCACTTCGGACGCGACTACTTCATACCCAAGCCCGTGGACCCGCGCCTCATCAGCGAGGTCAGCGCCGCCGTGGCCCGTGCCGCCATTGAGAGCGGCGTGGCCCGAAAGACCATCGATGACTGGGAGGCCTACAAGGACTCGCTCAGCGTGCTCCTCGGACAGGAGACGAAGCTCACGCAGAAGCTCTATTCCACCGCCGCTGCCCATCCGCAGCGCGTGGTCTTTGCCGAGGGCGTGCACCCCACCATGCTCAAGGCTGCCGTGCAGGCACGGGCCGAGGGCCTCTGCCACCCCATACTCCTGGGCAACGACGAGGTGATAGCCAAGCTGGCCAAGCAGCTCGACCTCTCGCTCGAAGGCATAGAGGTGGTCAACCTGCGGCACCCATCTGAACAGGAGCGCCGCGAGCGCTATGCACGCATACTTACACAGAAGCGGCAGCGCGAGGGCTACACCTTCCAGGAGGCCAACGACAAGATGTTCGAGCGCAACTACTTCGGCATGATGATGGTCGAGACGGGCGAGGCTGACGCCTTCATCACCGGTCTCTACACCAGGTACTCGAACACCGTGAAGGTGGTGAAGGAGGTCATAGGCATACGCCCCGAGTACCAGCACTTCGGAGCCATGCACATCATCAACTCTCCGCGAGGCACCCTCTACGTGTGTGACACGCTGGTCAACGAGAACCCCGACACCGCCACCCTCGTCGACATAGGCAAGCTGGCAGCCACTGCCGTGCGCTTCTTCAACGAGAAGCCCGTCATCGCCATGATCTCGCACTCGAACTTCGGCTCCAGCCAGAGCGACGGTGCGCTGAAGGTGAAGCATGCCGTGGAGCAGCTGCACGAGCTGTACCCCGACCTGCCCATCGACGGCGAGATGCAGATTGGCTTTGCCCTCGACCGCACGCTGCGCGACGAGCAGTACCCCTTCTCGCGCCTCTGCGGCAAGGACGTGAACACCCTCGTCTTCCCCAACCTCACCTCGGCACGCTCCAGCTACAAGATGCTGCAGATGCTCGGTGCCGACGCCGAAATCATTGGTCCCATCCAGATAGGTCTGAACAAGGCCATACACTTCGTGGACTTCGGTGCCACCGTGCGCGACGTGCTGAACACCGTGGCTGTGGCCACCATCGATGCTTACGTCTTCAAGGTGAAGGACCGCATTAACAAATCAAGAGTCAAGAGTTGAGAGTTTCCCACTCTTTTATAAAACCACAGATTACGCAGATGTCACAGATTTATAAGCGATTCTTTCGCCCCTGCGGTAGCAAGCGCGTAGCGAGTCCAGTCGCTCTGCGGCGATTCTATTGAGATTTCACAGATTGCTACGCGCAGAAATCTGTGGAATCCTATAGAAAAACCGTGCAAGAAAATGGCGCAGCCAAATCCGTTTAATCTGTTTAATCTGTGGTTTTTATAAAAAAGGTAGGGAAGTTCAGATTAGAGTTAGTAGAACGGCAATGCACAACGTTCTTGTATTACTGGCCAGCAACTACCGGCAGGAGCAGCACCTGAGTCAGGCCCGCAAGGCCCTGGCGCAGGTGCTGTCATCGTGCTGCTATACTGAAGCAATCTGGACCGAGCCCGAGGGCAGCACCACCCACAACGGCCAGCCCGAGGGCAGTGTCACTCCCAACGACCACTCTGAGGGCAGTGTCACCCGTGTCAGCGAGCGCCCGCTCTACCTGAACCAGCTGCTCAGCGCCCGTACCGACCTTGATGCCGACAGCCTGGTGCAGCAGTTGAAGCAGATAGAATGCGAGCTGGGACGCAACGACGACATGCGCCGCCAGGGGCTTGTTCCCATCGACCTCGACCTGCTGCAGCACGATGACCAGCGCTACCACCAGCGCGACTGGCAGCGCAGCTATGTGCAGCGACTTTTGCCGCTGCTGGCTGATGGGGGTATCGGGTGACAGGTGAAGGGGGTGGAGCAGTGCTCAGGCTATCTTCGTTTTTGCAAACGATACGTCTTTTTGATTAAGCGGTCAAATTATTTTCAATATATTTTTGTCACAGTGTCACACTGCTGCTATTTAGTTGATGGCGAGATGGCCAGCTTGGTTGCTGCCTTGCCTCTGGCGTGGCGTTCCCCGCGTGGGAAAGAATTATTCCCACGCGGGACTGGGCAGGACCCGTGTGGGAATGGATAACGACGTGTGCGTGAGAATGAATGATGACAGTGTGATGTTAGTAGGGTAGGGGGCCCTGCTCGGGTGGCGGCAGCGGGAAGTCGCTGCCGAAGGGGTTTCCATTGTCAGCGGTGGGCGACTGTGCCTCGCCGTTGATTTTCGACCCAATGATTTCGCCTCCCATGTCAGGACTGCCTGCGGCGGATCCCAGACGTCCGTCCTCGGGATTCTCGAAGCGGGTGTATTCGCCGCGGAAGGTCAGCAGCACGTCGCCTGTGGCTCCCTTACGGTGCTTGGCTATGATGATCTGCGCCTTGCCGCGCAGGTCATTTCCGTGGTCGTCCTGATAAATATGGTAGTATTCGGGTCGGTGCACGAAGAGCACCATGTCGGCATCCTGCTCTATGGCACCCGACTCGCGCAGGTCGCTCAGCTGCGGACGCTTGCCCTCCAGTCCCTCTCGGCTCTCCACGCCACGGTTCAGCTGTGACAGTGCGATGATGGGAATGTCGAGCTCCTTGGCCAGTCCCTTCAGCGAGCGGCTGATGGTGCTCACCTCCTCCTGTCGGCTGCTGAAGCGCATGCCGTTGGCGTTCATCAGCTGCAGGTAGTCAATCATGATGATCTTTACGCCGTGCTCGCGTACCAGTCGGCGGGCCTTGGTGCGCAGCTCGAAGACCGACAGACCCGGAGTATCGTCGACGTAGAGCGGTGCGCCCAGCAGCTTGTTCACACGATTGTCCAGTCGGTCCCATTCGTCGGGCTGCAGCTGTCCGTTGAGTATCTTCGAGCCTTGTATCTCACATACGTTGCTGATGAGTCGGTTGACGAGCTGCACATTCGACATCTCGAGTGAGAAGAAGGCCATGGGCACCTGGTAGTCGGCTGCAATGTTCTTAGCCATGGACAGCGCGAACGACGTCTTACCCATGGCGGGGCGTCCGGCTATGATGACCAGGTCGCTGGCCTGCCATCCGCTGGTCATGTCGTCGAGCTTGTTATAGCCCGTGGGCACGCCGGTCAGTCCGCTGGTGTTGGCAGAAGCCTTGCTGATGACGTCGAGGGCGTTCTTGATGACGGGGTCTATCTGTGTGTAGTCCTTCTTCATGTTCTTCTGCGACAGCTCGAAGAGCGAGCCTTCGGCCTGCTGCATCAGCTCGTCGACGTCGATGGTCTCGTCGAAGGCCCGTGTCTCTATGTCGCCGGCGAACTGTATGAGTTGTCGTGCCAGGAACTTCTGTGCCACTATGCGTGCGTGGTACTCCACGTGTGCGCTGGATGCTATGCGGCTTGAAATCTCGATGAGGTATGTCGGTCCTCCTGCCTTCTCCAGCTCGCCGGTGCGTTGCAGCTGGTCGGTGACGGTGAGCACGTCGACGGGCTTCTCGGCCATCGACAGGTCGCGTATGGCGGTGTAGATGTGCTGGTGGCGCGGCTCGTAGAAGCTCTCCGGAAAGAGCAGCTCGCACACCACGGCGTAGGCGTCTTTGTCAATGAGCAGTGCACCCAGTACGGCGCGTTCCACGTCGAGGGCCTGTGGCTGCAGGTGGGTGTAGGTATTGTCTATGGGTTGCCGGCTGTTGCTCCGGCCTCGATTGGGTTGTTCGGGCATGTGTGGTAGGTTCTAATGATTTTTTACTGTGTATTCAAACTGGTCGAACTGGCTGAAGCCAAGGCCGGCCAGCTGTTGGCGGCTGTGCTGTCGCTGCGCATCGGTGTTGTAGTGGGCTATGAGGGGCAGCCGCAGGGTGACGCGCTGCTGCATCCGTTCTTTGGCCATCCACCTCAGGTTCTTCATCAGCAGGTTCACGTCGCCGCCGGTGTAGCGATGGTAAACGTCGGGCTGCAGGTCCTTCACGTCTATATAATAGTGCTTCACGTAGGGGGCCACCCTTGCCAGCTGTTCTGTCGGCACGTGCAGCGAGGTCTCTAAGTAGAGGTTCCACTGCTGCGGCCGCAGCCTTGCAAACTGTGCTATGAAGTCGGCATGCAGCAGCGGCTCTCCGCCCCCGAAGCACACCCCTCCGCCAGTGGCCAGGAAATAGAGGTTGTCGCACATCAGCTCGTCGGTCAGTTCCTCGGGCGTGGTCCATCGCCAGATGCCGTCGTCGCTCCAGCACTGGCTGTTCAGACAGTAGCGGCAGCGCAGCGGGCATCCGTGGAAGGCCACGAGCGTGGTGACGCCCTCGCCGTCGACGCTCAGCCGGTGGCGGCTGATGGCTATGAGGGGGGCTTTCACTCTGACTTGAAGATGACGGGTAGCGTGAACTTCGTGCTGACCACCTTGTCAAGCTGCTTGCCGGGCTTCCACTTCGGCATGGCGTTGACCAGCCGCAGGGCCTCCTTGTCGCAGGCCTCGCTGAGCGACTTCACCACCTGTGCATGGCTGATGCTGCCATCGCATTCCACGATGAAGGACACTATGACTCGTCCTTGTACGCATTCATCGGGGTAGCGCAGGTTCGTCTTAATGTAGTCCATCAGGGCCTGGTCGCCACCGGGGAAGGAGGGCATCTCTTCCACCACACCGGCGAACACCTTCTCCTCAGCTTTCAGCGGCTGCAGGGTGTCGCTGCTTACTCTCAGCGGAGCCTCGCCCATCTCCGCCTTGTCGGTGGCGGGCTGCGCAGCGTTCGTGGAGTCAGCAGCCATGCTGACGTCGGTCTGCGTGTAGTCGGGCGGCATCATGGGAATGCCGGCCAGCGGGGGCTGGATGATCCTGCCCACGCCGCAGGCAGCGGTGAGGCCCACCATGCCCACGGCGATGCCGGCCACGGCCACCTTCTTGCCCGTGCGCCGCCGCTGGTCGAGCTGCTGCTCCAGATAGCGCACCTCGGCCTCGCAGGCAGGGCAGGTGCCGGCGCACTCGCCTTCGTGGTGGCACTGGCGCGGCTCGTACTTGATGCCGTTGGCCTGGGCTATGCGTCGGCGTATGTCCTTCAGCGTGTCGCAGATGTGTCGTCCTCTTGTCATGTGGCTCTTATTTGTTTAGTTTCCAGGTCACTCCGTTCTTTGTGTCCTTCACCTCGAAGCCGGCAGCAGCCAGCTCGTCGCGAATCTGGTCGCTGGTGGCCCAGTCCTTCTGTGCCTTGGCCTTGGCACGCAGCTGCAGCACCATGTCGACCACCTTGCCGAAGGCTTCCTCGCGGGCATTGCCGCCACCCGCTGCTGAGGCTTGCCCCTGGACCATGGAGAGTCCTAAGATGTCCTCGGCAAAGAGGTGCATCACCTCGCTCAGCTCCTTCAGGCATTCTTCGCAGATGGTGGCCTTGTGGTCGACCAGGCGGTTCACCACGGTGGCCCCCTCGAAGAGCAGGCTGATGAGCTGTGGCGTGGCCAGATCGTCGTTCATGGCGTCGTAGCAGCGCTGGCGCAGCGTCTTCACCACCTTCTCGGTTTCGCCGTCACATTGTGACGGCATAGGCGACAGGCGGTCGAGGTCGCGCAGGGCGTTCTGCAGCTTCTCCAGTCCCTTCTCGGCGGCCTGCAGTGCTTCGTCGCTGAAGTCTACGGTGCCGCGGTAGTGGGCCGAGA
>DGHX01000021.1:31094-33110 GCA_002392835.1 Prevotella sp. UBA3837 | reverse complement strand
AAAGAGTAGTACAAGGGAGGGGAGCGGCTGCGCCATATATTTCCATTGAGCGGGACTTTTTCAAGTGGACTCAATCATGTACCTATATTTTTAACGTTACAGACCCCACCCCCGCCCCTTGAAGGGACTACCCTTTATACACATTTAAGCCGAGCTGCGAATACTTGCCCCCGTAAAACCATCCCTCAGAGAGCCTCAGCCGAGAATCAGTCTCTCAGATTTGTTTTTTTCTGTTTTCTTTGGTTTTATTATGTTTTTCAAAGCCCGCTTTAGCGCTTCTATGGGCTGAATCGTTACGAACTGCCGTGCCCGGCACCGCGGAAGGTTAAAAGCGGTGAGAAGAGGTTAAAATGGTGTTAACGGCTTCCTGGCGCGGCGGCTGCCGACTACCTTTGCCGCCAATAATATTAACACAAGCGCAATACCACTATGAGAAGAATGAGAGAAGCATGGCACGCCTTTGTTGCCAGGATGAGACAACTGTTCACACCGACTGACGGACAATCGACGCAACCGGCAGACATACAGCCAATGGGGCCGACGGACGGAATGCAGGAGAAGCCTGCGGACGCACAGCCAGTGCAAGCGTCAGACGGAATGCAGGAGAAGCCTGCGGACGCACAGCCAGTATGCCCGTCGGACGTACAGCGTGAGAAGCCTGCTGACGAAAGGCCGAGCCGCCAGGACAGCTACCGCGCCGATGCCATCCGCTTCAACCGGCAGTTCCTCAGCAGGCACTACGACCTGCGCTACAACATACTGAAGCGCACCACCGAGTACCGGCGGAAGGCATCGGCCGACGCCTGGCAGCCCCTCACCGACCGCGTGCTCAACCGCATGACCGTGGAGCAGCTCCTCGAGGGAGGAAGCAGCTGGAGCTACGGCATGAAGCTGCTCATAGAGTCGGACTTCGTGGAGGACTACAACCCAGTCAGTGACTTCCTCGGCACATGCCCGCAGTGGGACGGCCACGACCACATTGGCGACCTGGCGCGGCGCGTGCCCACCGACTACAAAGAGTGGCCCCAGCTCTTCCGCCGCTGGCTGCTGGCCATGGTGGCACAGGCGCGCGGCCTCAGCCGCGACCACGGCAACGCACTCGTGCCACTGCTCATCGGCCCGCAGGGCACCCACAAGAGCACCTTCTGCCGACTGCTGCTGCCGCCGCCACTGCGCGACTACTACATGGACGACATCAAGGTGGACAACGCCGAGCAGGTGGAGCGCGTGCTCGGCCGCATGTGGCTCGTCAACATCGACGAGTACAACGCCAAGACCGTGCGCGAGCAGGCGAAGATCAAGCGCCTGCTCACCGAGAAGGACGTGCAGGTGCGGCGCATGCGCAGCGACCAATACCTGCTGACGCAGCGCCTGGCATCGTTCATTGCCACCACCAACGAGCGCCAGCCCCTCACCGACCCCACGGGCAACCGCCGCTACCTCTGCGTGGAGGTGAGCGGACTCATCGACACCGACACCCCCATCGACTACGGCCAGCTCTACGCACAGGCCCTGCACGCCCTCGAGCAGGGCGAGCGCTACTGGCTGACGAAGGACGAGGAGCAGGCCCTGGAGGAGCACAACCGCCCCTTCCTGGCCACCACGGCCGCCGACGAGCTGCTGGCCGACCACTTCGAGCCGGCGGAGGTGAGCCGCCAGACCCTCGTCACCGCCACCGAGCTGCTCGACCACCTGCGCCGCGAGCTGCGCGCCGCCGACGTGCCCACCATGCGACAGCTCACCACCTGGCTCAAGGACCACGGCTTCCGCTACGGGGCCCAGCAGGGCCGGCACGGGTGGTACGTCAGGCTCTGCCAGCGCGCGGATGTATAGCTTGGGTAGGATGCTGTGCAGCTCCTTTTTTGTGCTATATAGGATTGCAAAATTGTCCATAGACAAGAGCTGTTTTGTCTATACCACCTGTCAGAATTTTGTGCTAACTTTGCACCAGAATTCAGAACAGTAACCAAAAACAAAGAATTATGCAAGGTTTCAACAAATCGTTTATCTACTTCA
>DGHX01000021.1:18740-31052 GCA_002392835.1 Prevotella sp. UBA3837 | reverse complement strand
CGTTTATCTACTTCATCTGCCTCGTGTCGGCACTGGGCGGTCTGCTCTTCGGCTACGACTGGGTGGTGATTGGCGGCGCAAAGCCTTTCTATGAACTCTACTTCGGCATTGCCGACCAGCCGCTGATGCAGGGCATTGCCATGACGACGGCCCTGGTGGGCTGCTTGGTGGGAGCGATGGTGGCAGGCAGCCTGGCCGACAAATACGGCAGGAAGCCGTTGCTGCAGCTGTCGGCGGTGCTCTTCACCCTGTCGGCGGTGACCACCGGCGCGTTCAACGACTTCACATTATTTAATATAGCGCGCTTCACTGGCGGCGTGGGCATCGGGCTGGCTTCAGCCCTGGCCCCGATGTACATAGCCGAGGTGAGCCCTGCCGACATTCGCGGCCGCATGGTCAGCATGAACCAGATGACCATCGTGCTGGGCATACTGAGCGCACAGGTGGTGAACATGCTGGTGGCTCGCGACAGCAGCGTGGCTACCAATGCCGAGTGGAACGAGGCATGGGGCTGGCGCTGGATGTTCTGGGCTGAGACGCTGCCCGCAGCACTGTTCCTGGTGATGAGCTGCTTCATTCCCGAGTCGCCGGTATACCAGAAGCTGAGGGCTGAGGCACTTACCGGCCACACCCGGCACCAAGAGGCCGGGCTGCGCGAGCTGGGGCTGCCCAAGTACCGCAGGGTGCTGTGGCTCGGACTGGTCATCGCCGTGTTCCAGCAGTGGTGCGGCACTAATGTCATCTTCAACTACGCTCAGGAGATATTCGTCGGTGCGGGCTTCAATGTCGACGGCATGTTCATCAACATCGTCATCACCGGCATAGCCAACGTGCTCTTCACCATCGTGGCACTCTACACCATTGAGCGGTGGGGGCGCCGCACGCTGATGCTGATAGGTGCCGGTGGGCTGGCCGTCATCTACCTCATCCTGGGCACCTGCTATGCCTTGGGCATGACGGGCATGCTGATGGTGGCACTGGTGGTGGCGGCCATCTCGGTTTATGCCATGACGCTGGGACCCGTCACATGGACGCTCCTGGCCGAGATATTCCCACACCGCGTGCGGGGCATCGCCATGGCCACCTGCACCTTTGCCCTCTGGGTGGGCTGCTGCACGCTCACCTTCTCCTTCCCCAGCATGAACGCAGCACTGGGCAGCAGCGGCTCCTTCTGGATTTACAGTGCCATCTGCCTCTGCGCCTTCATCTTCCTGTTCCGCCGCTGTCCCGAGACGAAGGGCAAGTCGCTGGAAGAGTTGGAACAGGAATTGGCGAAATAGTCAAATAGTAAACAACTCAACTTTCGCAAGTTTTGGAGTGATAGGAGTGAATGCGAAACTTGAATAAATAATCAGATAGTATCTTTTGCTATGGTTAAAGCTTGGAGAGAAATAGTGACTATTCCCACCTACGAGGTGGGAAAGCCCGAGAAGAACCCGATGTTCCTGGAGAAGCGCGTCTACCAGGGGTCAAGTGGCGTGGTATATCCCTATCCCGTCATAGAATCGATATCTGACGAGAAGGTGGACAAGGAGTATCAGGCCATCTGGCTGGAGAACGAATATATCAAGGTAATGGTGCTGCCCGAACTGGGAGGTCGCGTGCAGATGGCCTACGACAAGATTGCCCGCCGCCACTTCGTCTATTACAACCACGTTATCAAGCCCGCACTGGTGGGCCTCCTCGGGCCTTGGATCTCGGGCGGCATAGAGTTCAACTGGCCCCAGCACCACCGTCCTACGACCTACATGCCCGTCGACACGTGCATTGAAGAGAATGCCGACGGCTCCGTGAGCGTGTGGGTGAGCGAGATGGAGAAGATGTTCCATCAGAAGGGCATGGCCGGCTTCACGCTCCGGCCCGGCTGCGCCTATCTGGAGATCAAGGGCCGGCTCTACAACCGCACCGACGTGCCGCAGACATTCCTCTGGTGGGCCAACCCCGCCGTGGAGGTGAACGATGAGTACCAGAGCGTGTTCCCGCCCGACATCAACGCCGTGTTCGATCATGGTAAGCGTGCCGTCTCGTCGTTCCCCATCGCCACGGGCACTTACTACAAGATGGACTATTCGGCAGGTGTCGACATCTCGAACTACAAGAACATCTACGTGCCGACGTCGTATATGGGCGTCAACTCGCGCTTCAACTTCGAGGGTGGCTACGAAAACGACACCCGCTGCGGCATGCTGCATGTGGCCAGCCACCACTTCTCGCCCGGCAAGAAGCAGTGGACGTGGGGTAACGGCGACTTCGGCCGCGCCTGGGACCGCAACCTGACCGATGAGGCCACTCCCGAGGAGATGAAGCGTTGGAGCATCGACCGTGAGGGTTTCCGCCCCTACATCGAACTCATGGCAGGTGTCTATACCGAGAACCAGCCCGACTTCACATGGTTGATGCCATATGAGGAAAAGATGTTCACCCAGTACTTTATGCCTTATCGTGAGCTCGGGGTAGTGAAGGAGGCTTCGAAGGATTTGGTGTTCAATATCAGTGAAGTGGGTAATGATAAGGTTGAATTCAAGGTCTTTGCCACCTCGAAGCAGGAGGTCTGCATCATCCTGCGCAACGACAACGGTGAGGTGTATTACAAGAAGGAGATGACGCTCTCGCCTGAGGCCGTGCTGACGGAGACGGTCGACGTGAAGGGAGCCCGGTTCGACAAGCTGACCTTCGAGATTGTGAAGACGTTCGTCTATGGGCAGCGCACCGTGTTGCAATGGCATGCTGAGCCCGACGAGATTCGTCCTATTCCCGATTCAGCCGAAGCCGCCCTGCTGCCTGAGCAAATCAAGACCAACGAGCAGCTCTACCTGACGGGCATGCACCTGGAGCAGTATCGTCACGCCACCTGGCAGGCTACCGACTACTACGAAGAGGCTCTGCGCCGCGACCCCAACGACATTCGCTGCCTGAACGCCATGGGCCTGTGGTACATCCGCAAGGGCCGTTTCGCCAAGGCTGAGGACTATCTGCGCAAGGCTGTCCGTCTGTCGCAGAAGCGCAACCCCAATCCTTACGACGGCGAGCCCATCTATAACCTCGCCCTCGCGCTGAAATACCAAGGGATTTACGATTTACGAATTTACAATTTACAATTTAATCGTGACGGCGCAGCCCAAATCGTAAATCGTAAATGGTCAAATAGTAAATTAAGCGAAGCGTATGAGCTCTTCTGGAAAGCCACCTGGAACAAGGCATGGGCCGATGCCGGCTACTTCGAGGCAGCTAAGATCAGCACCGCCCAGGGCCGCTACGAGGATGCCCTCGACGAGGTGAACCGCTGTATAGTCAACAACTGGCACAACCATAAGGCTCGTGCGCTGAAGGCCGCCATCCTGCGCAAGCTGGGGCAGACCAGCGAGGCCCTGGCACTCATCGACGAGTCGCTCAGCTACGACCTCTTCAACTACGGCTGCCGCTACGAGCAGTATCTTATTGAGCAGGACGAGGACGTGCTGACAGAGATGAGGCAGATGCTACGCCGCTCAGCACAGAACTACGACGAAGTGGCACTCGACTACTGCGCCGCCGGACTCACCGACGAGGCCCGTTCTATCTGGCAGATAGCCGTCGAGGAGGGAGCTACAAGCCCGATGACTTATTACTATATGGGGAGCCTCACCCCCACCCCCTCTCCGAAGGGCGAGGGGAGTAATTACTTTGAACTCGCAGAACGTCAGTCTTCAGACTATTGCTTCCCCAACCGCGCTGAGGATGTCATCGCTCTGGAGGCTGCAAAGGAGAAGAACCCGCAGGGTGCCCGTGCGCCTTACTATCTCGGCTGTCTCTACTATGCCGCCCGTCAGTACGACCTCGCCATCGAGAACTGGGAGCGCTCGGCCGAACTCGACCCGAAGTTCCCCACCGTCTGGCGCAACCTCGCCCTGGGGCGCTTTAATAAGCAGGACCGCCAGCAGGAGGCACTGGAATACATGGAGCGCGCTTTCCACCTCGACGAGAACGACGAGCGCGTACTCATGGAGCTCGACCAGCTCTACAAGCGCCTCCACCGTCCGCACGCTGAGCGGCTGGCCTTCCTCCAAAAATATCCTGAGCTCATCCGGCGCCGCGACGACCTCGTGCTCGAGGAGATCACCCTGCTCAACCAGGTGGGCCGCTACGAGGAGGCCATGCAGAAGCTCGACAGCCACATCTTCCATCCCTGGGAGGGAGGCGAAGGCAAGGTGCCCACGCAGTATCAGATCTGCCGCGTGGAGCTGGCAAAGAAAATGTTAGCCCCCCTTTCGTACCCCGAGGGGGACACGATAGCCCCTACGCACAAAACTATAGAAGCCCCCTCGGGGGCCGTAGGGGGGGCTGAAGCTATTCGTCTTTTGAATGAGTGTCTGGCATATCCCCGCCACCTCGGCGAGGGCAAGCTCTACGGCGCCCAGGAGAACGACTTCTACTATCTGCTCGGCATCGCCTACGATGCCCTCGGACAGAAGGAGAAGGCCCGCCAGTGCTGGGAAGAGGCCACGAAGGGCCCGCAGGAGCCCGCTGCCGCCATGTACTACAACGACGCCAAGCCCGACAAGATCTTCTATCAGGGTCTGGCCCTGCTGAAGCTCGGTCGCGAGGCGCAAGCCCACGGACGCTTCTACCGCCTCATCAACTACGGCAAGCAGCACATTTTTGAGAAGCAAATCATGGACTACTTCGCTGTGTCACTGCCCGACCTGCTCATTTGGGAGGACTCGCTCGACCTGAAGAACCTCATCCACTGCAAGTACATGCTTGCCCTCGGCTACTTTGGCCTGGGCGACCGGGAGCACGCCGAGTGCTACCTGAAGGAGGTGGAGGAACTGGACAACAATCACCACGGCATCCAGCAGTTCCGCACCTTGATGAACGCAGGACTGTAACCCGACAGGGCCGTTCCTTTGTATATGACCACACAGGGAACGGCCTTATTTGTGCTGACAAATCAAGATCAGTCAAAAAAAATGCGAATTTTGCGGCAAGCAACACCAAAAAGTGTACCCCGACCGGGAATAAAACCGTAAAAATAAAAACAATCAAGAAGAACAAAAAGTAGTGATTTTCAATGATTTATAAAACCGTCTTTTTCTCTTGTTTGTAAATATATAGCTATTTTTTGTTAAAATTGGCAACCCATTGGCAACCCAAACGTTTTTTTTTGTACCTTTGCAGCGCATAACAAAAAAATAGGATACAAATGGGCAAAAAAGAACTAAAAGTTGGTCAATGCTACATTTTGAGCAAGACCAGGGAAGAAAATCCAAAGTTAGGTGCCAAATTGCTGAGCGATGGCCGGGAGAGCCTTTTTTTGGATTTCTATTTCGGCTTCGTGATGGCCTACAGTAGCAGTCTCGACAGGATGGTTCCCAAGAAGCAGAAAAGAAGGGAAAGTCTTAACCTCTACCTTTGGCACAGCCCCAGGACACCCCAGGAGCGTCAAGAGAACAAGGAGACATTGGCTTTGGCAAACAGGATCCGGCGAGACAGGGCAAACGACATCGTGGAACCCGAAAAGCGAATTGAGCTACAGGCCAAGAAAGCCGAGGTTAATTTCCTTGACTATATGCAAGGGTATATTGACAGCTACACGAAGGCAGACGTTAGGGTTATACAGATGGCCTTAAACCGCTTTAGGAGCTTTCTTGCAGAAACCCTGGAGTATGTCACCTTTAAGGACTTCATTAAGCCAAGCAAGATTGATAATGAAATGATAGAGGCCTTTGTCGAGTACTTGCAGCACACTTGCAAGGGCGAGGGTGCAAAGACTGTATACCAGCGTTTCAAGAAGGTGATAAGGTATGCTGTGGCCAATGATGTGATGAAAAAGAACCCTTGTATTAACAAGCAGGGCCAGAACATCACTATTAAGGTAGACGATGGGGCATTAGTGAAAGATGTGCTTTCCCCGAAGGAAATCAAAAAGCTCATAGATACCCACTACCCAAAAGAGAACTTGCAAGTTAGGAATGCTTTTCTTTTCAGCCTAAACACCGGGATGAGGTGGTGTGACGTGAAAGAGCTAACCTTCGGTGACTTTGATTTCGGCAACAAGACTTTCAGTTATAACCAAAGCAAGACCAAAGGTCACAGCAACAAAAGCAGCGTGTCACTACCCATAACAAACACGCTGTTGTCCTTGATGGGAGAGCAGCCGGAGGCCAGGGGCAAAGATGAGATAGTGTTTGCCCTACCATCGCACACGATGGCATTAAAAGCCCTCAGACGATGGACGAAGGAAGCGGGCATAGATAAGCATATTACATTCCATTGTGCGCGGCACAGCTTTGGCACCAATATGGCAGCGACAACAGCCCGGAAGGGTCTCTCTATTCGTGTAGTTCAAGAAATGATGGGGCACGCTTCTTTAAGGTACACGGAGCGTTACACACGCGTTATGAACGAACAGAAGAAACGAGCAATGGAAGAACTAAATAAACTTATGGAGGGTTAAGACTATGAACAGACTGAAAGAGTACAAGGCTCGCCGGGAATGGCTCAAAGAGGCCAGGCGGCAAGTTGAGGCCGGGGAAGTGAGCCTCAATGTGATTGGGCACACCCTGCAGCGGTTTATGAGAAACCCGATTAGGAGTGTAGTTTCGTATTGCGATGTAGATAGCGAAAGCGGCTACAGCAACACGGGCAACTATGAAGCGGAGGTGAAGCGGGAACGCAAAGGGTATTTGGCCGACATTGCAGCCCTTGAATCTGCCATAGCAAAGCAAAGGAGGGATAAGGCATTAATGGACGCGACCAATAACATTACTAACAAAATTGATGAACTAACAGACTACGACCTTCTTTTGAGAACATACCTACAATCCACAGCCAGCCAACAGGATCGACAACAGGATCAGCCAAAGGAAAAAGCTAAAGGCGGGCGTGATTTGGCCGACTTCCGAGATAGGATTGTTTGCGATAACGAAACGGATAAAGAGGTAATGCTCGATAAGATAGGCAGACTTGCGAACGGCAAAAAAGGAAGAAAATTAGTACTCGTTATGGTTGCTGCGATGGAAGCTAACATAATCAGCGGGAAGCCGTCGTTTGGAGAACTCCAAAAAGTTTTCAGCGTTGAGGGCACTTACCAGGGATATGACAATTATTGGAGAAGGTGGGAAGCCTACGGAGAAAGTAAAAAGGGTTTTAGTAAAAGTGAAATAGACAGAGTTATAAGGTTGTTGTCAGAGGACTAAAAGCAGAAGAAAACAGGCTTTTATAGTAAATTTATGTGAATTACGGTAGTGGTTAGTTGTGCAACAATTAATCACTATCTTTATTGTTTTGTCATTCAATTAATATTCAGTTCCTTTGCACCGTCAAACCCCCAACGGTAGGAAGTGCGCAGCCGACCTTTGCCCAAAAACGTTAAGCAATGGAAGATCTGAAACAGGTGGCCGACCTTATAACGGCAAACATTATCGGAACCCAAAAAGAAGTACTTACTTCTGATGAGTGTGCAAGGTACCTGGGAGTTACAAAAAGCAGTCTCTATAAGTGGACTTCTACCCGGCAGATACCATACTACAAAAGCCCGACGGGGAAGATCTGTTTTTTCAATAGGCGTGAGATTGAGGCCTGGATGCAGAGCCAGAGGGTAGCCACGGTCGAGGAACTTGACGCAAAGGCTCAGAGATATTGCAGGAAAGGAGGCCGGGTATGAATATGCAGGACGTACTCAAAAAGGCAGCACAAAAGCAGCTAAGAGCCATTACCCTACTGTCAGACGGCGGGAAGCATACTGTTATGGAAATAGCTTTCGCGTGTCGTATTGGCGACCCCCGGAGCGTTATACGCAATATTCGTGAAAGCGGCATCGAGGTTAAAGATGAATGGGTAGAAGGTGATGGAACCCGTTTCAAAAGGTATTGGATAGAAAATAGCCCCTATTATGGCAGAAAGTATTTATTATAACGCTCCTTGCGAACTGTACCGGCATTTTTTGAGGTCTGAAAAAGATTTTCATAGGGTTCTTAATGACATCGCTGACTTTATCCTTTATGACGCTTGCAAATCAATGTATAAATCAAAACTCGATGCAGAGGAAATAAAGAAGAAAGTCAAAAGATATGGCATTAATTACCATAACCCTGTAGGTTCTTGGAAAGACGGGGAAGGCCTTTATATTGAGTATGTCGAGAACGCGAAGAACGCCCCGGCGTATTTCAGTATAAGCCGCGAAACGTATTGGCATTTTCGCGATGTAGATAGCACGGAGTTTGAACGGGCGATGCTGTTAGCTTATTTGGCTGTTAAGTCGATGGTAGGAAAACGTGACATGATTAAAACCAATATGACAGCTATATGTAGCCGGATGGACGGCAATACGAAGCCCAAAAGGGCTGCAGAGCTTTCCGAAGGTGTTACGAAGTACTTAAACCGATATTGGAGTAACAAGCTACTTTCTGCGCTATATGGGAAACGTGGTGTTACGTTCTACGGCGGCAACAAGTGCCACAAGGTTCGCGGGTTCTATTGTTCGACAACTCTTTCGATGGAGGAACTTATAACCAAGGCCGAGGCCGATATGGAATGGACGAGAAATAGACCAGCCGACCCATTAAGGGAGGCCAGGCGGTTAGCAATGGAGAAACTTAACATAAACAGCCCGTAGACATCTATAATACATCTATAGTACATCTATAGTACATCTTAAAAGGAATAGTGCATCAAGTAGTGCATCAAGTAGTGCATCAAGTAGTGCATCTTAAATAAGAGGGAAATAAGAGGGAACATAGAGGGAACTTTGACCCTCTTAACAGAGGGTTTGTCGCACTTGACAGTGCTACGCCCCAGCCCAGGTTGTTAGTTCAATGGCATACGCTTAAAAGGCAAACAAATTAAGGGATTAAGAATGAAGTTTAACCAATAAATTAAGATTATGATCAGAAAGCAAACCGAATCAGCAGCGTTATTGTTGGACGCGGTGCAGATGTATTTTGAAAGTGACGAAGATGGGCTGCAGCCTCAGGAACGTACCCCGGTACATACATTGAAACCGAAAATGTATGCAGCCTTCTGCAATCACCTTGGAGTTGATAAACCAACGGCTTACCTGATGGCAGCTTTCGCCATTGCTCTCACTAAGGGGATGGCCGAGAACCCCGGAGACATTCCGGCAATGTGCGGAGGTGAAAGCAGCCCTAACGGCGGCGGCTTGATTGTAGCCCTGGAAGCTCTTAAGTGTTCAATGAGTAGTAACAATAAAACTGAATGAATTATGCCTAAGAAAAAAGAATCAGAAGCAGAGCGCATTTTGTTATACAACAATTTCGCCAGAAGAAACGAAGTCGAAAGACGCTTGAATAGCGTTATATCGATAGCCAATGAAACGGTGATACCAATCTGCAAGGCTTTGGGTATGCCATTACTGAAGCCGGCCTTGTTGAAATGGGTTGCAGATGACGAGGAATTTTTGGCCGACTATGTGAGCAAGTGTAAGAGGGATTTTGCGGAACAGGGAGGCTTTGTCGGTAGATTGCTAACAGAAGCAGCGGAGAGCGACTTTACGACCCAAAAGAAATTTTACCCCTACCCGGTATTCCCATATTGCAGAACCTTAACAGCCAATGAAGAAAAGCTGATAACTCTCAAAGGTGACGTGATGAGCTACAGCGAGGAGAAGCTAACAGAGTTTACTAATGTGTATCTTACAGGCGAAAAGCAGATAGAGGGCTATAGACGTGCCGAAGAACTGTGCCGGTTCCTGAATGATTTCTTCAGTGGTACGCAGCTTTCTCCGACACGCGACACACTAAGCAACTGGAGTAGGGTAGTATTCACAACGCCGGACGGGGAATTCTTGGTAAGCCCCAGGCAGGATTTTACGAAGTTAATCAAAAATCAATAGAGCAATGACAGAATCAGAGAAAAAAGCAATCGAGGCAAAGTTCGATACAGACCTGAAGGCCTCAAAGATGAGTGCAGCGTATAAGCAGGCCATTAAAGAACGTCAGATTGTCATGGCACAGGAATTATCCGAAATCCGGGCTATTTGTGGACTTGATGAAAAGACAGGCAAGAAGCGGACTAAAATAATCCTGGCAAACGGGTTACAGGTCAATGCAGATGCATTCGATGACTGAAGAGCGGACTAATAATCTGACCGAGTTTTGCAGGTGGTACGCTGACTTTCACGGCACGCGGCCAAAAGCCAGGAGCGTATTTATTACCTGTCTGTGCGGACACTTCCACACCTACCCGAAAGCGGCCGAAACCATACTCCGAGAGCTGAAGAGGCTCCGAATGGTAGAGGAAAGCGGCGGGAGTGTCCGCATACTTTCGCCAAAACGGTGAAATGAGTAGGCAGGAAGCCCGCTGTGTCCGTTTCTTGCAAGGCGTGGTCAGTTGTCAAGCTGAGGCCGAGTAACGGGCACAGTGAGCCTTTTTGCGAAACAAACAGGAGGTGCAACGGTGTGGCGCGGCAATTATCTTTAGAACCGCCAAATATATGCCTTATCTTTTTGCCCGTTGCAAGATTATTTGTACCTTTGCACCGTGCTGCAAAGTGCAGCGTATAAGTTGACGTTGAAGTGCTGCCAAATGTCCGGATTGGCACTAATAGGCTGGGGTGTATTGTCAAGAGTGTACTACCCCGGCCTATTTTTCCCAAGACATACCACGCTAAATAGATTTTGCATAAATAGAGAAAAAAATTGTAAACCGAACGGTTTACGTTCATTATGGAGGCTTCCCCGGACTGTATTTGCGGGTTTGACTACAGGGTGTAGGACTGAGGGAAGCCCCCATTTCTTCGCCTTGTTATGAATATAAACTAAATGGTTGATATGACCAAAAACCGGCATTTTGAGAATTGAAAAAGATTGTCTACCTTTGCACCCGCAACCCTTTAATTTTTATCTTTATGGAAACAAAGAACACTGTAAAAGTCCCATTTTGGGCAAAGTTGAGAAACGCCAAAAACCGAATCAAGGCGTTAGAGAGTAGAGAGCAAAGCCTATTGAGGGAGTTAGACAATAGGCGCGTGTTGTGTGATCGGCTGCAGGCAGAACGAGACAACTCCCTGGAAGATTGCAAGGCATTGCAGAAACAGGCCGAAAAGTGTAACGAGAGAGTAAGCCGGATTTTGGCCTTGCTCGAAGACAGTACGACCAGGAAAGCAGAGCAAAAGACAATGTACGATTATTCCGGCCTCGATTACCATTTCAAGAAAATGGCGTCTTTGGAAGAATCAAAACAAAGCGTGATGGAGGCGGCGAGTGTGTTGGCAATGATACCATACACGGACAGCGTGGACGAAAAGGCAGCCCATTGTCACACGATAGCGGAGTGCCTTTATGAGTATCAAGGCTTACTTAATAGAATAGGAGTCCGTGTAACCGAACTGTCGGAGAAGGCGCAATAAAAAGCCCTCTAACAACGTTTTTATAACAGCTGTATATTACCAACCTGACGTAAGAAAAACAATTCTCGTTGAAAAATGGAAAAAATAACGACTGAAAGCATCATCCGGGTGCAGTTCCTCCAGCCGGTAGCAGAGCACGGCGGGCAGACGGACTTCTACTTCGGCTCGCTCGCTGCCATCTACGAGGTGTTCACGCCGGAGCAGGTAGGCTGTAAGCTCGAAACGCTCTGGGCTGCGAAGATAGATACCCTACACCCGAAAACGACGCCCAGGTGCGTAGTATCAAAGCAAGTGTTATATCGTAAAAAGCAAAAGGAGAGATAACATGGAGACAGTATTTGACCACGGAATATCGAATAGCGAGATTAGACAAATTGGCTTCTTAGACAAGGAGAAATATCTTCAAGTTGTTGACGAGCAGTCTTCACGCTTCGATTTGGCATTGTTGTATCATTTAAGAGGCGAACTTGAAAAAGTTAACGAATACCTTGAAGGTTTACCTCCGATTGTTGTTAATGATTTTTGGCGCACAGTCACACACCCGTGAGCAGTTTATCAAAAGCAGAGTCAGACAGCCTTAGTCCCGTAAGAAGGTCTTCGGCTGTTTTTCGTTTCAGTCCTCCCCGGTTAACAAGCAGCTCAACTACTTCTTCCCGGATGATTAACGCCTTCTTAGAATTTGCAGAATTGCTTCTGTTTTTTCGTGGATAATTTGTACCTTTGCACCCGAATAATATCCTATTTTTTGTTGGGGCGTGGGTGTAGTGATACACTTGCGCCTCTTTTTCTTTCACTGAGGCAACGCCGGAAGAGGTGGGGAACCGCGAGTAACAAGGTGGCAAAAATGCCAATTGTGTTAGAATTGGCAACCCTTTGGCAACCCAAGACAAAAAGAAAACATTGTAAATGTCTGGTTTACAAAGTCTTATCTTTTAATTAGGAGTACCCCGACCGAGAATCGAACT
>DGHX01000021.1:15521-18672 GCA_002392835.1 Prevotella sp. UBA3837 | reverse complement strand
TTATATCCATTTAACTATCAGGGCCAGCTGCTTGTTAGCGAGTGCAAAGATACAATAAAATGTGGAGTGTGGCAAAAAAAGAAGGGAAAAAATTTGGTTTTCGCGCAAAAAAGCACTAACTTTGCAGCCGATTTGCACGAAAACCACTTTTTTTCATGCATTCTTCCGTTTGGGCGATGGTGTAATGGTAACACTACAGGTTTTGGTTCTGTCATTCCCGGTTCGAATCCGAGTCGCCCAACTTCCACCCTCCACCCTCCACCAATCACCCATACTCAGCACGCGCGTCGAAGCAGGGGCATGCCTTGGCGGCGAAGTCGCGGTGTCCGTAGACCTGTGCCTGTGGAAACTGACGTCGCAGGGCCTGGATGAGCTGTTGCAGCGCCTGTCGCTGCTGGGGTGTGCGGGTGTCCTTGGGGTGCAAGCTGCTGTCGAGTCCTCCCACGTAGCAGACGCCTACGGAGTGGGTGTTGTGCCCGGTGCAGTGTGCCCCGGCGCGCCAGAGGGGCCGGCCTCGGCAGATGGTGCCGTCGAGGAGTATGAGGTAGTGGTAGCCAATGCCGAAGAAGCCTCGCTGGCGGTGCCAGCGGTCCACGTCGTCCACGGTGCAGGGGCGCCCCTCGGGGGTCGCAGTGCAGTGTATGATGATTTCAGTTATCTTGCGCATGGTGTCGTAGGTGTTTTTATTGTTCACGGGTTCAGGGTGATGTCAGCCGTTGTCGCCCGGATGCCGTCATGGCTGCCGTGCACCAGCTCACAGCCGGTGGTGCCTACCAACAGGCAGCGCAGGGCATGGCAGTCGGTCCTCTGGCTGAGGTGTTCGTAAAGCTTCTGTGTGAGCTCTTCTCCCAGCCAGCTATAGAGCATGATGCTCCACTGGCGATGTTCGTAGAGGTGCACCCCGGGTGCATCGAAGCTGGCGGGCAGCACCACGAACTGCAGTGCGCTCTGCGATGTCACCTCCTTGGTGACGGGCGCCAGACGGGCCAGGCGGGCGCTGCGCATGCAGCCGCTCTCGGCGTAGATGGTCTGCAGACTGTGGGGCTGTGCCAGCAGCAGCCAGTTGCGGCTGATGTTCATCATGTTGTGCATGGCCTGACAGGTAGTGACGAAGGGAGTCTGCTCCTCGGCACTCTTCTTGTTGTACTTCTTCATGTGTTCTTTTCTGTTTTTTCGGTTATTGCCTGGCGGCGGAGGGCGCCTTCTCCCCGCTTGGCTGTTGCAAAGGTAGGCAGAAAAAAGAACTGTATGAAGGGAAAAACGGCTTATTTCGCCGTTTCAGGGAAGGCAGGGAGGAGGGCGGGAAAAGGCAGGGAAAAAGCGTGGAAACAGCCCGCTGACAACGGTGAGGCAGGGGTGTCTTTAGGCTTGTGGCTGCAACGCTGTTGCGGCATAGTGGACTTGTTCTCCCTTTACGCGCGCGCGAGGACAGACACGCTGCACTTCCTACACTGACATTTTGAACACTGTCATGAAAAAACGGAGGCTCCCCGAAAACGTCCCAGGGCCTGGGACGTTTTCGGGGAGCCTCCATTTTTTCAAAAGCGATTCACTTTTTCAAAAAAGCGATTCACTTTTTCAAAAAAGCGGTTCACTTTTTCAAAAAAGCGGGCCGCTTTTTTTCTGTACTGCCTGCATGTTCAAATGTTCAGCTTGGACGATGAGTGTTCAAAATGTCAGTGTAGGATGTGCAGCGTCTTTTCCTTCGCGCGCGCGTTAACGCACGCGCGCGTGAGGGAGCGAGGGGAATCGGCGGTCAGCCTATTTCCCCGTATGCTTGCGGATGACGGCAATGGTGGTGCTGTCGCAGTTGAAGACGGAGTTCAGTCCCTGTGCCTCCTGTGCCGGATCACCGCAATAGGGGTCGCCCACCTGCCACTGCTCGTGCAGCGGCCGTGCCTCGCCGCCCCATCCCCAGAAGTTGCAGCCTCGCACCACGCTGTCGCCCATGGCCATGGAGAAGATGTAGTCGTAGTACTCGTCGCGGGCCGTGGTGGGCGTGTCGAGGGTGAAGCGGAATCCGTCGCGGGGATAGCCGAACTCCTCCACGACGAGGGGCTTCTCGAGCCGCTTGGCTATTTCGATGTGTCCCTTCAGGTAATCGCCGCTGTTGCTGCATGCGCGCCCTATGTTCTGCTGCAGCGAGTCGCGCTTGGCCCAGTTCCAGTTGTAGGGCCAGATGTGTGCGTTCATATAGTCGATGATCGGGTCGGCGCAGATGCGCTCGTAGAGTGCTGTGTCGGTCTCACATCCCCAGATGCCCTCGCTTCCTATGCTGATGAGGTGGTTCTTGTCAATGGAGCGTATGAGTGCCGATGCCTCGCTGAGCCACTGTGCGAAGGGCTCCTTGGCCTCCTGGCTGAAGGCGCGCGGCTCGTTGCCTATCTGCCACGACATGATGGCTGGGTCGTCGGTGTAGGGCACGTTGGTGTAGCGGTTGGTGCGGCCGAGTATGAATCGCACGTAGTCGTAGAACAGCTCGTGCGCCTTCTTGTTCGTGGCATACTGTGCCATGGCCTTCATGAAGACCTGGTAGCCGTCGGTGTCGGGACGCGGCTGCTTTCCTGCTCCTGCCTGCTCCAGGTAGTAGCCGTAGCCACCGCTCCACTCCCATGAGTTGTTCAGGTAGAGGACGGCCTTCATGCCTCTTGCGCCCATCTCCTTCAGCAGGAAGTCGAGTCCGGCGAGTATGGTGTCGTTATACACTCTGGGTGCCTCCTGCAGTGTGGGCTCCACCTTGGTCTTCACTCCGCGCTGTCCGTCGCTTCCCACGAGTATGCGCAGGTTGTCGAGCCCCAGTGCGTGCAGTTGGTCCAGCTCGCGCAGCAGTCGCTGGCGGTCGCCGCCCTGGCCCTCGCTGGCCAGTATGGCTCCGTACCAGAAGTTGGTGCCTACGTAGCGATAGTCGTGTCCGTCAACGACGAAGGTGGTGCCCTGTCGCTGTACGAAGGGGCTGGTGCTCTCTACTTTCTGTCGACTGCCGCAGGCTGAGAGCAGCAGCAGGGCCGAGAGGGCCGAAAGGAATAGATGCCTTGTTTTCATTGTGCTGTGGTGTTTTATCGGGGTTTAGGTATTACGGGATTTCGGTATTGGGTTGTTCATTATCTTGTACCCATTTCTGATATTACTGACCCCACCCCCAGCCCCTCCC
>DGHX01000021.1:2387-15416 GCA_002392835.1 Prevotella sp. UBA3837 | reverse complement strand
CCCTTCAAGGGGAAAGGCTACGGGTAGGCGACCGCAGGTCGGGAATGGGGCTGGGGGTGGGGTCTGTATCTTCATTTCTGCCATTTTTGTGGTACATCATATTGAACACCCCGTTTCGTTGTTTCTTTAGATGATGACCTTCGTCTTGCGATACTTGTCGCGGAAGTCGGTGGGGTTGCAGCCCTTTCGCTTTCGGAAGAGGCGGTTGAAGTTGCACACGGTGTTGAAGCCCGTCTCATAGCAAATCTCTGAGACGGTGTGGGTGGTGTCGACGAGCAGCCGTGCTGCGTGCCCGAGCCTGACGTCGACGATGTACTCGTTGAGGTTCTTCCCTGTGCGCTGCTTGAAGAAGCGGCTGAAGGCCGACGGCGTCATGCCCACCATCTGGCTGAGCTGTGCCAGCCGCAGCTCGTCGCAGTAGTGCTCCTCGATGTAGTTCTTCACCTTCAGCACGCGCCTCGAGTCGCTGGCCACGCTGACCTTTGCGAAGCTTGACGATGACAGCTCGCGCGCTCCCTCCTGCTTTGACAGCTCGTAGAGGATGGTCATGAGCTCCATAACGGCATAGAAGCCCTCCTTGATGCTGCTGAGCCGCATGAGGCGTGTGTAGACGCTCATGATGGCGGGCATGGGGAAGGCGAGCCCCTTCTGCGCGCGCATGAACATTCTTAATATAGAGTTGAAGGGGTTGGTGTGGTAGATGCTGTGCTCGTCGGTGAAGTCGACCGAGAACTGTACGGTGATTTCGTGAATGTCGTCGCTGTGGCACTCATACTGCTCCCACACGTGCTCCAGCTGCGGACTGGTGATGAGCACCAGGTCGTAGTTGCCGATAACCTCGCTGGAGTCGCCGACGGTGCGGCGACATCCAGCGGCATTCTCCACGAAGTTCAGCTCGAAGAGGTCGTGGCAGTGGATGGGATAGGTGAACTCCTTCTTCCTGCGGTCGCCCACATACATGAAGTCATGGTCGCCCAGGGGAGTGATCTCATGAAGTACTCTCGACTCGCTCATCGTTCTTTACTTTAGGTTTTGGACTTTAGGCTACAGACCTTTGGCTGCAGGCTTTAGGCTTTTGACCGTTTTGACTTTAGCGCTACGATGACGGCAGCCACTATGAACAGCAGCATGAGGGCCAGGGCTATGTAGGCCACGGTCTCGGTGGTCTTCAGGGTCTGTGGCTGGAAGCTGAGCTCCACCTTATGCTGTCCCGGTGCTATGTGCAGTGCGCGCAGCACGTAATTCACGCGTCCCAGCTCGGCGGGCTGTCCGTCGACGGTGGCTGTCCATCCGGGGTAGTAGATTTCTGAGAAGACGACGACGCCTCCGGTGGCGCTGTTGACGGTGTAGCGCAGCAGGTTGGGCTCGTAGCTGTCGAGGGTGACGTTGCTCAGCGAGTCCTGCTGTGCTGCCTGTCCCAGCTGCTGCTCGAAGCGGCGGTCGGCCACGGCCTCGTGGCGCAGGTCGGTCTGGTGCAGAGCCATCAGCTCCTGTCGGGGGCTGTCTACGTATGTCAGGCGGTCCACCAGCCATGCGTTGCCGCAGGTGTGCTCATTCTTCATGGGCCAGATGCCCTGCGGGGTCTTCACCACCACATAGCGTGTGTTAAGCATGTTCAGCACGGGCATGAAGAGGTCGGTGTCCACGCTGTCGAGCTGATAGCCGGCCTGGGGTGCCACCTGGTTGATGGCCACCATCTCGCGCAGCAGGCAGCTGTCGATGAGGTCCTGGTATCGCTGCAGCTTGGCGGCGTGGTATCCTCCGATGGACTTATGGTAGTAGCTGGTCTGGTTCTCATTGAACACGGCGCTGAGCTGCTGGTTGTCGTAGGGCATGTTCAGCACGCGGTAGTCGGGCGTCTGGTCCTGCAGCAGGAAGTCGTCGAGGGGCGTCTTCTGGTGGGTGGTCTGGCGTATGCTCTCGTCGCGGAACATGCCGTCGTTCAGGTAGCGCTTGTTCACCATCCATAGGTCGACGAGGCAGACGGCTGCGATGACGGCCACGGTGGGCACGACCTTCAGGCGCTTGGTCATGTAACACCACAGGGCGGCGGCACCCAGGACGACGAAGAGCAGCGACCTCCAGCAGTCGGTGGTGAACACCTGCTGGCGCACGTCGGCCAGTGTGGCCTGGAAGGTTCCGAACTGCGCCAGCATCTCGCGTTCCTCGGGGCGCACGAAGCTGAAGAACGTCGAGGGCAGCAGGGCGAAGAGCAGCAGCACGCCGGCGGTGAGTGCGAAGCTGACGGTGAGGGGCGTGAGCAGCTTCTGGCCGAAGAAGCGGTGGCGCAGCACCTCGGGCTCGTCGATGATGCGCTTCAGGCCCAGCATGGCCAGCAGCGGTATGGTGAACTCGGCAATGACGAGTATGGACTCCACGGTGCGGAACTTGGCGTACATGGGCACGTGGTCGATGAAGAAGTCGGTGAGGCCCATGAAGTTCTTACCCCACGACAGCATGATGCTGAGCACGGTGACGGCGAGCAGCGCCCACTTCATGGGCCCCTTCACCACGAAGAGGCTGAGCACGAAGAGCAGGCAGACGAAGGCCCCGACGTAGACGGGCCCCATGGTTCCGCCTTCGCCCCAGTACTGGGGCATCTGGTTCAGCAGGTATGCGGCGGGTATGCTCTGGCCGTCGGGCAGCTGTATCATCTGGTCGGCCACCTTCTGTGCGGCGCTGCTCTCGCCCAGGGGGTAGAGGGCGGTGCCCTGCTCGGCGTCGGCCCGCATGGAGGCTCCGCCCTGCACGTTGGGCACGAGGAGCGACCACGTCTCGCCGATGCCGTAGCTGTACTGCACGATGTAGTCGCGGTCCAGTCCGCCGCTGGCCGAGGCGCCCTCGCTGCCGGTCCCCGCTGACAGCTCCGAGCCGCCGCGCATGGTCTGCTTAGAGTATTCCCACGTGTGGTAGAGGTTCGATATGTTCACCAGCACGCCCAGCACGCCGCCCACGATGCACACGCCGGTGGCCTTGAGCAGGTGGATGAGGGGTGAAGTGGTGGAGGGTGCCTGCTGACGTGTGAAGGCCTCGATGACGAAGGCGATGACCATGGCCAGTATGACGAAGAGGAAGTAGTAGCTCATCTGCACATGGTTGGCGTGCACCTCCAGTGCCGTGAAGATGGCTGTGACCACCAGTCCCCACAGGTACTTGCCTCGATAGGCGAGCACGATGCCTCCGATGAGCGGTGGCAGGTAGGCCAGTGCCATGACCTTCCACATGTGTCCTGCTGCTATGATGATGAGGAAGTAGGTGCTGAAGGCCCATAGTATGGAGCCCAGCGCTGCCAGGTACTGCTTGAAGTTGAAGGCGCGCAGCAGGATGTAGAAGCCCAGCAGGTAGGCGAAGAGGTGCCAGACATAGTCGGGCAGCCACAGGTGGTATGCCTTCTCGATGGTGCTGACGGGCTTGCCGCTGTCGTAGGCGGGTGCTATCTGGTAGGTGGGCATGCCGCTGAAGAGGGCGTTGGTCCATCGTGTGGCTTTGCCGTCGTGGCTCTGGGCATACTGTGCTGCCTCCTGTCCGGCGCCCGCACCGGCCGAGGTGTCATGCTGGTAGAGGATGCGCCCCTCGGTGTCGGAGGGGAAGAAATAGGCGAAGGCCAGCACGGCGAAGAAAAGGACTGCCAGCACGTCGGGCAGCCAGCGTTTCAATACGTTACTCATGTCGTTTCTTTATTGTGTTTATTATTTTTATTCTTCAATGTTTATGACCTGCGAGCAGTAGGCTGTGGCAGCCTCGCGGTGGGTGACGATGATGACGGTGCGCCGCTCTGTGGCTCCGCCGCCACCGTTGTCCGTCTGCCCCAGTATGTTCTGCAGCACGCGCCGCTCGGTCTCGGCGTCGAGGGCGCTGGTGGCCTCGTCGAGGAGCATGATGCTGCCTGGCATGAGCAGGGCGCGGGCTATGGCTATGCGCTGCGCCTGGCCCTCGCTCAGCCCGCCTCCGTGCTCGCTGAAGGGGGTGTCGAGGCCCTGTGGCAGCTCGTCGACGAAGTCGGCACAGGCCAGCAGCAGCGCCTGGCGCATCTGCTCGTCGGTGGCGTCGGGGCGTGCCAGCTGCAGGTTCTCGCGCAGCGTGCCGCTGAGCAGGGTGTTGCCCTGCGGCACGTAGACGAAGTTGACGCGGTGGCAGGGCGACAGCTCGTGGCTGTAGGCGGCAGGCCCGGCGGTGGCAGCGGCGGAGCCGATCTCGGCTCCGCCATATATGCTGATGGTGCCCTGCTGGGGTCGCACCAGTGCCAGTAGCAGGCGTATGAGAGTGGTCTTGCCCGACCCTGTGTGGCCCATGATGGCGGTGCAGGTGCCGGGGCGGAAGTCGTAGTCGGCATGGCTGACGACGGGCGGCAGGCCCGGTGTGTCGACATAGCTGAAGGTGACGTCGCTGAAGCGTATGCCGCAGGGTGCTGGCAGCAGCTGCGGCTGTCCCTGCTCCTCGCTGGGTGCCTCGTCGAGCTCCATCAGTCGCTCGGCTGCCGTGAACACGCTGACGAAGGCTGGTGCCAGCCTTGTGATGTCGCGCGCCGGGCCCTGTATGCGGTACACCAGCTGCAGGAATGCCGTCATACCTCCGAAGGTGAGTGTGCCGGCATGCAGTCGCAGTGCTCCCCATAGGAACGCGATGAGATATCCGAGCGAGAAGCCGGAGTTGAGGAAGAAGTTGCTGGTGACGGAGAAGCGTGTGCGTCGGCGCACCCACTGCCGCAGCGTCTGCTGCTTGCCGTCGAGGCGGCCCAGCATCTGCTCCTCGGCCTGCATGGTCTTCACCAGCATGCGGTGCTGCATGATTTCGGTGAGCAGGCTCTGAATCTCGCTGTCGGTCTTTCGCACCTCGCGTGAGTAGCGGCGCATGTGGGCCACATAGATGCGGCTCACTGCGGCGAAGAGTGGCAGTATGCCGATGGTGATGAAGGCCAGCCAGGTGTCCATGCGGAGCAGGTAGACGAATGCTCCTATGAACATGGCCAGGGTGCTGAGCACCGACGGCAGTGTCTCGGTGAGGAAGGTGACGACCTGCCGCACGTCGCCCTCCAGGCGGTTGATGATGTCGCCGGAGTGCATGGCCTCGCGCCCCTGCCACTGCTGTTTCAGCAGGCGGGCCACCAGCTGCTGCTGCATGCGGTTCTGAGCGCGCACGCCCAGTATGTTGCGTATCCAGACGCGTGAGATGCCCACTGCGAACTCGGCGAGGATGATGGCAGCCATGACGCCGATGGCCCAGTAGATGGAGCCGGGCCGCACGCCTGCCGCCGTGTCGATGGCCCGCTGCATGGCCCACACCGTGAGCAGGCTCAGGCCCACGCCCACCAGCCCGATGGCCGCGTTGAGGCACGCCTGCAGCCGGTTGCCCCGCAGGGCCACCCACAGCCATCGTGCTATCTCTTTCCAGCCATAGCGGCTCGACGGCAACTCAAACCACTGTTTTATCTTACCCAATATAATGCTTAATTCTTAATGCTTAATGCTTAATAATCAATGAGAAATTAGTAATTAGTAATGAGTAATTATGATTACCTGATGCGGCAGCAAATTCTTCACTCTTCACTTTTCACTTTTCACTCTTCACTCTTCACTTTTCACTCTTCCGTCCGCTCCCCACATCATCTTCTCGCGCAGGGTGGCGAAGTAGCGGGTGCCCACGCGCTTCACCACCCTGGCCACGTAGGGAGCCCGCCGCAGCTGCAGTGTGGTGCCCTCGGGCATCTTCGTGCTGCGGCCGTCGACGGCAACGAGGAAGGTGTGGCTGCGGCTGGTCACGGTGAGGTCGATGACCACTGAGTCGGGCACTACGATGGGCCTGACGTTCAGCGAGTGTGGTGCCACTGCGGTGAGCAGCATCACGCCTGTCCCCGGCACGATGATGGGCCCTCCGTTACTCAGCGAATAGGCTGTTGAGCCGGTGGGCGTCGACACGATGAGTCCGTCGGCCTGGTAGGTGGTGAGGTGCTCGCCGTTGATGCTGGTGCTGATGCTGATCATCGATGCCGTGTCGCGCTTCAGTATGGCCACGTCGTTCAGTGCGCAGGTGCTGCCCTCGAGTGGCTCTCCGTGGCTGGTCACCTGTATGAGTGCGCGGCTCTCCACATGGTAGTCGTCGGCATAGAGCATGTCGACGGCCATGGGGAAGTCGTGGGCACTGAGGTCGGCCAGGAATCCCAGCCGCCCCATGTTCACGCCCAGTATGGGCGTCTCGCTGGCCCCCACCATGCTGGCCGTGCGCAGCAGCGTGCCGTCGCCGCCCATGGAGATGGCGAAGTCGGCATGAAACTGGCTTCCGCTGAAGGTCTCTACGGCGTCAGCGGCCGTCAGCAGCCCTGCCGAGCCCAGGAAGTCGTGGTAGGCCGACTCCATGAGTATGCGCGCCCCGTGCTCCTGCAGGCTGCTGAGCACCTGGCGCACCGCCGCCGACTTCTCGTGCTGGTATATATTGCCAAAGAGGGCAAAGGTGAGTTCTTGCTTCATGCGTAATAAGTAATGTGTGTGCAAAGGTACGAATAAGCGAGCGAAAAACAAAGAAAAATCGTATTTTTATATAAAATTATTTGGCCATGAGGTGAAGATTTGCTACCTTTGCGCTTCTATTACGGACACACAGAAAGAAGTATGGTACTGAACTACATCTGGATAGCTTTTTTCCTCATAGCCTTCGTCGTGGCGCTGGTGAAGCTCACGGTGATGGGCGACCTGGAGGTCTTCCCCGCCATGATGGACGCCACCTTCGCCCAGTCGAAGACGGCCTTCGAGATTTCGCTGGGCCTCACCGGCGTGCTGGCGCTGTGGCTGGGCATCATGAAGATTGGCGAGAAGGGTGGCCTGGTCAGCGCCCTCTCGCGCTGGCTCAGCCCCGTCTTCACGCGCCTCTTCCCCGACATCCCGAAGGGCCACCCCGTCACGGGCAGCATCTTCATGAACCTCTCGGCCAACATGCTGGGCCTTGACAACGCCGCCACCCCCATGGGGCTGAAGGCGATGGAGCAGATGCAGGAGCTGAACACGCGCAAGGACACGGCCACGAACCCGATGATCATGTTCCTGGTGCTGAACACCAGCGGGCTGACGCTGGTGCCGGTGAGCATCCTCGTCTACCGTGCGCAGATGGGTGCGGCGCAGCCCACCGACGTCTTCATACCCATCCTCCTGGCCACCTTCTTCTCCACCCTGGCCGGGGTCATCGTCACCTCGCTCTTCCAGCGCATCAACCTGCTCAGCCGCACCCTGCTGCTCACCCTGGGCGGCATGTGCCTCGCCGTGGCCGCCATCATCTGGGGCTTCAGCCGGCTCAGCCCGGTGGTCATGAACCAGGTGAGCGTCAGCGTGGCCAACATCCTGCTGATGACCATCATCGTGGGCTTCATCCTGGCCGGCATGCGCAAGCGGGTGAACGTCTACGATGCCTTCGTCGAGGGTGCCAAGGAGGGGTTTACCACCGCCGTGCGCATCATCCCCTACCTGGTGGCCATCCTCGTGGCCATCGGTGTGTTCCGCGCCAGCGGGGCCATGGACTGGCTCATCGACGGCGTGCGGTGGCTGGTGGGTGCCCTGGGCTTCGACACCCAGTTCGTCGAGGCCCTGCCCACGGCCCTGATGAAGCCCCTCAGCGGCAGCGGCGCCCGCGGCATGATGGTCGACACCATGACCACCTACGGCGCCGACTCCTTCGTGGGGCGCCTGTCGTGCATCTTCCAGGGCAGCACCGACACCACGTTCTACATCCTCGCCGTCTACTTCGGCAGCGTGGGCATACGCCACACCCGCCATGCCGTCACCTGCGGCCTGCTGGCCGACCTGGCCGGCATCATCGCCGCCATATTCATCGCCGCCCTGTTCTTCGGAGGGTAAAAACTACTCCATCTACCAAATAACCCCCTTATGCCAAGTCTCAGAACCTTAGTCAAGGATACCGCCATCTACGGCCTGTCGAGCATCGTCGCCCGCTTCATCAACTACCTGCTGGTGCCCATCCAGACGGCCCGCTTCGCCGCCTCGGGTGGCGAATACGGCGTCATCACCAACGTCTATGCCTACGTCTCCATACTCATCATCCTGCTCACCTTCGGCATGGAGACCACCTTCTTCCGCTTCATGAACCGCGAGGGCGAGGACCCGCGCCGCATCTACGGCACCACGCTGCGCATGCTGGCCACCACGTCGCTGTTCTCCATAGCCGTGGTGCTCCTGCTGCTGCAGCCCATAGCGTCCGCCGTGGGCTATGCCGACCACCCCGAGTTCGTGGGAGTGATGTACGTCACCGTGGCCATCGACGCCTTCACCGCCATTCCCTTCGCCTACCTGCGCTACCAACACAAGCCGCTGAAGTTTGCCGCGCTGAAGATTTTCAACATCCTGCTCAACATCACGCTCAACGTGCTCTACCTCATCGTGCTGCCCGCCCTGCAGTGGGACCCGCTGGGCATCTACGACGACGCATTCACGCTTGACGTAGCCTTCGTCTTCTACATCAACCTGCTGTGCACCGTGGCCACGCTCCTCATGCTGTGGAAGGAGCTGCGCGGCCTGCGCTTCGGCTTCGATGCCGCCGCCTGCCGCCGCATGCTCAGCTACACCTGGCCCCTGCTCATCATGGGCGTGGTGGGCCAGCTGAACCAGGCAGCGTCGCAGATTCTCTTCCCCTACCTCTACGACGGCACCGCCGCCGAGGCCCGCACGCAGCTGGGCATCTACGGCGCCTGCATCAAGATAGCCATGATCATGGTCATGATCACCCAGGCCTTCCGCTTCGCCTACGAGCCCTTCGTCTTCGGCAAGTCAAAGGAGAAGGACAACCGCGAGACCTACGCCAAGGCCATGAAGTTCTACGTCATCTTCACCCTGCTGGCCTTCCTCGCCGTCATGGCCTACCTCAGCCTGCTGAAGCACATCATAGGGCGCAGCTACTGGGAGGGCCTGCGCGTGGTGCCCATCGTGATGGCGGCAGAGATGATGTTCGGTGTGTTCTTCAACCTCTCCTTCTGGTACAAGCTCACCGACCGCACCATCTGGGGAGCCGTCTTCTCAGCCGCCGGGGCCGTAGTGCTCATCGCCATCGACGTGCTGTTCATACCCCGCTTCAGCTACATGGCCTGCGCCTGGGCAGGCTTCGCCGCCTACGGCGTGTCGATGCTGCTCAGCTACGCCATAGGCCAGCACTACTACCCCATACGCTATCCGCTGCGCGACATAGGCCTCTACACCGCCGTGGCCGCCGCACTCTTCCTCGTCATGACGCAGACGGCAGCCCTGCCCCTGTGGGCACAGCTGGCCTGCAACACCCTGCTCGTAGCCCTCTTCCTGGCGCTCATCGTGCACCGCGACCTGCCGCTGCGCAGCCTGCCCGTCATAGGGAAGTACTTCGCGCATTGACAAGAAAAGCATAGCTTTTGTTCGTGCTTCGCCTTTTTTTTCGTACCTTTGCACCCAGAAACTATAACAAATAAGAAAAAAGATGAAAAAACTACTCTTTACGCTCCTCGGGACGCTGGCCTTCAGCGGTGCTCAGGCCGACGAGGGCATGTGGACACTGTGCGACCTGCCGCAGGCCGTCTACGAGAAGATGCAGCTGGAGGGATACCAGCTGCCGAAGGAGAAACTCTATGAGGCCGACGACGCCATCATGCGCTCGGTGGTCAACTTCTCGGGCTACTGCTCGGGTGTCGTCGTCAGCCCCGACGGGCTCGTCTTCACCAACCACCACTGCGGCTTCGAGGCCATACGCTCGCACAGCACCACCGAGCACGACTACATGCTGAACGGATTCTGCGCGAAGAGCTACGCCGAGGAGCTGCCCAACGAAGACATGTTCGTGAGCTTCATGGTGGAGCAGAAGGACATCACCGACCAGGTCATCACCCCAGCCTTCCAGCAGATGAGCACCGCCGGACAGGCCATCTTCCTCGACAGCCTGGAGCGGGCACTGTCACAGCAGGTGAAGGCCCAGGACAGCACCCTGCGCATGGAGGTGAAGCCCTTCTACGAGGGCAACCGATACTATGCCACCACCTACCGCGACTTCACCGACCTGCGACTGGTATTCGCCATACCTAAGTCGATGGGTAAGTTCGGCGGAGAGACCGACAACTGGATGTGGCCGAGGCAGACCTGCGACTTCTCGGTGTTCCGCATCTATGCCGACCCGAAGACCAACGGCCCTGCTGCCTACTCGAAGGACAACGTGCCCTACCACCCCGAGCACTGGGCACGCATCTCCAACGAGGGCTACCGCGAGGGCGACTTCTCGATGACCATGGGCTACCCCGGCAGCACGTCGCGATACCTGTCGAGCTACGGCATCAGCGAGCGATACGCCGAGAACGCAGCCCGCGCACAGGTGCGCGGCGTGAAGCAGGAGGTGATGAAGCGCCACATGGACCAGTCGGAGGCCGTGCGCATCAAGTACGACTCGAAGTACGCCCAGAGCAGCAACTACTGGAAGAACTCCATAGGCATGAACAAGTGCATCGACAGCATTGGGCTCATTGCCCAGAAGCAGCGTTTCGAGGCTCAGCTGGCACAGTGGCAGGACACAGCTGCCTGCTGCTCGGCTGACAGCGGCGCCTGCTGCAGCGGGGCAAAGACGCAGCGCGTGGACTTCGACAAGCTGGCCCGCCTGTACCAGAAGCGCACCAGCCTGGCAGAGTCGCTCACACTCTGGGCAGAGACCTTCATGCGCAGCGACGAGCTGTCGCAGCGGGCCATGCGCCTGCACAGCGGGCGAATGCAGCCCGTGGGAAGCGGAAAGCGCGAGCACGTGAACTTCAAGGACAACAGCGACACTTGGGACCTCAGCACCGACCGCGAGGTGCTGGGCACCCTGCTCAAAAACTACAGAGAGCAGCTGAAGGACGACAGCTGGCTGCCCGACTTCTACAAGACCATCGACAGCCGCTTCGACGGCGACTGCCAGGCCTACGCCAACTACCTGTACAAGAAGTCGGCACTCATCAAGAAAGGCCGCATCTACACCAACAAGAAGAGCAACAAGAAGGACCTGGGCGTGCAGTACGGCTTCGACCTGACCGTGATGCGCGACGTCTTCATCAAGCTGCTGGCCGAGGTGAGCGACAGCATTGACCAGCAGGAGCAGCTGCTCTGCGCTGCCAAGCTGCGCATGGAGCAGGACCAGCCCCACTACAGCGACGCCAACTTCACACTGCGACTGAGCTACGGACAGGTGAAGCCTTACACCCTGGGCGGGAAGAACTCAGGATGGCAGACGCAGGCACCGAGCATGGTGAAGAAGATGCTCACTGGCGACAGAGTGGAGGACTACCGCGTGGAGCCTGAGATGATCACCCTGCTGAAGGAGGCCGGACAGATGCCGCTGTGCTTCCTCACCACCAACGACATCACAGGAGGAAACAGCGGAAGCCCCATGTTCGACGGGCAGAACAGGCTCATAGGCCTGGCCTTCGACGGCAACTGGGACTCGCTCTCCAGCGACATCTTCTTCGACTCGGACCTGGCACGCTGCATAGGCGTCGACATCCGCTACGTCCTCTTCATGATGGACAAGTGGGGCCACGCCGACAGGCTGCTGGAAGAGCTGCGCGCTTCGCGCTAAATGATAAATGAGAAATGAATAATGAAAAATGCCGCATGATGAGGGCTGATACTTTAACAGGGTTAGAAGGGCTAGTAAAACTAGTAGGGCTAGTAAAACTAGTAATACTAGAAAGACTAGTAAGACTAGAAAGACTAGTAAGACTAGAAAGCCCAGCAAGCCTCCCCACCCCATCCTGGCTTTGCCGCATGGCCATTTTTCATCTTTCATTTCTCATTTTTCATTTTTCATCCACTCCGGCTCAGGCACAGCCACTGGGCCGCTACAGCGCCGACATCGTGGCGTCGGCCGTCAACTTCGCCGACACCATCGACATTGAGTGGGACCGACAACAGGTGTACGTGCCGCTGACCATCGACGGACGCAGCTACCGATTCCTGCTCGACACCGGGGCAGGGCTCACCGTGGTGTTCAGCGGAACACCACTGGCCGACAGCCCACGGGCAGGAGGAATACTATCCCACGACGCCACAGGGCGAACCGACACCGTGACCATGGTGCAGCTGCCACCCATGCTCATAGGCAGCGTGGTGCTGGAGCACTGCCACGCCACCGTGCAGCAGCACGCACCGGGCAGCCACATCGACGGCATACTGGGCTTCGACCTGGTGAACAGCGGGCTGAGCATGAAAATCGACGTGCCGCGACGACAGTTCATCATCACCGACCGACGCGACCTCTTCCGACAGGAGACCGACGGCGCCATCAGCCTGCGCTACACGCTGAACTTCCACGTGCCATACGTAGACATCACACCCTTCGGACGGCAGCGTGAGCGAGTGCTCATCGACACCGGCAGCAGGCGCTTCTTCGCCATGAACAAGGCCCACTTCGACGCCGCCACCGCCGACGAGGGACAGAGCCTGCGCGGCCTCACCATAGAGGGGCGCTCCACAGGCAGGCACGCCATAGGGCTGGGGGGCATGGAGCCCGAGGGCGAGGTGGTGTTCATGCAGCTCGACAACCTACAGCTGGGCGACTACGCCTTCAGCAACCTGCACGCCATCACCACACAGGGAGGCTCGCACCTGGGGGCACCGCTGCTGCAGCACGGAGCACTTATCTTCACCCCACGCCAGCGCCGGCTCTTCTTCCTGCCACAGAGCGGGCAGCAGCCCTGCCCAGTAGACAACCGCCAGCTGGAGATAGCCTTCGTGGCCGACGAGCTGGGACGCCCACAGGTGGGACTGGTCTGGGAGCAGGGCGAGCCCTACCAGGCCGGACTGCGCCAGGGCGACATCATCGAGCAGATAGACCAGCGCCCCGTGCTCAGCCTCCAGCAGTTCATACGCTGGCCCTTCATGCCCGGACACCCACACACCTTCACCCTGCGCGACCGGCAGGGACAGCGCCGCAACGTCAGCTGGGTACGCATACCGCTGAAGAGCGAAGAGCAATAGGAATCAGGGAGTTGCAGACTTCGTGGGGGGAAGTTACTGACCCCACCCCCAACCCCTCCCCTACAAGGGA
>DGHX01000021.1:0-2235 GCA_002392835.1 Prevotella sp. UBA3837 | reverse complement strand
GGGGTTGGGGGTGGGGTCAGTAATTCAAACAACAACATAATCCACCTCGCAAAACCGAAAAAACCAAAGAAAAACAGGATTTTTCTTTGTTTTTCGCCCGCTTATTCGTACCTTTGCACGCAGCAATGATTAACTTCAACCTAAAGACCCAACTGTCGTGGCGCGACATGGCCGTGCGCATCGGCTTCGTCATCGTCACCGTGGCTGCCATCGTGTGGTTCATGCCCCGCGAGCGCAGCGTCAGCTTCAAAGTGGAGAAGGATCGTCCGTGGAGCTATGCCGACCTGACGGCCTCCTTCGACTTCCCCGTGTACAAGAGCGAGGCCGCGCTGGCCCAGGAACGCGAGGAGGCCCTGAAAGACTTCCGCCCCTACTACGTCTACGACCAGGAAACGGCCACACGCCAGCTGCGCAGCTTCCGCCAGCACTGGGCCGCCGGCCACAGCTTCGTGCTGAGCAACGACCTGAAATACCTGGTGAGCAACCGCCTGCAGACGCTCTACCAGCGCGGCATCATCGACACGAAGGAACCGCTGGGCGCCGACCAGATGCTGTGGCGCGTGGAGCAGGAGAACGCCGTCCTCGTCAGCGCCGCCGACGCGCTGACGCCCCGCCAGGCCTACGAGCAGCTCATCAGCGACCCCACCGTGAGCCACTACATCGACGAGCTGCAGGAGATGAACATCAACGAGTACATCGTGCCCAACCTGTGCTACGACAGCCTGCGCAGCGCGACCACACGCCAGGACATGATGCGCAACGTGGCTCCCAGCAGCAAGGTGGTGCTGCGCGGACAGAAGATAGTGAGCCGCGGCGACCTCGTCGACGAGGACACCTACCAGGCCATCGTCTGCTACCAGCGCGAGGTGGAGGAGCGGCTGAACTCCAACGACACAGGCTTCTCGCTATTGGGCAAGGTGCTCTACGTGCTGCTCTTCATCATCGTCTTCACCGTCTACCTGGGCATCTACCGCAAGGACTACTTCAGCCGGCTGCGATCGGCCTGCATGCTCTACGCGCTCATCATCGTGTTCACACTGCTCGCCTCCATCCTCGTCAGCCATAACCTGCTGCACGTCTTCATACTACCCTTCGCCATCGTGCCCATCTTCGTGCGCGTGTTCATGGACTCGCGCACCGCCTTCATGACCCACATCACCGTGGTGCTCATCTGCGCCTGCATGCTGCAGCACCCACTCGACTTTATCGCCGTGGAGGTGCTCAGCGGACTGGTGGTCATCTTCTCGCTGCGCGAGCTCAGCAGCCGCTCGCAGCTCTTCTGGACGGCAGCACTCTACATACTCACTGCCGCCGCTACCCGCCTCGCCCTGTGGCTCATACGCCAGGGCGACCTGGCCGAGCTGGACCCCAGCGACCTCACCTACATCGTCATCAGCGGACTCGTCGTCTTCTGCTCCTACCCCCTGCTCTACATCGTGGAGAAGACCTTCGGATTCGTGAGCGACATCACACTCATCGAGCTGTCGAACACCAACAAGGCCCTGCTGCGGCGCATGAGCGAGGTGGCACCGGGAACCTTCAACCACAGCATACAGGTGGGCAACCTCGCAGCAGAGATAGCACTGAGAATCAACGCCAACGCCATGCTTGTGCGCACAGGAGCACTCTACCACGACATCGGCAAGATGCAGAACCCCATCTACTTCACCGAAAACCAGTCAGGAGGCATATCGCCGCACGAGCACCTCAGCTACATCGAGAGCGCACAGTACATCATCAGCCACGTCACCGAGGGGCTGAAGCTGGCCGACAAGTACCACCTGCCGCGACAGGTGCGCGACCTCATTGCCACTCACCACGGACAGGGCAAGGCAAAGTACTTCTACATCAAATACAAGAACGAGCACCCCGACGAGCCCGTCGACGACCTGCTGTTCACCTACCCCGGCCCCAACCCCTTCACCAAGGAGCAGGCCATACTGATGATGGCCGACGCCGTGGAGGCCGCCTCGCGCTCGCTGCCCGACTATACGGAGCAGAGCATCAGGAACCTGGTGGAGCGAATCATCGACGGTCAGGTGCAGGAGGGTTATTTCCGCGAGTGCCCCATCACCTTCCGCGACATACAGTACGCCAAGACGGTGCTCATCGAGAAGCTGAAGACCATCTACCACACTCGCATCAGCTACCCGGAAGCAAAGAACTGAAGCAGGAGCAGACATTCGGTGTTACGAGATTTCGTGGGGAATGTTACTGACCCCACCCCCGGCCCCT
>DGHX01000085.1:831-5031 GCA_002392835.1 Prevotella sp. UBA3837 | reverse complement strand
CTCGAGGAAGGCCTTCAGGAATTCGGCGGCTGCGTGATGGTGGTCTCACACGACCGCTGGTTCCTCGACCGCATTTGCACTCACATTCTGGCTTTCGAAGGCGACGGCAATGTGTTCTACTTCGAGGGCAACTACACTGACTACGAAGCAAACAAAGCGCAGCGACTGGGGCTGGAGGAACCCAAGCGCATTCGCTACCGCAAGCTGATGGAAGACCAGTAGAGGGGGGCTTCCGTTAACTTCCGCTAACTTCATGAGCCAAAGGCTCGTTAAATACAGCTAACTCCAGAAAGAATAAAGAAACTAATAAAAAAGATATGAAACAGACAGTTTTTTTCATCTTTATGCTGCTGTGGCCCTTCGTGGCCGAGGCACAGCAACGGTCAGAGGTTTGGTCGCCCGACAGGGGCGACGGTACTTTCGTCAACCCCATCATCAATGCAGACTATTCAGACCCCGATGTGTGCGTGGTGGGCGAGGACTACTATCTCACGGCCAGTTCCTTCCAGTGCATTCCAGGGCTGCCCATCCTGCACTCCAGGGATCTTGTGAACTGGCAAATCATCAACCATGCGGTGAAACGGCTCGAGCCTAGGGAGGTGTTCGACAAACCTTCGCACGGCAACGGCATCTGGGCGCCCAGCATACGCCATCACAACGGTGAGTTCTACATCTATTGGGGCGATCCCGACTATGGCGTAATGATGGTGAAGGCGAAGGACCCCGCGGGCGAATGGTCGAAGCCCGTGTGCGTCATCGAGGGCAAGGGAATGATAGACACCACGCCACTGTGGGACGACGACGGGCGGTGCTATCTTGTCAATGGCTGGGCCAATTCGAGGTCGCGCTTTGCCTCGGTGCTCACCGTGCGCGAGATGAACGCCGAAGGCACGGCTCCCATAGGCGAACCCGTGATCGTGTTCGACGGCAACGGCACCGAAAACCGCACCTGCGAGGGACCCAAGTTCTACAAGCGCGATGGATGGTACTGGATCATGTGTCCGGCGGGAGGAGTGCCCACAGGCTTTCAGCTGGCCATGCGCTCGCGGTCGCCTTTCGGCCCCTACGAGCACAAAGTGGTACTGGCCCAAGGCAAGACGCCCATCAACGGCCCTCATCAGGGAGGATGGGTTCACACGCCGTTTGGAGAGGATTGGTTTGTGCATTTCCAGGACAAAGAGGCCTACGGACGCGTGGTTCATCTGCAGCCCGTCGATTGGTCGAGTGGCTGGCCCATCATGGGAAATAAGGGCGAGCCCGTCAGCACCTACAAAAAACCGAAGAGCAACTCCACCACCATCGTCAACCCTGCCGAGAGCGACGAGTTCAACGCCCCCGTGCTGGGCAGGCAATGGCAGTGGCAGGCCAACTATGACCAGACGTTCGGCATGCCCACGGCCTTCGGAACCATGAGGCTCTACACCTACAAGCTCTCCGAAGGCAGCAAAAACCTTTGGGAGGTGCCCAGCATGCTGCTGCAGAAAACACCTTCCGACGAGTTTGTGGCAACAGCCAAGCTGCGCTTCACGTCGAAGGACCAGCACCAGATGGGGGGCATCATCATGATGGGGCTCGACTACAGCGCCCTGGTGGTGGAGCGCGTAGGCGATGAGTTCCAGCTGCAGCAACTCGTCTGCAAGGCTGCCGACAAAGGCCATGAACAGTCGGTCAACGTGCTGGCCACGTTGAAGCCTACACAGAGGGACAAGATTGACTATCAGCCTGCCATCCACGAGGACATCTATCTGCGCATGGAGGTGAGCCACGGCCAGTGCCGCTTTGCCTGGAGCAGCAACGGAAAGTCTTTCAAGCCTGCGGGCGAGGCCTTCATCATGAAGGAGGGCAAGTGGATAGGTGCAAAAATCGGTTTTGTGGCCGTAGAAACCAGTCCGAAGGCCAATCGCGGATGGATCGATGCCGACTGGTTCCGTGTTACGCGCAGATAATATACTGCCATCAGAACGCTGAAAGCGTCTCTGTTCGCCCATGTGTTCGGCGGTTCTGTTCGGCGGATTTCCGAATCCGTCGTCCCGCATGGCGCGACGAAGCACAGCTTCAAAAAAACACAGAGGAACACGGATTCTTATTTCCGTGTTCCTCTGTGGTTTTTATGCAACAAAGTAATCTACTCGATGTTGAAGATGGTGACGAAGGCCAGCGTGGCAAACACGATGATGACAGCCACCCAAAGAAAGAAATAGAGCCATTTGGCTATGATCTTCCTTTTCTTGACGGATGGCAGATATCTGCGCTCGAACAAACCAACACGATGTTTCGAATTGGCCTTGCGCTCTTTCTCACGGCTCTTGTGCGAATGGTGGTGATGGTGTTCTCCGCCGCTGTCTGAACTGCCTCTCGAACTGCCACTGTCGCTTGAGCTGCTGCTGTGGTGATGATGTTCGCCGCTCTCGCTGCTGCTGTGATGGTGGTGATGGTGCTCGCCGCTCTCGCTGCTGCTGTGATGATGGTGGCGGTGCTCGCCGCTTTCGCTGCTGCTGTGGTGATGGTGCTCACGCTCAGTTCCGTCAACTTTATCGGTGTTGTTGTCTGTGTTCATTATATATGAGATTTAGGATAGTGGCCAATTACTTTTGATTAAAACCTTGCAAAGTTAACGAATCACAATGAATTTTCGAACTTTGCAAGGTTTTTTTAAGCTATTTTAGCGATAGGGCATCCTTTTCGTGTCCTTGACTAGATGAAAGCCACGGTCAGTCCAGCCATGACGATGCTCACCATCGACATCAGTTTGATGAGGATGTTGAGCGACGGGCCGCTGGTGTCCTTGAACGGGTCGCCCACGGTGTCGCCCACGATGGTGGCCTTGTGGGCAAACGAGCCCTTTCCGCCGAAATTGCCTTCCTCCACGTTCTTCTTGGCATTGTCCCATGCGCCACCGGCGTTGGCCATGAACACAGCCAGCGTGAATCCGCACGACAAACCGCCCACCAGCAGACCCAGCACACCTGCAACGCCCAGCAGGCAGCCCACTACGATGGGGATGATGATGGCCAGGATGCTCGGGAATATCATCTCGTGCTGGGCAGCGCGCGTCGAAATCTCCACGCACGAACCGTAGTCGGGAGTGGCTTTGCCCTCCAGGATGCCGGCAATCTCGCGGAACTGGCGGCGCACTTCCTCCACCATCTTCTGTGCGGCGCGGCCTACAGCCTCCATGGTGAGACCGCAGAACAGGAAGGCGGCCATGGCTCCGATGAACGCACCCACGAGCACCTTCGGGTTCATCAGGTTCACCTGGAAGAAGTTCATGAAGTCGGGGATGGTGGCCTGGGCCGCGCTGATCACTTCACCCTTCACGTTGGTCATCATCACGTCGGCGCGCTCCATGGCAATCTTTATTTCCTCTATGTACGAAGCCAGCAGAGCCAGGGCGGTGAGCGCAGCCGAGCCGATGGCGAAACCCTTGCCGGTGGCGGCGGTGGTGTTGCCCAGGGCGTCGAGCGCGTCGGTGCGGTGGCGCACTTCCTCGCCCAGCTCACTCATCTCGGCGTTTCCGCCGGCATTGTCGGCAATGGGGCCGTAGGCGTCGGTGGCCAGCGTGATGCCCAGTGTTGATAGCATGCCCACGGCGGCGATGCCCACGCCGTAGAGACCATGAGCCAGACTCTCCGACGACATTGAGAGGTCGAAGCCGTTGGCGCACATGTAGCTCATCAGAATGGCCACGCCAATGGTGATCACCGGGATGCAAGTCGAAATCATTCCCGTGCCGATGCCCTTGATGATGACCGTGGCCGAGCCCGTGAGTCCAGCCTCCGAAATCTTCTGCGTCGGCTTGTAGCTGTGCGAAGTGTAGTATTCGGTGGCTTGGCCGATGATTACACCAGCAGCCAGACCCGAAATCACCGAGAACGACAGTCCGAGCCAGTTCTCAACCCCCAGCAGGTAGAGGATGGCGAAGGTGGCCACGGCGATGAGCACGGCCGACACGTTGGTGCCCAGCGAGAGCGACTTGAGCAGGTCGTGCATCGAGGCCCCCTCCTTGGTGCGTACCAAGAAGATGCCGAGCAGCGAGAGGAACACGCCCACGGCGGCAATCAGCATGGGCGCGATGACCGCCTTGAGCTGCACGTCAGTGCCCACCGATGCGAAGGCGGCTGCACCGAGGGCCGCGGTCGAGAGGATGCTGCCGCAGTAGCTCTCGTAGAGGTCGGCGCCCATGCCGGCCACGTCGCCCAC
>DGHX01000085.1:0-674 GCA_002392835.1 Prevotella sp. UBA3837 | reverse complement strand
ACGTCGGCAGCCTTGGTGTAGATGCCGCCGCCCACACGGGCAAACAGCGCCTGCGTCGAGGCACCCATGCCGAAGGTCAGCATGGTGGTGGTGATGGCGATGAGCGACTCGTCGGTGAGACCGTTGAGCACAACAAACCAGATGGCAATGTCCAGCAGGCCGAGACCCACCACCGTGAGCCCCATCACGGCCCCCGAGCGGAATGCTATCTTCAGTCCGCCGTCAAGGCTTTGGCGGGCGGCGTTGGCAGTGCGCGCCGAGGCGTACGTCGCAGTCTTCATGCCGAAGAAACCGGCCAGTCCCGAGAAGAAACCTCCCGTGAGGAAGGCGAATGGAACCCACGGGTTCTGCACATGGAGCACATAGGCCATGAAGGCAAAGATGATGGCCAGGACAATAAACACATAGAGTACCACCTTGTACTGCTGTTTGAGATAGGCCATGGCGCCTTTGCGCACGTGGCTGGCGATTTCCGCCATGCGGGGAGTGCCTTCCGATTCCTTCATCATCTGCGTGAAGAAATGCCAGGCCATGCACAGTGCCACGATCGATGCGATGGGCACGAGCCAAAATACTGCAGGAATTGTCATAGTTTTGTTATTTGGTTAATAAATTGGGTTCAAGGAGTTCGAAGGAGTTCAAGGAGTTCGAAGGAGTTCAAGGAGTTCCAAGGA
>DGHX01000114.1 GCA_002392835.1 Prevotella sp. UBA3837 | reverse complement strand
TTGGTGCCATCCGCCAGTTTGAGGTGGTCAAGAAAGAGGGCAACCTCTACACCTTCGAGGTGAAGTTCCAGTCGGCTCATGCAGGCTCCTTCAAGGCTGCCGTGCGCATGTTCCCCAAGAACGACAAGCTGCCGCACCGTCAGGACTTCGCCTACGTGAAGTGGCTGGAGTACTAATCAGAAACCCATACAACCAGAGAGGACGTGCGCAAGGACTGCACGCCCTCTCTTTTTTTCAAACCACAGCTATGAACGTTTTCCGACATCCATCGCGCGCTCTTCTCGCCGGTGCCGCAGGTGCCTTGCTCATGCTATCGGCATCGACGACGGCAATGGCCCAGAAGCGCGACAACTACGAGTTCCTGAAGAACATGCCCGTCTACTGCGACAGTCTGATTGCCGACATGACCTACCCCATGGCATGGGGCAACAGCAAGACAAAGAACTTCAGGAAATGGAAGAAAGAGGCCAGGGCAAAGGTCTTTGAGTGCATGATGACGCCGCCGCCCCCTGCCGCCGACTACCAGCTGCGCATCCTTGGCGAAGAGCAGCGCGACGGCTACAAGGCACGCAAGCTGGAGTTCCAGCTGAGCAGGTACTACAAGGTGAGGGCCTACATGCTCATCCCCGACACACAAGGGCCCCACCCCGCCATCAACCTGCTGCACGACCACGGGGCGCACCTCTTCATCGGCAAGGAGAAGATGATAAGGCCCTTCGACGAGGACTCCGTCGTCATCAAGGACGCCGAGCAGTGGCAGGATGCCGTCTACGGCGGACAGTTCTGGGGCGACTTTCTGGCGCGCCATGGCTATGTGGTGTTCTCGGCCGATGCCCCCATGTGGGGAGAGCGGGGACGCGCCGAGGGCGTCGACCGCAACAAATACGACATGATTGCCGGAAACCTCATGATGTATGGCCGCGACCTCAGCGCCTTCATGACCTACGACGACATCGCCACCACCGAACTGCTGGCCACATTGCCAGAGGTGGATGCCAGTCGCATCGGCTGTGCCGGATGCTCCATGGGCGCCTACAGGGCATGGATGCTGGGAGCCCTGTCCGACCGCATCAAGGCCACCGCCGCCGTCTGCTGGATGGTGACGAGCGACGTGCAACTCACCCTGAAGTATGGACGCAGCGAGAACGGAGGCTTTGCCAACTGCATTCCTGCCCTCCGACAGTATCTCGACTATCCGCACATCGCCAGTCTGGCCTGTCCGAAGGCCACGCTTTTCATCAACGGCACACAGGACAAGCTGTTCCCCGTGCCCGGTGCCGAGCGCGCCTTCCAGATCATGCACGACGTGTGGGAAAGCCAGAAAGCCGGCGACCGCTTGCAGACGGAGCTGTGGGACATGCCGCACGGATGTCCGCCAGCAGCGCAGGAAAGGGTGCTGACATTCTTCAACCAGTTTCTTCTTAAGCCATGATCAAGGAATACACACTCCGTCTGCTACCACAGCAGGCAGCCAACGAAGCCACCCTCAAGGACTACATCGCACGCGAGGAGGGCTACCGCATGAGTGAGCTCACACACGTCAGGGTGCTCAAGCGCAGCATCGACGCCCGCCAGCGCACCGTCTATGTGAACCTGAAGCTCCGCGTCTACATCAACGAGCAGCCCACCGACGACGCCTTCGAGCACACCCACTATCCCGACGTCGCTTCAGCGCCACGGCAGGCCATCGTCGTCGGTGCAGGGCCTGGAGGCTTGTTCGCTGCCCTGAGGCTCATCGAGCTGGGCGTGAGGCCCATCGTGCTGGAACGCGGCAAGAACGTGCACGACCGCAAGAAAGACCTTGCCAGCATCTCGCGCACACAGACCGTCGACGAGGAGAGCAACTACTGTTTCGGAGAAGGAGGCGCAGGAGCCTACAGCGACGGCAAGCTCTACACACGAAGCAAGAAACGCGGCAACACGCTCAAGATTCTCAATGTGCTCTGCCAGCATGGCGCCAGCACCAACATCCTCGCCGACGCTCACCCACACATCGGCACCGACAAGCTGCCGCGCGTCATCGAGAACATCCGCAACACCATCATCTCGTGCGGCGGTGAGGTGCTGTTCCAGACGCGCATGACGTCGCTCATCATCGACGACAGCCAGCAGGTGGTCGGCGTCAGGGCCATCCAGTCGACTACCGACAAGGAGCTTACGTTCAGCGGTCCCGTCATCCTTGCCACCGGGCACAGCGCACGCGACGTCTACCGCTATCTCCATCAGGCAGGCATCCAGCTCGAGGCCAAGGGCATTGCCGTCGGCGTGAGACTTGAGCACCCCAGCCATCTCATCGACCAGATACAATACCACAGCGCACAAGGGCGCGGCCACTATCTGCCAGCCGCCGAATACAGCTTCGTGACGCAGGTCGACGGCCGCGGCGTCTACAGCTTCTGCATGTGTCCCGGCGGTTTCGTCATCCCCGCAGCCACCGGCAGTGAGCAGCTCGTCGTCAACGGCATGAGTCCCGCCAGCCGCGGCACCCAGTGGAGCAACTCGGGCATGGTGGTGGAGCTGCATCCCGACGACGTATCGACAGACCAGCATCCCCTCTGCGTCATGGAGTATCAGGAACAGCTCGAACGGCTCTGCTGGCAACAGGGCAACAGGAAGCAGACCGCGCCGGCACAGCGCATGGCCGACTTCGTCAACAACAAGCTGAGCGCGACACTTCCGCCGAGCAGCTACGCCCCAGGGCTCGTCTCTTCCCCACTCCACTTCTGGCTTCCCGCCCCCATCAGCCACCGTCTGCAACAGGCCTTCCGCCGTTTCGGTCAGATGAGCCGTGGCTTCCTCACCAACGA
>DGHX01000042.1:43676-45882 GCA_002392835.1 Prevotella sp. UBA3837 | reverse complement strand
TCGTCGCAGTTGATGACGCAGAAGGGCTCCTTGATGACGTCCTTGCCCATGAGCACGGCGTGGTTCGTTCCCCAGGGCTTGACGCGGCCTTCGGGCACGCTGAAGCCCTCGGGCAGTGCGTCGAGGGCCTGGAAGCAGAGCTCGCAGGGCACCTGCCCCTCGTACTTGGCCAGGATCTGCGTGCGGAACTGCTCCTCGAAGTCACGACGGATGACCCACACTATCTTGCCGAAGCCGGCCTGTATGGCATCGTAAATACTATAGTCCATGATGGTCTCGCCGTTGGGGCCCAGACCGTCGAGCTGCTTCAGTCCGCCATAGCGGCTGCCCATGCCAGCAGCAAGCAGGAATAAGGTTGGTTTCATAAGTGTTGTTTGTTTTATAAATAGTTGTTATGAATTAAGGTCTTTCTTTTCCATGGCCTACTTCGGCTGCTCGGCATCCAGCCGCTGCACGGCTCCGGTGAGGGCGTCGAGCCACAGGCGTGTGGTGTAGCGCTTGTTGAAGAGGCTGGCGCTGAGGAGCATGGTCTGTCCGAACTGGGGTGCTGCCAGCTCGTCGCTCACCACGGTGCTGATGCCCTCGTAGATGGTGGAGCGCATCCGCCCGGGCACGTTCACATAGATGCCCTGCACGGCCTTCTGTCCTTTCTTCTTCTCCACGGGCTCGGGTTCCGGCAGCTGGCTGATGTCCTCGACAGTGATATAGTAGGGTGCGCCCGACAGGTCGTCGGCCTCCACCAGTCCGTGCATCTGCGACAGGCGGAAGAGCACCTGCCGCTGTCCGCTGGCTACGAGTGTCTGCGGGTCTACCCAGAGTATGTGCTCAGTGGTGTCGCGCACGGTGGTGCCCACGAAGAGCGAGCTGAGGGCCTGGTCCTGGCGGTCCAGCTCGTCGAGCATGATCTGCATCTGCCGCCCGTCCTGCGGCATGAAGTCGGCCTGCCCCTTGATGAGCAGCTTGCGGTTCTCGCGCAGGTCGTAGATTTCGCGTGCCGTCAGCTCGGCCATCTTTGCCGTGCTTCCGCACGAGAGTATCTCCTCGGTCAAGAACTGGCGTGGGTTCACCTGCCGCTGGCGCTCTGCGGGCATGAAGGCTTCGGGCTCGTCCACGTCGGCGGCATCGTCGATGTTCAGTCCCAGCAGGCGTCCGTCGTCGCTCAGGCTGACGCGTGCCGCCATGGTGCGGGCGTCGAAGCGGACACTGTAGGCCTTCGTGGTGTCGGCCACGGGCAAGGCGGTCTGCATCACGTCGACCACACGGTAGGCAACGCTGGGCTCCTGGCTGACGTCGGGCATGCGCAGGTATCGCTGTGCGAAGACCGAAAAGTCGCCCGGCTCGTAGGTGGTCTTCTCGACGAGCACGCTGACGCGCAGCAGGGTCTTGGGCAGGAAGTAGACGGCTCCCTCGGTGGTGACGCCGGGCCTCCACGGGGTGAGCTGTGTCTGTGCTGATGCGGGGCAGAGAGAGGTATGAAGCAGGATGACGGTCAGGGCCAGCGCCCATATATGCTGTAGTATTTTCATGTCATGAGGTGTTTTTTCTTAATCGGCTACAAAATTAATCAAATTCTGCGTAAGATTTCGCAGTTTCAGCTTCTTTAACATGAAGAAACAAAGTCTAACTCTTTTTACGCCCGTGCATGGCGGTCAGCATCAGAAATATATGGCTACGCGCACGCATGCACGGGATACACGCGTGAGAGTTTTTTGGTTGCACCGGGAGGTGTTTGGTGGAGGGTGGAGGGTGAAGGGTGAAGGGTGGAAAGTTGGTAAACGGAATGAAAAGCGATGGGGCCGGCAGAAGAAAATGCCAATGCAGGATTTATTTCTGCGCGGGCCGCTCGTAAAAATCCCAGGGCCTGGGACAAAAAAATGCGGGCCGCTCGTGAAAATCCCAGGGCCTGGGACAAAAAAAAGCGGCCCGCTCGTGAAAAAATGCGGGCCGCTCGTGAAAAAATGGAGGCCGCATTTTGAAAAATGGAGGCCGCTCGTGAAAAATTGGAGGCCGCTCGTGAAAAATTGGAGGCCGCCGGTACGGGCTCGGTGCAACCAAAACGAACAACGGTGCAAGCAAAACGAAACACCACTAACTGTCTGATTATCAATTTCGGTGCAACCAAAATGGCACTCACGCGCGTGACACGCGCGCGTGAGAAAGAAAAGAGGAGAGATGAGAGAAAAGATACTGACCCCACCCCCGACCC
>DGHX01000042.1:43456-43578 GCA_002392835.1 Prevotella sp. UBA3837 | reverse complement strand
GGGGAGCGGCTGCCGCCTTGACCGCCACATGATACCCCGGGGAGCGGCTGCCGCCTTGACCGCCACATGATACCCTGGGAGCGGTTGCCGCCTTGATCGCCACATGGGACCCCGTAGGCACT
>DGHX01000042.1:40892-43260 GCA_002392835.1 Prevotella sp. UBA3837 | reverse complement strand
AGGGGCAGGGGGTGGGGTCACTGACTTCCCGCAAGGATACTATATTGCCCCTGCAGCGTCCGCTCCTTCCATCACACAGAGTGTTCTTTCAAACGAAAGACACCTCATCCGGCGAGGGTGCGGAAGGCCTGGGGCAGATAGCTGACGATGTCACTGGCCATGAGACTCTCCTGTCCCAGCTCGTCGGCAGCCAGGTCGCCAGCCAAGCCGTGCAGGTACACGCCGAGCATGCAAGCGTCGCGCTGCTGATAGCCCCGGGCCAGGAGTCCTAAGAGTATGCCGGTGAGCACGTCGCCGCTGCCTGCGGTGGCCATGCCGGCGTTGCCGGTGCTGTTGAACACGATGTGCCCGTCGGGCATGCACACGGCGGTGTGGTGACCCTTCAGTATGACGTAGCCCTGCAGTCGCTCGGCCAGCTGACGCGCCTTCATCAGCCGCTCGTAGCTGTCGGTGCACTGCCCCTCCAGCCGCTCCAGCTCCTTGGGGTGCGGGGTGAGGATGATGCCCTTGGGCAGCTGCTGCAGCCAGGCGTGCTTCGTGGCCAGTATGTTCAGCGCGTCGGCATCGGCCACGGCAGGGCACTGTGCACGGCGCAGCTGCGCTATCATGGCAATGGCCGTCTGCTCGGTGGTGCCTATGCCGGGTCCCACGGCCACGGCCTGGAAGCCCTCGGTGGGCACGGCCTCGCTGAAGATAGTCTCCTCGCGGTCGGTGTGTATGACGGCCTCGGGTATTCCCATCTGCAGGATGGGCACGTTGCGGCGCGGCGTGTGCACCGTCAGCTTGCCGGCTCCGCTGCGCATGCAGGCACGTGCTGCCAGCAGGGCTGCGCCGGCCATGCCATAGCTGCCGGCCACCAGCAGTGCGTGGCCCATGGTGCCCTTGTGGTCGAAGGCATTGCGGGGCCGCAGCAGGGCTGCGGCATCGGCGCCCTCCATCAGGGTGTATTGCGACTCTATGCGCTCGGTGCCCTCGGCGCTGAGCCCTATGTCGAGCACCTGCACACGGCCTACGAACTGCTGGCTCTCGGCGAAGAGGAAGCTCAGCTTCTGCTGCTGCAGGGTGAGGGTCATCGTGGCCCGCACGATGTTGGCCCGCACGTTGTACGAGTTGTCCTCGGTCATCAGTCCCGACGGCACGTCGATGCTCACCACCTGTGCCGGCGAGGCGTTGATGTACTTCACCAGCGAGGCGAAGCCTCCGGCCAGCGGCTTGTTCAACCCCGAGCCGAAGAGGCCGTCCACGATGAGCATGCCGGGCTCCAGTCGCGGCGGGTCGAACTCCTGCGTCACCTCGGTGAACAGTGGGCGTCCCTTCTTCGACAGCAGGCGCTGCCGGTTCTCGGCACAGTCGGCCGAGAGCTTACCCGTGATGTTGAACAAATAGGTCTGCACCTGGTAGCCCTGCTCCATGAGCAGGCGGGCCACGGCCAGCGCGTCGCCCCCGTTGTTGCCCGGCCCGGCGAAGACTACGACGGGCACGTCCTGGCTCCACTGCCCGGCAATAGCGTCGGCCAGCGCCCGTGCGGCACGCTCCATGAGGTCTATCGACTTCACCGGCTCGTGCTCAATGGTATAATTGTCAAGCTCATGTATCTGAGCCGCAGTAAATATTTTCATAGCGCTGCAAAAGTACGAAAAAGTTTGCACTTCTCCAAACTTTTTCGTACTTTTGCAGCAAATATTTCGAATCACCGAAAGCTAACATGAATAATAACAATACAGACCCCACCCCCAACCCCTCCCCTTGAAGGGAGGGGAGCGGCTCCGCCTCCGATGCCCGTAGGCACCCCCCTCCCCTTGATGGGAGGGGCTCGGCGCCGCCTCCGATGCCCGTAGGCACTCCCCTCCCTTCAAGGGGAGGGGTTGGGGGTGGGGTCTGTAAGTTAGCCACAAAATCCAACAATTATGAACGAGAGCAACAATATCCCCCGCGAATTTGATTCCTTCTACCTGAAAGACGTGTCCTTTTCCCACCTGATGACGCGCCGCATCTTCAACGTGCTCATCGTGGCCAACCCCTACGATGCCTTCATGCTCGAGGACGACGGCCGCGTGGACGAGAAGATATTCGACGAGTACACCGAACTGGGCATGCGCTACCCGCCCTCGTTCACACAGGTATCGACCACCGAAGAGGCACAGCACGTGCTGGACACGACGGACATTGACCTGGTCATCTGCATGCCCGGCAACGCCGACAACGACGCCTTCCAGGTGGCCCGCGAGGTGAAGGCGCTGAAACACGACGTGCCCTGCGTGGTGCTCACCCCCTTCAGCCACGGCATCACACGCCGCATGCAGGACGAGGACATGTCCATCTTCGACTACGTGTTCTGCTGGCTGGGCAACACCAACCTCATCCTCTC
>DGHX01000042.1:9149-40849 GCA_002392835.1 Prevotella sp. UBA3837 | reverse complement strand
CAACCTCATCCTCTCCATCATCAAGCTCATAGAGGACCGCATGAACATTGACCACGACATCGAGGAGGCCGGCGTGCAGATGATCATGCTCGTCGAGGACAACATACGCTTCTACTCGTCGGTGCTGCCCAACCTGTACAACTACATCCTGCTGCAGTCGAAGAACTTCTCGACCGAGGCCCTGAACCCCCACGCCGCCGCACAGCGCAAGCGCGGACGCCCGAAGGTGGTGCTGGCCACGAACTACGAGGAGGCATGGGCGCTGTGGCAGAAATACCACGACAACACGCTGGGCATCATCAGCGACACGCGCTTCCCCATGCACACCCCCGTGGGGCGCCTGAGCCACGTGGAGGAGGGCGACCCCGAGGCCGGGCTGAAGCTGCTGCGCGAGATCAGGCGACAGGACGAGTACGTGCCGCTGATACTGGAGAGCAGCGAGACGCAGAACCGCGAGAAGGCACACGCCGAGGGATTCCACTTCGTGGACAAGAACTCGAAGAAGATGAACGTGGACCTGCGCCACCTCTTAGAGGAGCACATGGGCTTCGGCGACTTCATCTTCCGCGACCCCGAGACGAAGCAGGAGGTGATGCGCATCAGCTCGCTGAAGGAGCTGCAGGACAACATCTTCAAGATTCCGCACGACTCGCTGATGCGCCACATACGCCGCAACCACATGAGCCGCTGGCTGACGGCCAGGGCCATCTTCCCCGTCAGCCAGTTCCTGAAGCACGTCACATGGCACAAGCTGCAGGATGTGGACGCTCACCGCCGCATCATCTTCGACGCCATCGTGCAGTACCGCCACATGAAGAACATCGGCGTGGTGGCCGTCTTCGACCGCCTGAAGTTCGACCGCTACGCCCACTTCGCACGCATCGGCGACGGCTCGCTGGGCGGCAAGGGTCGCGGACTGGCATTCCTGGACAACATACTGAAGCGCCACCCCGAGCTGAACCAGCTGTCGGGGGCATCGGTGCAGATACCGAAGACGGTGGTGCTGTGCACCGACTTCTTCGACCGCTTCATGGACGACAACAACCTGTGGGGCATAGCGCTGAGCGACGCCCCCGACGAGGAGATTCTGCGCCACTTCCTGCGCGCACAGCTGCCCGACGACCTCATTGCCGACTTCTTCACCTTCTTCGAGGCCATCAAGAGCCCCATCGCCATACGCTCGTCGTCGCTGCTCGAGGACTCGCACTACCAGCCCTTCGCAGGCATCTACGCCACATACATGATTCCCTGGCTCGACGACAAGTACGAGATGCTGCGCCAGCTGGCCTGTGCCATCAAGGCCGTCTACGCCAGCGTGTACTACCGCGACTCGAAGGCGTACATGACGGCCACGCAGAACGTCATTGACCAGGAGAAGATGGCCGTCATACTGCAGGAGGTGGTGGGCCAGCACTACGGCGACTACTACTACCCCACCTTCAGCGGTGTGCTGCGCTCGCTGAACTACTACCCCATCGGCGACGAGACGGCCGAGGAGGGCATCGTCAGCCTGGCACTGGGACTGGGCAAATACATCGTTGACGGCGGCCAGACGCTGCGCGTCAGCCCCTACCACCCGCACCAGGTGCTGCAGATGAGCGAGATGGAGACGGCGCTCACACAGACGCAGACGCGCTTCTATGCACTGGAAATGAAAAGTGAAGAGCTAAGAGTGAAGAGTGAAGAATTTGCTACCGCCATCCCCTCGGCAGAGAGTAGCGCGGCAGCAAATTCTTCACTCTTCACTCTTGACTCTTCACTTAAATGGAGTGTCGACGACGGCTTCAACATCAAGAACCTGCGGGTGAAGCAGGCCGACAAGGACGGCGCGCTGCAGTATATCGCCTCGACCTATGACCCCATGGACCAGGTCATACGCGACGGCATCTACGAGGGCGGCCGAAAGGTCATCTCCTTCTGCGGCGTGCTGCAACATAATGTGTTCCCCCTGCCCGAGCTGCTGCAGATGGTGCAGAAGCTGGGCGCCGACGAGATGAAACGGCCGGTGGAGATAGAGTTCGCATGCAACATTGCCCCCCTACCCTCCCCCCAAAAGGAAGGAACAGCCGCCTCCAATTCTATAGAAGCCCCCTCGGGGGCCGTAGGGGGGGCTTCACCCTCGGGGGCCGTAGGGGGGGCCTTATACCTGCTGCAGATACGCCCCATCGTCGACTCGAAGCAGGTGCTGGAGGAAGACCTGAAGCAGATTCCCGACGACGAATGCCTGCTGCGCAGCCACAACTCGCTGGGGCACGGCATATCGGAGGACGTCGTCGACGTGGTGTACGTGAAGACCGACGACAACTTCACCGCTGCCAACAACCCGCAGATAGCCATGGAGATAGAGCAGATAAACCGCCGCTTCCTGGCCGAGGGCAAGAACTACGTGCTCATCGGCCCGGGCCGCTGGGGCTCCAGCGACTACTGGCTGGGCATTCCCGTGAAGTGGCCCCACATCTCGGCGGCGCGCGTCATCGTAGAGGCCGGACTGAAGAACTACCACGTGGACCCCTCGCAGGGCACGCACTTCTTCCAGAACCTCACCTCCTTCGGCGTGGGCTACTTCACCATCAACACCTACACCGGCGACGGCATCTTCCAGAAGGCGCTCCTCGACCAGATGCCCGCCGTCTTCGAGACCGACCACGTGCGCCACGTGCGCTTCGCCGCCCCCCTGAAAGTCATGATGGACGGCAAGAAGCAGGAGGGCGTGGTCCTGCTGCCAAAAGGAACAACGGAATGACGGTACAACGGAATACCGTCATAACGATATACCGGAACGCCGTCATACCGAAATGCCGTCATACCGAAATACCGTCATACCAGAACACCAAAATCACAAACAAAAAAAAAGAACAATGCAAATCTCCCGCTTTGGATACTACTGGCTCGACACCTGGGTCCTGGGTAACGTCATCCAACTGGCCACGCAGGAATTCTGCATGCGCTACCTCAACCACACCAACGACCCTTGCGGACGCCAGTTCGACCAGATGACGCAGGCCGCGCGCTCCGTACCGGCAAACATCGCCGAGGGGAACTCACGCCACTCTACATCAAAAGAGACAGAGATGAAGCTCACCGACGTGGCACGCGCCAGCCTGGCAGAGCTGGCCAACGACTACCAGAACTGGCTGCTACGGCAAGAGAGCATCCCATGGTCGGTCAACTCTCAGGAGTATCTGGCGGTATACAACATGCGACTCGACACCCCCAACTACTCCGACGATGTGCTGCGCAACAGCAGCATACACATTCTGGCGCAGAAGCACAAATTCGACCTCTGGCTCAAAGGCGGCGACTCGCTTGTCACGGCCAACTGCCTGCTCATCCTTTGCAACCGCCTCATCCTGATGATCGGTCGCCAGATTGAACGCCAGTTAGAGACTTTCAGGGTGGAAGGCGGCTTCACCGAAGGCCTCACCGCCGAGCGTCTGTCCTTCCGCACCCAGAAAAGCGTTCAAAACGATGCGCCCTCCTGCCCCTTATGCGGCAAGCCAATGATTAAGCGTGTAGCCAAAAAAGGCATCAACTCAGGCAGAGAGTTCTGGAGCTGCAGCGATTATCCCAGCTGCAACGGAACAAGAAGTATATAATAACGGTATTACGGTATAACGGTATAACGAAATACCGTTATGCCGGTATATCGTGACGCCGATATACCGTAATACCGTTATACCGTAATACCGTCATTCCGTTACACTGGAAAAGCGCCTTTAGTGCTTCAGCACGGCCTTTCCGCCGGTGATGTACAGCCCCTGCGGCAGGCGGGCCCACTCACTGGCGGCCCCTACCTTGATGCCCTGCGGCGTGTAGACGGCACCATCGGCTGACGGCGACAGACGCTGGGGCTGGATAGAAGACGACGTGGGGTCGTCCTTCACCGACACCGACATGCCTGCCCAGGTGAGGTACGACCAGTTGGAGATGTCGTCCGACTCGAAGTTGCCGTTGGCTATCATCTCCGTGCTGCCGCCCTCCTCCATGCATGACACATCGTCGAAGTAGACATTGCCGGCGCCCATCTTTCCTATGGCGAAGATGAGCACGTCGTGCGTATAGTTTGCCGGACTGCAGCGCCACGTCAGCTCCTGCGGCGTGGTGCCCACGGCGTTGGTAGCCAGATACTGGATGTCGGCACTGTTGCCCCACTGGTCACGGTTGGTGCTGGCGTCCCAGCGGGGCCACACGGCACAGTCGCCGCTGTGGTCGCCCCACATCGTGGCCCGTATCACATAGGTCTTGCCCTTCTGCATGGGTATGGCCAGCGAGCAGATGGCCTCCTTGTCCCACTGGTTGCTGCCCGCCGAGCTGCCGTTGTTCACCACCAGCACGTGGTTGGGGCCCTGGTCGCTCACCTCCACGCTGATGTCCAGCGTGTGCGTGGTGCCCAGGAAGTCGGTGTAGGTGGCCCTGACGGTGCCCTTCTTCTCCTCGGTGCCCACCACGGCGCCGTCGCGTATGGTGAAGTCGCTGCTGGTGAAGGTGGCCTCCAGCGTCAGGTCCTCCACATGGCCGTCGGCAAAGGTGCCCTTCAGCGCCAGCACGCGGCTGCCGCCCTTGCGCAGCTTGATGGCGTCGACAGCGTTCAGGCGGGTCAGCTGGTACACCTTCTTCAGCTCGCTGTTCCAGGCATAGCCGTCCTGGGCGCGGGTGTCGAGGCCCATGGTGCGCAGGGCCTCATAGGCATAGCGCTTGCCCATGGTGCGATAGCCAGCCACGGTGAAGTGGATGTTGTCGCTGGCGCAGGGGCACCAGTCGCTGTGCACCACGTGGGCGGTGGGTATGACCGTGGGCAGCTGGGCGATGATGGCGTTGTGGGCCGAACAGGTGCCGCCCACCTCGGCACCCACCGTCTCACCGGCAAAGAGGGGCACGTCGGCAGCCTGCAGGCCCAGGTCGCTGAGCAGGCGCCCGTAGATGGTCTTCACCTTCTGCAGCCATGCCGTCTGACCGTTGTTCGACTCGCCCTGGTGCAGCAGTATGCCCTTGATGACACCCTTCTGCTGGGCTATCTTCGCCATGTCCACCAACCGCTGGTAAGGGTCGTTGTCGTAGGCGGCAAACGTGTTCTTCATCCAGCTCTCCTGGTTCTTCAGGTAGCCAGCCACCTCTTCCTGCATGAAGCCCTCGATGGCCACGCCGCCGATAGCCACGTCGACCACGCCGACCTTCACGCCGGCGGGCAGGGCGGCCACCATGGTGCGGCCGAAGTAGTCAGCCATGCCAATCTTCGTCCAGTCGCGAACGATGGGGCAGTTGGCCGTGTACCACTGCCCTTTCGTACGCTTCGGCGTGGTGGAGTTGAAGTCGACGCAGGCCAACATCTGGAAGCGCTCGTCGACCACGTTGTCAACGGCCTCGGGCTGCGCCTGGCCCTCCATGTTCGACTGTCCGAAACACAGGTAGACGTAGAAGTTAGGATCTACAGCCGCATTCATCTTTACGACGAAAGCGAGCAAAGCACTGAGTAATAAAGTTTTCTTCATGGTTTTTTGTTGTTAGTGATATGAAAGAAAGATTCTTCAAGAAAGTGACAATCGCCTGTAAACGCCGTCATCACCCTTGCAACAGTCGCTCGAGCGATGGCACGTCGATGCGGCCTCGGTGCAGCTGCAGCAGTGCGTCATCCTGCAGCTGGTTGAGCATCTGCGAAACGCTCAGGCGGTTGCAGCCCAGCTCCTGTGCCAGGCGCGTCATGAGTATGTGCAGCTGCTTCGGCCCTGCGGGATAGGCCGAGCGGGCGGCGAGGAAGCGGACGAAGCGCTCGCGCAGCGACTGCGGGGCACTGCGCCACTGCAGCTGCCGGCGGCGCTGGGCCAGCAGGGCCAGCAGGTTAAGCAGGTTCAGACGGATGATGAGGAAGTCGTCGAGCAGCCGCAGCACCTCGTCCTTCGACAGGGTGATGAGCTGGCAGTTGCCCAGCGTGCGACAGCTGCTGCTATAGACGGGGCTTGGGCCGAAGAGCGCCTCGGGCTGCAGCAGCCAGGGCGCTGAGAGCTGTTCGGTGAGCCGATAGCCGCCGTCGGCACTGCGTGTGGTCAGCTCCAGACGGCCCTTGATGAGGAAGAACAGCTGGCGGCAGGCATCGCCCTCGCTGACCAGCGTCCGGCCCGTCGGCTCAGTGTGGAAGCCGAACTTCGTGCTGCCCGCCAGCTGCAGCAACTCGGTGCGGCTGAGGCCCTGGAACAGCTGGAACTGAAGGAGATGGTCGTAGAGCTGAAACACTATTTTAATAATTAGCAATTACTAATTACTCATTACTCATTAAGAGATGTCCAACTGCTCGGAGTGCCACACGCTGAGCTGTCCCTGCTGGTCGGTGTAGATGAGGTAGGCCTTCATCTCGGGGTGGCGCTGCAGCAGCTGCTGTGCCTCTTTCAGCCCGAGCACCATGAAGGCGGTGGCGTAGGCGTCGGCCACGGCGCAGGTGGGTGCGATGACGGTGGCGGAGAGCAGCTCGTGCTGCACGGGATAGCCTGTGCGGGGGTCGATGGTGTGGGCATACTTGCGCCCGCCCTTATAGTAGAAGCGACGGTAGTTGCCGCTGGTGGCCATGGCGGCGTTGCTGACGGTGAGCACCGCCTGCAGCTCGGCGGCCTCGTCCTCGTTCTCAGTGGGCTTGCTCACTCCCACCCGCCAGGGCTCGCCCTTGGGGTTGTGGCCACAGGTGACCACCTCGCCGCCAATCTCTACCATGTAGTCGCCGACGCCGTGCTGGCTGAGCACGCGGGCGGCCACATCGCAGCCATAGCCCTTGGCAATGGCGCTGTAGTCGAGCTGCGAGCGTATCTGCAACAGGCTGTCCACCTGCTCAGGCGTGGGCATCTGCTCCGTCTTGAAGCCGAAGCCCCAGGCGTTGACCAGCGGTGCCACGGTGATGTCGAAGGCCCCGTCGGTGTCGGCGCTGACCTGCTGTGCCAGCTGGTACACCTCCTGGTACATGGCGCTGAGCTGCGGCTGCTCACCGCGGTTGATGGCGGCCACGGTGCTCTGCTCGTTGAACATCGAGAACTCACGGTCCACCTGCTGCAGCGCCTGCTCCACCTGCGCCTGCAGGCTGCTGTCGGCGGCGTAGGTCAGTCGGTAGACGGTGCCGAAGATGAGGCCTTCGTCGTGCTGGAACGTGGCGGATGCCTGTACCGCGTTCTCCCTCCGCTGCTGAAGGGCTATGTAGATGGTCCCCACAATGAGCAGCAGGAGCAACGGCAGCTGCCAATAGAGTGATTTGCGCTTCATAAAGGTGATGAATGATAAGTCGGTCAATTAAGCATTAAGCATTATGCATTAAGCATTACTCAGATGTCAATGATGGCATTGAAGGTGTACCCCAGTCGTGTGCTCTCCTGGATGCCGTAGCCCGGCACGTACCAGGTCTTGCCGGTGGGTCCGTCGTCGTGGGCCAGGCGCCGGCGGTAGCGCACGGTCCAGCCCAGGTGCAGGGGTCCGAACACCTTGGCGTCGATGCCCACCACCACCTCGGCCCAGTGCTGGTAGCAGCGCTCGTCGCGCACGCCATAGCTGGTGTTCCACTTCCATGTGGGGTCGGGGAATGGCTGTCGGCTGATGTCCACCTTGTACGAGGTGAAGGCATAGCGCAGTCCGGCGAAGATGCGGTTGCCGGTGTGCTTCTGCTTCATCAGGTTCACGTCGGCGCCCAGCCGGAAGTAGGGCGCACTGGTGTGGTAGCTGATGCCGGTGATGAGGTCGTCGTCGTGGCTGGCCCGTCCGTAGCCCACCTCAACGGTGGGGAAGTACTGGTCGTGCAGGTTCAGGCGCAGGGCACCCTCGTACTGCCCGTAGTCGCTGAGCTGCATCTGCAGGGCGCCGGCCACATCGAAGCTGACGGCAAAGCCGCGCATCAGCGGGATGGAGTCCTGCACATAGCGCAGGAAGCCCTGGCCGCGGGCGGGAGCCACCCACAGGCAGGCGAGGACGGCCGCCAGGCCGAGCAGCCGGCGGCAACGGCCGTTGATGAGGTTCTTCAGTATAGTCATGGGCCACATGTCAGTTTTCGTTGATGCCCGAGGGCGTGAAGTAGATGTTGAGGTGCGTCACGCTGGAGTTATAGTCCACGGTGCGGTTGTTGATGACGATGCTGTCGATGCCCTCGTGTGTGCAGCGCACGTCGGTGATGTGGTGGAAGAAGTGTGCAGCGCAGTCCACGCTCTCGAAGTGGGGTATGTCGTCCTTCTTGATCCACACCGTGTCGAGCGTCTTTATGCCCAGGCGGTCGGCCATGTAGAACACGAGCACATCCTCGGGGTGCGAGTAGCTGACGGGCAGCGAGAACGTCGACGTGCCGGTGAGGCTGTTCAGCACCAGCGTGTCGGTGCCGTCGCTGCGCTGCGTCCACACCCAGAGCGTGTCCACGGGCTGTCCCTCCGTGCCGTCGCTGTTGAGTATGGCGTAGTGCATGGCCACCGTGTTCTCCACCGGACAGTTGATGGAAGAGCAGGAAGTGATGAGTGATAGGTGACAAGTGATAAGCGACATCACGGTCACAGCCACTATTCGGTTTCTATTCATTCTATTCCCTTGGCAATGTTGTCTTACATGCTGCTGCTAACTTATCATCACTCATTACCTATCACTTCCTCAACCTGGTAGTCGTTGCGGCCGGCCGAGGAGCGGCTCACCAGGTCGGCCACGAAACCGGCCAGGAAGAGCTGCGTGCCCAGCACCATCATGGTGAGCGCGATGTAGAAGTAGGGCGAGTCAGTGATGAAAATCTTGCCCATGAACTTGCTGATGCAGAGGATGATGAAGGCGATGAAGCCGATGAAGAACATCACCGAGCCGAGGAAGCCGAAGACGTGCATGGGCTTCTTGCCGAAGGTGCTGAGGAACCACAGCGTGAGCAGGTCGAGATAGCCGTTGACGAAGCGGTTCCAACCCATGAACTTCGACGTGCCGTACTTGCGTGCCTGGTGGTGCACCACCTTCTCGCCGATCTTGTCGAAGCCGGCGTTCTTGGCCAGGTAGGGTATGTAGCGGTGCATCTCGCCGTACACCTCGATGTTCTTCACCACCTCGCGCCGGTAGGCCTTCAGCCCGCAGTTGAAGTCGTGCAGGTTCTTGATGCCGCTCACCTTGCGGGCCGTGGCGTTGAAGAGCTTCGTGGGCAGCGTCTTCGACAGCGGGTCGTAGCGCTTCTGCTTGTAGCCCGACACCAGGTCGTACTTCTCTTCCTTGATCATGCGGTAGAGCTCAGGAATCTCGTCGGGCGAGTCCTGAAGGTCGGCATCCATGGTGATGACCACGTCGCCCTGGGCCTTGGCAAAGCCGCAGTAGAGGGCCGGGCTCTTGCCGTAGTTACGGCGGAACTTGATGCCCTTCACGCACTGCGACCGCTGGTGCAGCTCCTGAATGATGTCCCACGAGCGGTCGGTACTGCCGTCGCTGATGAAGATGACCTCATACGTAAACTTGTTCTCCTGCATCACGCGTTCTATCCAGCTGAACAGCTCGCCGATGGACTCCTCTTCATTATAGAGAGGTATAACTACTGAAATATCCACTTTATCTAATGCTTAATTCTTAATGCTTAATGCTTAATTAGTAATGAGTAATTAGTAATTATGATTACCTCATGCGGCAGCAAATTTTTCACTTATCACTCATCACTTTCCGCTCATCACTTCCCCCACGTCACGCTTGCCGAGAGCTGCCAGCAGCAAGGCCACGAGGCAGCCAATGAGCATGTTCGACATCAGGATGTTGAGCGCCAGATCGATAGGCCTCATCTGGCGCATCATGTCGATCGTCTGGTTCAGCGTGGCGCCCATGCCCATCTGCTTCATGGCAGCCGCCGACTCGGGGGTGTTGAGCATTTCGGTCATGGCACTCATGAAGTAGCCCTGGTCCATGTAGTTGAAGTACACGAACTGGGCAACGGCGAAAAGCAGGCCGGCGTTGAGGAAGAGGAGCACGACATAGAACCACCCCCTGCGGAAGGAGATGGCACCGCCGAGCACATCCTCGCGATAGCGGCGCAACATGCGGTAGGCCATAAAGGGCGTCAACAACGCCAGCACCATGGCCACCAGCCCCAGACCCGGCGTGCGAAAACCCGCCACATAGCAGGCAAAGCTGGCCAGCCAGAGCACAAACAACTTCAGACCGTCGTAACGGGCGAAAGCTTTCATCTGTATATATTCTACTCCAGTCATCTTTTTAATGCTTAATGCTTAATGCATAATGAGTAATTAGTAATGAGCAATTAGTAATTATGATTACCTTATGCGGCAGCAAATCATTCACTCTTCACTCATCACACATCACTTCTAACAGGGTGCAAAATTACAAAAAAGTTGGCAGTTAACGGAGCGGCATGGGCAGATTTTAGTCTTTGTAGTGATAAAAAAAGTTAATCGCGAGTAAATAACTGCCATCAGGTGCGCGCAGACTGCCATTTTTTTATTACCTTTGCACCCGCTTAAAAAGCAAAACATACTTACATGGGCAAGTCCTGTACGGCCAGCTCCTGAGGAATCCTCCAGGACGGGAACGTAGCAAAGGCACTTGGTCGTAGCGGCGCGATGCAGACCGCTTGCCCACCCCGCCTCTTTAGCTCAGTTGGCCAGAGCACGTGATTTGTAATCTCGGGGTCGTTGGTTCGAATCCGACAAGAGGCTCTCAGAAAAGAGGATTGCCGCAAGGCAGTCCTCTTTTTGCGTACATACCACCCCCGACAGCAGACACATACACCAAACGACAAAGCCAAAGACCATGACCAACTACTTCGACGATGCACTGGCGCTGCTGCGCCAGCTGATAGCCACCCCACGCGTGAGCCGCCAGGAGACGGCAGCCGCCAGCCTGCTCTTTCAGCGCATGGACCAGTGGGGGCTGCACCCCCAGCGCGAGGGCAACAACGTGTGGGCCGTATGCCCCGACTACGACGGCGGGCGACCCACGCTGCTGCTCAATGCCCACATCGACACGGTGCGCGCCGTGGCCACCTGGACACGACAGCCCCACGAGGCAGTCATCGACGGTGACCGCCTCTACGGACTGGGCAGCAACGACTGCGGCGGCGGACTGGTGACGCTGCTCATGGCCTACCGATGGATGACCGAAAAGTCGCGCGCGTACAATATTATATACTTAGCATCGTGCGAAGAAGAGGTGAGCGGACAGGACGGCATTGTGCGCGCCCTGCCGCTGCTGCCGCCAGTGAGCGTGGCCATCGTGGGCGAGCCCACCGGACTGCAGCCCGCCGTGGCTGAGAAGGGGCTCATGGTGATAGACGGATATGCCGACGGCGTCAGCGGACACGCCGCCCGCAACGAGGGGGTGAACGCCATCTACGAAGCCCTCGACGACCTGCTTTTCCTGCGCGACTACCGCTTCCAGCGCGAGAGCCCACTCCTGGGGCCCACGAAAATGACGGTGACCGTGGTGCAAAGCGGCACACAGCACAACGTGGTACCCGACAGCCTGCACTTCGTGCTCGACGTGCGTACCAACGAGCTGTACCGCAACGAGGAGGTATTCAGCTTCCTGTGCCAGCGAATGAAGAAATGCCGCCTCACGGCACGCAGCTTCCGCCTGCACTCCTCGTCGATAGACAGCGACCACCCACTGGTGCGGCGCTGCATTGACATGGGCCTGCAGCCCTTCGGCTCGCCCACGCTCAGCGACCAGGCCCTCATGCCCTTCCCCTCGCTGAAGCTCGGTCCCGGACAGTCGGCACGCTCGCACTCGGCCGATGAGTTCATCTGCCTGAGCGAACTGCAGCAGGCGCTCGACGTCTACCACAGCCTGCTGTCGCCTACTCTTTTTGCGCCATGAATCTTTGCTTATTCAACTATTATTCGTATCTTTGCGCCATAGTTGTGTATATTAACCTGAAACGATAATGACCATGCACCCTACATTTTTCGCTTTGCTTGCAAAGAACCTCAGACTTAACATCCTTTCCTTGATGGCCTGTGCGGCTGCGTGCTTGCAGGCACAGACGTTTCAGCTGAATGCCGACGGGGGTGGCTGGCCTGGTGTGCCGACGGCATGCTGCTGGTGAAGACCTTCCAGGACCTGCGTCCTGACGAGCCGGCACAGGGCGAGGCCGAGGTGCAGGTGTATGTGAACCGCGGGAAGAGCTACATCGAGCTGGAGAGCCAGGGCCCCTGCCGGCAGCTGCAGCCCGGCGATGAGCTCAGCTGGACCGTGCGCTGGTATGTGGCCCCCGCTGCCGACGCCCCCCAGCCCTCGCAGAAGTTGCTCAGGCAGGTGAGGCAGTGGACAGACTAATACCTGAAGGTGCCCACACGTCAGCCCATCTTCAACTACGACGGGAAGATACGCTTCTGACGGGGCAATTATTAGGAAGCGCAGCGCCTGTTCGCGCCGAAGCTCCGACACGTAGTCATATAGATGCTCATCATCCTGCCAAAACATAAGTTTTTTCAAAAAAGCAACATAATATGAAAACTTTTTTGTATTTTTGCAGCCATATTTAAGAATAATACGAAGATTATGGCAAACTTAGCAATCGCTCCAGCAGAAGGACAGATATTGGTTAACATAGACGACATGTCGATGTTAAAGGACATTAAGAAGGCTATCAGCATGGTCAAGGGCGTGGGAAAAATCACCCTTCCTCGTCGCCAGCGCCTTTCTTCCTACGAACGTTCTTTACGCGACCTTGACGAAGGGCGTGTATATGAATACGACAGTCTCGACGACCTGATTAAGGAGATAGAAGGATGAGCACGAAATATAAACTGCGCATCACAGGCGAATGCAAACAAAACATGAAACTTTGCAAGCGTCGCGGTCTGCCCATGGATGAGTTGTGGACCGTCGTTGGCAAATTGCTCGATGGTGAACAGCTTGAAGAAAAGTATCAAGCACATATTCTGACAGGCGACCGCAAGGGGCAATGGGAGTGCCACATCCAACCCAACTGGCTCCTAATCTGGGAGATTCGCAATCAAGAACTAGTTCTGGTTCTGCTAAACACTGGATCCCATTCCGACTTGTTTGACAAGAAGTATAAGAAGAGATAGTCACCACCACCATCATCCTGCCGTCTGCCACGCGCCGCATGGCCGCCCTTTCCGCGAGAACAACACCGCCTGGACCACCTGGTGCTACGATGCAGACTTCGGTTTCTGGGACCAGCAGAAGCAAACCTTCAAGGACAAAGGCCTCGTAGACCTGCTCATGAACAAGGAGTAATGAGTAACCTCGGCCCCACCTCACCACCGACCCGGCGACCTTCTTCCCCACAGGTTCTGCGTTTCATCGCGACACCTTCGACGTGCGCATCAGCTCACCAGCTCCCCTTGCACGCCGAGGCCGTCATCGAATAGAGAGCGACAGCCACACAAGCCAGCTCCCGTCAGCACGTCCCCTCTCGGGCATCGTGCTGACGGGAATTATATCTCCATGGCCCCCCATTCAGGCAGCTGATCGTTCAATATCTATTCATAGCCTACGGAGTTGAACGCATCACTGCCACCGACCAAATACTGGAGTCCGTCGTTTCAATCCACCCCCCGAATGGGGGCGACGCTCGCGGTCCAGGATGACCACGCAGACGCAGAAGTTTCAATCCACGCCCCCCGTACGGGGGCGACGCGACTGGTTTGGCGTGCCCGTGGGTTTGCCTTGGTTTCAATCCACGCCCCCGCACGGGGGCGACCTGTTCAAGGTGTTCATGGTAACCGTCTTGTGCAGTTTCAATCCACGCCCCCGCACGGGGGCGACTCAGCCTTGCCATGGCGAACTTTGCCGCCCAGCAGTTTCAATCCACGCCCCCGCACGGGGGCGACCTCACCAATATGGCTATTAACCGTGCGCAGATGGAGTTTCAATCCACGCCCCCGCACGGGGGCGACTCCCCAACAACCTCCAGTATGGAGTTGACTCTGAGTTTCAATCCACGCCCCCGCACGGGGGCGACGCACGAAGGCCGCCACCACCATGCGCACGGTACTGTTTCAATCCACGCCCCCGCACGGGGGCGACTGACGACACAGAAAGTACGCTACCGGCTGATGTGGTTTCAATCCACGCCCCCGCACGGGGGCGACCAGAAACGCGGTGGAACGGCAGGCACAAAATACGTTTCAATCCACGCCCCCGCACGGGGGCGACGTTGAGGTCAAAGGAGATTAAAATAGATAATGCGTTTCAATCCACGCCCCCGCACGGGGGCGACACTTTTTTCGCCTTGTTGTTGCAACGAAAGCAAAGTTTCAATCCACGCCCCCGCACGGGGGCGACGTGATGCCTGTATATTTTCAGCCGCCTGAAAAAGTTTCAATCCACGCCCCCGCACGGGGGCGACTCACGTGAAACCAACCAAATAACAAACGTTTTCCGTTTCAATCCACGCCCCCGCACGGGGGCGACGCGACGACGGCAACGGCATCGTCAACATGGGGCTGTTTCAATCCACGCCCCCGCACGGGGGCGACATGTATATGGAAAAGTAATACATGTAAATACATGTTTCAATCCACGCCCCCGCACGGGGGCGACCGCTGTTACCCGTTGCCGCCGGTGTTCTAATTGTGTTTCAATCCACGCCCCCGCACGGGGGCGACCCGCCTCGCTGCCATCATCGACACGGAATTTCAAAGTTTCAATCCACGCCCCCGCACGGGGGCGACGTGCGCGGATTGTTGGGCAGCACGCGGAGGTGGCGTTTCAATCCACGCCCCCGCACGGGGGCGACATAATTAGCGACTATAACGGCGGCATGTACGGTGTTTCAATCCACGCCCCCGCACGGGGGCGACCATATGTTATATAACAGTTTTGTTATTAGTTAGTTACAACTCTGTTATTGCGAATAGTTAGAGATAGGTATGTGAATGATTTCATTTTTTTTAGTATGAATAAGACAAACTGCTGTAAATCAATAGGTGCGAATGATCTGAGTTTTGCTGAATCACTTCTACCTCGCACTAGATAATTATCGCATCATTGACATCATATGATGTCACCTTTCCCAATGACATTACGCGTCCATGACTCTTTGAACTGAGGAAGTAGAAACGGATACTATCCAACTGCATATCCATGATTGCAGCAATCCTGCTCTTCAAGGTCACGAATTGGGCTTCAGACACCTTACACTCAAATACAGAGTTCTGCACCCGCTGTCCATAGTCCTTGCATGCTTCCATTTTGGAAATAGTTGTTTCTTCGTTCGGCTCTCCCGTCTCAAAGACATTGGCAAGGTGCTTGCTGATGGCAGGCACTCCCACATCGAAGAGTGCCGCCATTGCTTTCTGTGTACACCAAATCGTCTCATCGGCATACATCACCTCAATGCCTTGCTCCTTATTATCCGCCTGGAAAATCAGGAACTCCGCCGTGCTGTTTCTTATCTCACGCTTCTTTGCCATAGGCGGTTAGATTAGTTCTTCGATGGTCACACCTGCAGGAAGAGCATCTTTGCTTATCGTAACGGTGTAGTCGGAGAAAGCACGGGGTGCGCCTTCGCATTTCTTTTCCACCGTCACTAAATCGAAGAGCTTATTGGCAGGAGCGTTACCAAGGACAGAATCATGTTTGAATACTATCAGTTTCTGGGCACTCATCAGCCCTCGTGCTGCCGATCGGTCAACATCGAACATATTCTTCAACGCATCCCAGAAGAGTGCAAGGTCTTCCTCTGAGAATCCCGTCTGCTTGGCAAGATTGGCAGAGATAAAACCGTGGCAGACGTATAAGCCATAAGGAACAGTGGCTTTACGTCCCATAGTGCGATTGTCACCGCCCTGTTTTTCTGCCTCCTTTTCTGTAGCAACAGCCATACGGGTAATGGAATGTTCCATTGCAGCAATAGGATCAACAGAACGTGCAAACGTCAACTGGATAGGACCGCGGACTTGACCCGCATTCTTACCTGTAGACATTACTGCGCCAAAGGTCCTAATATCAAAAAATTTCCGGCACATGACATCTCTGGCTGCTGAGGTCTTGTCTGTAGCATTCTTCACGCTCTCATCATCATGTGCGGCATCGATGGATTTATTCAGCACTGCTTTTTCCTTAATGAAGATGTCATAACCTTCAGCACAGTCTTTTGCTACCTGCACATAGTTGCGCACTTTACGCTTCAGGCAGACGTCGGTCACCAGGCCCATACCTGTCTCTGCATCCACACGGGGCAGGTTGCCTGCATCGGGATCGCCGTTAGGATTACCATCTTGTACATCAAAGATGTAAACGAAATCGATTCTGTTTTTAAGTTCTGACATAATAGTATGATTTTAATGGTTATTCTTCGTTATCATTATCCTCATTCTTGGTAAAGAAATCCTGTCTTTGGTGGTAATAGCCGATGAAGAAACGGCCTTGATCCTGCAAATCCAGTTGGGGTCTGAAGCCATTGGCATCAATCTTGCTGATGATTTCTTGCTTCAGCTTCTCAAAGTAGATTTTCCGTCCCTCATTCTTCAGATTCTCCACATGATGATTAGAGAGATTCAGAATAGTAGAGAATACGGCAGCAGGGGTGGAACTGGCGGAGTTCATGTACCGCTCACGGATAGAATGTTGGTTGTTCGCCTCTTCCTGAATCTTATCAAGCACGGCAAACAGTCGGCCACAGAGGTAGCCCTGGTTGGTATTTCCTTTGTCTAACATAACTTGTATTATTTGTTCATTATTCTTTAGTCTGTTGAGATATGCTTTGATGATGGCGGCACGGGTGATGTGCACCGCATTTTTGTCTTTTTCCCCTGATTCTGCCCGGATGCGCCTGATGCAAGAAGCAAAGAGAGTCTGCGGATAAGGCAATCCTTCAAAAATACTCTTCATTACTGCTTCCGGCAAATTCGGTGTGGCATCAGAGGCCTTACCACCAAGCGTTACCGTGCTGATGATGTTGCGCAGATTCATATACGGTTTCTTCTCAGAGCGGGTGTCAATGACCTCCATGTCATCAAAATGTCTGCAGATGGTTTCTGCAAACTGACGTAATGGAATCTCCGCCCAGTAAGTGACTGCAATGCGTGCAGCATTGGGGGCAAGTCCCAAAATATAGAATATATCCTCGGATGATGATTTCAGCGTTCCCTTGTAGATTGCCTCGAAGACTTTTCGTACCTGTCCTATATTCCGATTGGGATCGTCAGATTGTTCGTTGAAACCAAAAAGACTGAAGAAACCATCTTCTGCTTTTTGTCCCGCTTCATCATTCTTGGAGGCCCAGAAGAGGAAAGTGCGTGAACCTATCAGGAACTTATTTCGAGAGTCAGATGCTAACAGATGATTGAGGGCTGTCGTATATGCAAATTCTGCTTCTTCATTAATTGGAGCATTCCCACCTTTCGTCTTACCGTATGAGTCATAGCCCGAACTAACCTGAAAAGCTACCAATTTGGCTGTTGCTTGGCTGCCTGGTATCATAGTGGCCGTAGTAGTTTCAACAACAGCGCCTTTCTTACCCGAAATGATGCATACTTTACCTTCATCAACTTCTGCTTCTGGGTTTTCATCGAACAATTCCGCTCTCTCTGCCACAATTTTTGTATCTCCATCTATGAGAAATGAAAAGGTGGAATATTTCTTGTTTAGATTCTTTTCTATCTCTCCCCAAAGAGGATCACACTGCATTTGACTAAGGATAAAAGCATGCTCATTCTGATAGAATTTTCGTACTGCCATGATGCCTTGATGATCAGGATGTGCTTCATAAATGCTTTCTACTTTACGTTTGAATGTCTGATATTGTTCCGAAGAGTCACCCTTTTCCGAATAGCCAAAGACGTATCCGCTATTATCGTACAGATAGTTAGCAGCCAGCGCACTCGTTCTACCGATATGTTTCTTAACCAAGAACTTCTGTGCCTGTTTTTTGTCTATGCGCCTGTCTTCAAAACGAAGAAAGTTCCCTTCTTTGTCTATGACGATAAGGAAACCTATTTCCTTCAGCTCCGTACCTGGTTTTGGCAAATTTCCACAACGGTGGTAATAGTCATAAAGTGCTTTCAGTATCATCGCAGTATCTCCTCACTATTTCTTGGTGGAACAATAATCACCCCATTCTCCATCTTTACACGATAGAACATGGCAGGTGGATTCTTCAAGTCCTGCTTGAAGTCCATATCATAGAGCATGATGCCCAAATCACGGTTCTCGTTGATGGGTGCAGCCAATTCATCAGTTTCCGGATTAACCAGTCTGAAGGATGCCGAACATTCGCGAGTACCCAAATAGGGCTGATTGTAGCACTGCCCTTTACTGGCGCGTCGCTCAAACATGGCATTGTATTTTGCTGGATTCTCATCATGATGTTCCTTTTCAAACGAGTCTGGCTGTTTTGTTCTCTTCCGCTGAGGAATGAACTCCAACTTTGCCCAGATACGGTATCTAACATCCTTTAGCAATAGGCTGTTCTTCTGTTGGCGTTTGTCTTCTATATAAATTGGATTCCTCGATGCAACAGCGCCTACTTCATTACGCCGTACTGAAGTCCATTTGATAGGATTCAGTACCTCTATCTTTGTCACTTGCCAATGAATGGCAGGCTTCCAAAAGATGGCCTCAAAGATAGCACGTGCAGCAGAAGGCGTGATGACATCATAACTCACCCGTTCCACTTTCAGTTCCGGACGAGTGAAGCAGGCCATCGGCCCCCAAACCTCTAAACAGAATTCTTTGTCGTAGTATTCCATATTGATTATACTATATATGTTTCTTCAATCCAATGATTCTCTATTGACAATCCTGTGTCATCATGGTAGAAGGCAGGATTGGTTATTACATAGATATTCTCGAAAGGTTCCTCAATGGCACCGATACTTTTTAACACGTCAAAGTCGTGCTTGCGAATATTGACGCTGTATTGAGCCATCTGTTTTATCAGCTGATAAGAGGGGCCTTCTGAAAGCAGTCGCTGATAAAGATTCATGCTGTCATGCCAATTAACAAGGACTGGTTTCGTCTGGTCATCTATCAAGTGGAAACGTTTTGCCGCCTCCTCAAACTCACATTCAGGCTTATAGAGCAATTCTTGCATTTGCTGTTTATCGAAGTTGTCAATACGGCAATGAAGTTGCTTGAAATAAGCCACCATTGTCTCAGGAGCAAACCAGTCATATTGGCCCACCATATTCAGTCGTGCGTTGTTCGTCTGTGAAATGAAGCCTGTCGGCAGCGGATGCTCCTTTCCTAAACTGAACACGTAGGTAGTACCGGTTCCTTGCTTTCCTTCACGATTGCAGCGCCCTGCTGCCTGAAGTATTGAATCAAGCCCCGCCTCCTGGCGATATACCACGGGGAAATCAATGTCAACACCTGCTTCGACAAGTTGTGTGGCGATTACTCTGATGGGACTATCGCTGTTCTCTTTCAATGTGTGTTTAATACTCTTTATGGTTGCTGCCACATGAGTTGGGCACATCATTCGCGAAAGATGCAAACATATTCCCTCTTTTGGCAATCTCTCATAAAGCTCTTTGGCATCCCTGCGAGTATTCACGATGCAGAGGACGCGTTGATGCTTGGCCAATTCCGCCGCTATTTCATCGTATGATTTGGAAGTTTCATTGATAACCAGTTTTACACGCCTCAGTTTGTCGTAGAGTCTCGCCTCTTCAGGGATAATCTCATGGACAGCGTGCAAAGCATCAAATCCGACAGAAGGATTAGTTCCCTCTATCCTTCCTGTCAACACAGGCTGACTGGCAGTAGTGAAAAGGACAGAAGTGCCAAAGAGACGACACGACGTGTCAAGCGTATGGACTATAGGTTTATAAAAGGTCATCGGCAGTGTCTGTACTTCATCAAGTATCAGCACACTCTTGACTATGTTGTGAAGCTTCCGACAATCGGAGCGTTTGTTGCTGAACAACGATTCAAACAATTGTACGTTAGTGGTAACGATGACAGGATAATCCCAATTCTCCGTGGCCAATTGCAAGCGTTCTCTGAGTTCTCTGTCTTTTATTGTTTCAGAATCAAAGCAGGAATGATGTTCTAATACATTCTCCTCGCCAAATATTGCTTTCAGCGTAGCAGCTGTCTGCACGATAATACTTGTATAAGGTATTGCGACGATTACCCTGTGGAGATGGTTTTTAACTGCATGGTTCAAGGCCCACAGCACCGAAGCCAACGTCTTTCCGCCACCTGTAGGAACGGTGAGGCTATAACATCCCGTCTTGCCTTGGCTTTCCTTGACACATTGCTCCTGCACGTAATTACGAATGCGGTTGACCTCTGTATCCTCTGACTTTTCCTTCAAATGAGATAAAAACTCCTCTAACTTACTTAACAATTCTTCCATCGTTGTATGAACACCACGATGTGACGCCTGTTCTGGATTCATAAACTCTTCTGTATCCAAACTATCGGCATCCACGAGACAGGAGAAGAGCATACGGACTATGTGGTGATAGTCAGAGCTCTTTAGATTCACCATTGTGGGCATATTGCAAGGTTTCGATTCCGGAATCGACACCTCCTTGGGAATATCTTTCTTTATCTCTTCAGTATATTCGCAATAGTCGTAAAGCCCCCGGTGATGCCCTGCTATTGGCTGGGCAATCAATGGTGATAATTGAGGATACAGTTTTCTTGCAATACGAGCACCTATATATGCATGATTCGGACCATTCTTCGTATTGGCGTATTTCGGGTTGTAACCTGTAACCCCTTGAATATACTTCTGCCATTCAGTCTGTTCCTTACCTTTGTCATGTAGTAATCCCATGATACGTGCTATATCGTCAAAGCCGAACTCAGCAGCAAACTGCGCTGCAAGTTCAGCAACATGGGTACTATGAGATTCTAAAGATTGTACTCGATGCCCTATGCCGTTGTCTTGTGACTGTGTGATGTGAGCGTACAATTCCGTCATTAGTTTTCTTTTTTGGCTACAAAGATAAAGACATGTTGTTCCAAATCGTGGTACAATCTCAAACTTTTTTCTGTTTTTTGTAGTTTTCACCCATTTCCTCGATGATTTTGAGCACTTTTTCGCGTAGTTCTATGGGCGAAATGACATAGAGGCGGTCTTTCTTACGGAGGATTTCTCCAATGAAATCGTCAGTGGGTGAGATGAGATATGAGAAGTCGGAGTACTCGGCCGTGGTGGCTATTTCCTTCTGAGAATGGTGAAGGGGAAGATCTCTAAGATAGGGGCGTTCTGCTTTTGAGGCTCTGATGACTATTATCTGTGGTGGCACCTTCTCATCTCGAAAAACGCCAAAATAGTCATGAAAGTAATCTTCGGCATCAAAGTCTTTATCGAACTGAAAAGACCGTTCTAAGGATTCCATATGTTTGATGCGGTCGAGTGAAAAGATTCGGAATTGCTGCTTGACTTTTGCCAACAGATACCATCTTTGTTTGTAGAGTTTCAGGCAATAGGGCTCTGCTTCAGGATAGTTTTTCACCTCCGCCTCATTATATTTCTGATAAGTGAAAGAGATACAATGGTTGGCTTTCATCGCTTCCAATACTATTTGGAGATGTTTGTATCCGGATGGTATGTTTTCCAGGAGTATCCGTTTCTGAAGGCTGACACCCTCTTGAACAGCAGTATGAACCGTTAGGGACGAAAGCATCCAGTTTTGGATTGTGTCTTCGCGAAGCACAGCCTTGTTGGCAATATAATACCTGAAGTCATCTTTCTTGTCGCATTCTATGATGATGCCAAAGATATCCTCAATGGCATCTTTATGACGATTGAATGTGGTTCTGGAGATCTCCAACCCACCGCTCATTTCTGTACTTAGCCACTTCTCATTGATGTCTGCAAAAGATATCTTTCCTGCCTGATAAATGGTGTTCAGCAGCCAAATATACTCTTTGAACAATTCAGATGCTTTCATAAGGCGTTGTTATAAGATGTTTTGGTATAATTCGTCCTGTTTGGATCATTTGCTATGCATGTCTTAGGATAGAATTGTTTCAGAAAGCAAAAGTACAAAAAATATTTCTATTTCACCACATTATTATAAAAAAAGATGCGAAAAAGAATGGAATAATTCGTGCTGTACTCTGCATTCCCTTCTTTTCAACGGAAAAACACGAAAAATCGTGCCACAAGTGCTACAGCAGACCACAACGTATTGATAATCTGCGTGTTATCTGTAGCACAATGCGAGAAAATCGTGCTACCATCCTGCTACCATCCTGCTACATCCACAAACTACTGAAATTTAAGTGCTTCTTTTTTGCGCCAAGGAACAAAGTGTTTTGCGCTGGCCCGCAAGGTGTTTTGCGCGTAGGCGCAAGGTAGCAGGGCGGGCGTTCAGTCCCTGCACGGTTGGCCTTCAACCCTGTCCGGACGGCACCTGTACCGAAAAGGTGCGGCCCGCTGGTGCAGAGGAGGGTTGTGGCATAGCTGTAGCAGGATGGTAGCACGATGGTAGCACGATTTTTCCACATCGAGCTACAGCTATTTTACTACAAATCAACCGTTTGCATGTTGCTGTAGCACTTGTAGCACGATTTTTTGCATTTTCTTGCTATAAAGTGAAGGACAGCAGGTTGTGGTGAAGGCCCTTTGGCGGCGACAGGGGTCAACACCGGCGACACAGATGAAGAAAATGACGTTTTCGCAGTTTTAATCGTCGTTTTATGAGCTCGTTTCAAAAACTTTTTGTACCTTTGCACGCTGTATTACCACAATGCCCCCGCCACGGCCTTCACGCGCTGAGGAGCAGGGTGGCAGGGGCCGACACATCATTACATAATAAAAACAAGCTATGGCTGAACAATTGGAAGTGAAGGAGCTCGACCAGGTGGTCGTGCGTTTTTCAGGTGACTCCGGCGACGGCATGCAGTTGGCCGGCAACATCTTCTCTACGGTCAGTGCCACCGTTGGTAACGGCATCTCGACATTCCCCGACTATCCTGCTGACATCCGCGCCCCGCAGGGCTCGCTCACGGGCGTGAGCGGTTTCCAGGTGCACATCGGCGCCGGACAGGTGTACACGCCCGGCGACAAGTGCGACGTGCTGGTGGCCATGAACGCCGCTGCGCTGAAGACGCAGTACCGCTATGCCAAGCCCGGCGCCACCATCATCATCGACACCGACTCCTTTGGGCCGAAGGACCTGGAGAAGGCGCAGTTTAAGACGCAGGACTACCTGGGCGAGATGGGCATAGACCCCGACCGCGTCATACAGTGCCCGCTGACGACGATGGTGAAGCAGGTCTTGGCCCCCCCTTCAGCCCCCGAGGGGGCTACTACAGACTCATCCAAGAATGGCAAGACTAAAGAAGCCCCCTCGGGGGCAGTAGGGGGGGCTTCAGGTATGGATATGAAGTCCGTACTGAAGTGCCGAAACATGTTTGCACTGGGACTGGTGTGCTGGCTCTTCGACCGCGACCTGAACCTGGTGGCTAACTTCCTGCGCGAGAAGTTCGCCAAGAAGCCTGCCATAGCCGAGGCTAACATCCGGGTGATTCAGGCTGGCTACGACTACGGCCACAACACCCACTCCTCGACGGTGAACGTGTACCGCGTGGAGTCGAAGGTGAAGGTGCCCGGCCGCTATATGGACATCACGGGCAACAAGGCCACGGCCTACGGTCTGATAGCCGCCGCCGAGCGTGCCGGGCTGAAGCTGTACTTAGGCTCGTACCCCATCACGCCGGCCACCGACATCCTGCACGAGCTGTCGAAGCATAAGTCGCTGGGCGTCATCACCGTGCAGTGCGAGGACGAGATCAGCGGCTGCGCCTCGGCCCTGGGAGCCTCCTTCGCCGGAGCCCTGGGCGTGACGAGCACCAGCGGCCCGGGCATCTGCCTGAAGAGTGAGGCCATGAACCTGGGCGTCATCATGGAGCTGCCGCTGGTGGTCATCGACGTGCAGCGCGGCGGTCCCGCCACAGGCCTGCCCACGAAGAGCGAGCAGACGGACCTGCTGCAGGTGCTCTTCGGCCGCAACGGCGAGAGCCCCATGCCCGTCATTGCCGCCCTGAGCCCCACTGACTGCTTCGACGCCGCCTTCCAGGCCTGCAAGATGGCCCTGGAGCACATGACGCCCGTGGTGCTGCTCACCGATGCCTTCGTGGCCAACGGCTCTGGAGCTTTCCGGCTGCCCGACATCAGCAAGCTCGACACCATCAACCCGCCCTACGTGCCCGAGGAGCTGCGCGGACAGTGGACACCCTACATGCGCACTGAGAACGGCGCCCGCTACTGGGCCGTGCCGGGCCGCGAGGGCTTCACACACATCCTGGGCGGACTGGAGAAGGACTCGCAGACGGGTGCCATCTCGACGAACCCCGAGAACCACGACCTGATGACGCGCCTGCGCCAGCAGAAGATAGCGAACATCGTGGTGCCCGACCTGGAGGTGGAGGGCGACGCCGCCGATGCCGACCTGCTCATCGTAGGCTTCGGCAGCACCTACGGTCACCTGCACGCCGCCATGGACGAGCTGCGCTCGGCAGGTCACAAGGTGGCGCTGGCACAGTTCAAGTACCTGAACCCGCTGCCCAAGAACACGGCAGAGGTGCTCTCTAAGTATAAGAAGGTGGTGGTGGCCGAACAGAACATGGGTCAGCTGGCCGCTTACCTGCGCATGAAGGTCGACAACTTCACGCCCGCACAGTTCAACCAGGTGAAGGGACAGCCCTTCGTGGTGGAGGAACTGACGGAATACTTCAAAACACTAATTTAATGATTCTTTTAACATGAATTTTCACGAATTGAACACGAATTATTCATAATTTAATTAGCGGTAGATAATAATATATTCATGTATAATTCGTGTTTCATTCATGGTAATTCATGTAAAAAAATAAATATTAATGTAAGACTGACATGAGTACATATACAGCACAAGACTATAAGAAGGGTCAGCCCCGGTGGTGCCCGGGTTGTGGCGACCACTTCTTCCTGGCCTCCCTGCATAAGGCAATGGCCGAAATCGGTGTGGCCCCTGAGAACATCGCAGTCATCAGCGGCATTGGCTGTTCGAGCCGTCTGCCCCACTACATGGCTACCTACGGCATGAACACCATCCACGGCCGTGCCGCCGCCATCGCCACCGGTGCCAAGGTGGCCAACCCGAAGCTGACGGTATGGCAGGTCAGCGGCGACGGCGACGGACTGGCCATCGGCGGCAACCACTTCATACACGCCAACCGCCGTAACATCGACCTGAACATGATCCTGCTGAACAACCGCATCTACGGTCTGACGAAGGGCCAGTACAGCCCCACGTCGCCCCGCGGCTTCGTCAGCAAGTCGAGCCCCTACGGCACCGTCGAGGACCCGTTCCGCCCGGCAGAGCTGTGCTTCGGCGCCCGCGGCCATTTCTTCGCACGCTGCGTGGCCACCGACGCCAAGGGCACCGTCGAGGTGCTGCAGGCTGCCTACGAGCACAAGGGAGCCTCGGTGACGGAGGTGCTGCAGAACTGCGTCATCTTCAACGACCACTGCCACGACATCGTCTATAACAACGAGGGGCGCCGCAAGAACGCCATCTACGTCCGCCACGGCGAGAAGCTGGTCTTCGGCGAGAACCAGGAGTACGGACTGGTGCAGCAAGGCTTCGGGCTGAAGGTGGTGAAGATTGGCGAGGACGGCTACACCCTGGACGACATCCTGGTGCACGATGCCCACTGCGAGGACAACACACTGCAGCTGAAGCTGGCCATGATGACACCCGAGGACGGTTTCCCCATAGCCCTCGGCGTGATACGCGACGTGGAGGCTCCCACCTACAACGACGCCGTTTACCAGCAGCTGGAAGAGGTGTCGGCACAGAAGAAATATCACAACTTCACCGAGCTCCTCGAGACCAACGACATCTGGGAGGTGAAATAGGGCGGCCGACGGCCGACGGCCGACGGCCTAAATGATAAATGATAAATGATAAATGCAGCGGATGGCAAAGTCGTCCGCTGCATTCTTCATTAGAATACGGCTACCACAGGCGCTCGATGTCGATGCTGAGGCCCAACTGCAGCGATGCACCGTCGGTGACGGGTGCATTGAGGTAGTAGAAGCGCGGCTGGTAGTTGAGCAGGTTGTCGATGGCGAGGGTGAGCTTCAGGGCCTTGCCTATGCGGTGGACGGTGCTGAGCTTCCAGAGGGTGTAGGCGGGGTAGCTGACGGTATGGGTGCCGCGGGCTATGTCATAGTAGTCGATGTACTCCTTGCTGTCGGTGGCCGAGAGGAAGCGCCCACTGAGTGCCACGTCGAGGGTGTAGTGGGTGCTGAAGGTGTGGGTATAGTCCAGGCGGGCGGTGAGCGAGTGTGGGCGTGCCGGCAGGTACTGGTTGTTGATGGTGTTGCCCTGCTTGTCCTTCAGCGGCATCTCGGCGGAGACGGCATAGGAGGCACGGGCCGACCACTCCTTGTTCCAGCGGGTCTGCAGGGTGGCCTCGGCGCCGCACACGGTGTGGCTCTTCAGGTTCAGGTAGTCCAGGTAGAGCTGGTGCGGGTCGCCGGGCAGGGCATAGGGCAGGCCCGTGGTGAGCTTGTTGCTGATGTGGTTGTAGTAGGTGCCCACGGTGAGGTTGTACTTCTTCTTCGTCCACTCCATCGAGATGTTGATGTTGTGGCTGGTCTCCGCCTTCAGCTCGGGGCTGCCCTTGACAATCCAGATGCCGGCCATGTCGAAGTCATAGTAGCGCTCCTTCAGCGAGGGTGCACGGAAGCCCATGCCGTAGCCCACGCGGAAGGTGAGGTCATGGCGGGGGCGGTAGCGAGCCGTGAGCTTCGGCGTGAGGCGGTTCTCATCGCCCAGACTGAAGTAGTCGTAGCGCAGGGCGCCCACCAACTCCCACTGCTCGCTGATGTTCCAGTCCATCTGTGCAAAGGCGTCGAGGCAGTCCTGCTCGCGGTGGCTGCCGCTGATGCCGGTCTTGTAGAGGTAGTCGTGGGTGTAGTCGGCCCCCAGGGTGAGGATGCCGGTATCCTGGAAGCTGTGGCTGTAGACGGCACGCAGGGTGTTCTGCACGTTGCTGTAGTTGCGCAGGTCCAGGCCGGTGAGCTTGTAGTAGCTCGACTTGTCATACTGGTCGTAGCTGTAGCTCACGTCCACCTGGTCTTCGTCGGTGGGCAGCCAGTGCGCCCGCAGGCCTGCCGAGAAGTCGCGGTAGCGGTCGGGGCTCTCGGGTGTGCGGCTGACGGTGCGGTAGAAATAGCCGGCACGGCCTGTCAGCCGCAGCTCTTTGCAGGGTGTGAAGATGAGACGGTCCTTCACGTTCAGCGTCTGGTCGCCATAGACGGTACTGAAGACGCGCGTCTGCGGGTTTGCGGCGCTCGTGACGCTGTAGTTGTCGGTGGTGGTGTAGACGGCGTTCAGGTCGTTGGCCCACTTGCCGTGGCTGTGGCCCAGCGTGACGCCGTAGCGCTGTGCGTTGTGGCGGGCCAGGCGGGCGTTGGCGTTCAGCCGCCAGGATGTGGTGTCGCGCCGGGTAATGATGTTGATGACTCCGCCGCCGGCGTTGCTGCCGTAGAGGGCGCTGGAGGCCCCCTTCACAAATTCTATGCGCTCCACGCCGGCCATGTCGAGCCGGGTGAAGTCAACGTCGTCCATGGTCTCGCCGGCCAGCCGCTCGCCGTCGACGAGGAAGAGGATGCCCTGTCCGCCGAATCCGCAGAGGTTCATGTGCACCTGCTGGTTCATGGCGTAGGTGAACTCCACGCCGGGCATCTCCTGCTGCAGCAGGTCCTGCACGTTGGTGGCGTCGGTGCGCTCAATGTCGCGCCGGCTGATGAGGCGTGTCTGCACGGGCACGTCCTTCAGCAGCTTCGGCGTGCGTGTGGCGGTGATCACTACTTCGTCGAGGCTGAAGGTGCTGTCGGTGAGGGCAGTGCGCGGTGTGGCCTCGGTGTCCTCGGGCTCTGTGGCATCGGCATGCACGGTGCTGCGGGAGTGGGCCAGGGCGGCCACCCCCGTCGCCAGCATGGCGGCAAACATCAGAGTCCGTAGTATATTCATGAATCTTAATAATTAAGTAAACATCGCTACGGCATGTGACAACTTCACGACTCCCACAAGTACCAGTCTAGCCATTATTATTTAGCGTGCAAATCTTCTTTGGCTATTTCGTCCAGTTTCTCATCGCTCAGTGTTCCTTCTTCCCAAAGGCGATTTACTTCTGCGTCCAGCTTTGCCTGAAAATGACGAGTAAGTACTTCCTGTACTTCGCGTGCATATTCGTCTCTGCCATCGAAGGAGAACGTCTTCAACAGATGCATCTGAGTGGGGGTTAATGTTCTTTCAGCCATGTCTGTAGTGGTTGTTATTTCAAATTAATTGCAAAGATACTCATAAAAACTGATTTTACCAAGATATTCACGGGAAAAAGCAACGATTCTCCCCCTTACACCGGGTAGCGGTAGTTGATGGTCAGGCAGCACTTGGCACCGGTGGGGCCAATGTAGTCGGCCAGCTGCAGGGCGGCGTATGTGCCGTCGGCCAGCCTTAGCAGGAACACGTGGTTGTTGTGCGTGAAGGCGGGCGGCATGGGCGGGATGTCGAGGCGCAGCCACGACGAGAGGACTGGGTTCACGGCGATGCCCTGGCTGCCGATGAGGCTGTTGAGCATCTGCGCCTGTATGGCCCACACCACGTTCTGCGTCCAGGCGTCGGGTGTGAAGGTCAGCCCTGCCAGTTCGTCATCGGTCAGGCCGTCGAGCTGGCTGAGGTCGGTGAACTGCGTCTCGCAGGCAGCGCCGCCGTTGGTGCGCACGTTGTTGCGGTGCACGGCGAAGGTCCAGGTCGGGGGCTCGGGCTGCTGCGCCGTGGGGTAGAAGGAACGCTGCTCGTTCACGCTGATGCCCTTGTCCCACACGTCGTACCAGTAGGTATAGATGCCTGTGCCCGAGCCATCGTCGGCCACGGCTTCGGTGGGTATGGCCATGGCGGTGACGACGGGGCTGAGACTGCTGTCGCCGCGGCGGGCGGCGCGCAGCACGGTGTCGAGGTCGACGAAGTACCAGTCGGTCCAGCTGGTGGCATCGATGTATAGCTGCCCGCTGACCACGGTGCTGTCGACTTGCGTCTGGTGAGGGTCAGGGGCGGGAGCCTCGTCATAGATACCATCAAACAGCCCTGTGCACGCCGTGTGCAACAGAGCTGTTGTGAGTAATGCGATGGCTGTGAGTCGTTTCATTCAGGCTGTCCGTCTCTCCTTTCCTCTTTATTATAGCACTGGCCGTTACCGCCCCTGCGACTTTACGAAGGTGGCCTCCACGCGGAAGGGCATGCGGCCCGGCTGGAAGTTGTTGACGATGGTGAGTCCCTGCTCGCCGGTCTTCACCTCTAAGGTGCCCAGGGCGCTGAAGTCATAGATGGCATCGAGGGTGGTAGCACCGTCCTTCACGGCGACGAAGTGCATCTGCAGGCCGTCGGCGCTGTAGTCGCGGTAGAAGGCCTGGCGCTCCTCGTTCCAGGCAAGGCCCTTCACGGTGTAGGTACCCAGCGTCAGGTCGCCCATGACGGTTCCCGTAAGACCATACTCAGGAATGGTGACGTCGATGGTGCCATCCTCGTTGGCGGTGATGGTGTGGGTGACGCTCTCGTTGGTGTAGGGGCCGAACTGTCCGCCCACCATGACCGACATGCTGCCCTTGTGCTGGCCGGCCACCTTCAGTGCCTCGGGTGCAGCGCCCACATGGAAGGTGATGGACGTGCCGCCCATTACCGTGGGGATGGTGATGACCGGCGTGGTCATCGGGCCGCTGAGCGTGGCATCATACTCCGTCACGCCGCCGCGGTGGTTGTCCATGGCGATGATGCCCGTGGCCTGCAGCTCGCGACCTACGGACACGTGGCCGAAGAAGGCCTCGCCCCAAACGGGGTCGCTGAAGGTGACGATGAACTCGCCTGCTGACGTGCGGTAGACAGCCAGCTTGGCGGCGTCGCCGTAGTAAGAGTCGGTGAAGTAGGCCGTACTGACCGTGATGTATCCATTGAAGGAATGGAAGAGGGTGGTGTCGGCCGGTGCCTCCTCCTCAACTCCAAACGTAATCTCATGGATGTCAGCAATCTTGAACGTCACCACGGTGTCGCCCAAGTTCACTTTCATCACTTCATTCTGTGCCTGTACGAACAGTGTGCTGCACAGGGCAATGAGTAAAAACAGTAGTTTTTTCATGCGTGGTTGAATTAATGAGGGTGCAAAGTTACAAACTTTTTGTGAAATATGCTATACCTAATTCTTAGTAAATCTAAAAAAAAGTACATTTCTTGCGCTATTTCGCAAAAAAATTGCTAACTTTGCGCTGACAATTAGAAACCTATGGCAGAAATGGCAGAAGAAACACAGGGGCCCATACTACCTACAGGCCCGGAAGCGGTAGACTATAACGACGACAACATACGCACGCTGAGCGGCACGGAGCACATACGCCTCCGCCCCGGCATGTACATCGGCAGGCTGGGCGACGGCTCGCTGGCCGAGGACGGCATCTACGTGCTGCTGAAGGAGGTCATCGACAACAGCATCGACGAGTTCAAGATGCACGCCGGCGACCGCATTGAGGTGACCGTCAGCGACAACCTGCGCGTCAGCGTGCGCGACTACGGCCGCGGCATCCCGCAGGGCAAGATGATCGACGCCGTGAGCGTGCTCAACACCGGCGGCAAGTACGACTCGAAGGCCTTCAAGAAGTCCATAGGCCTGAACGGCGTGGGCGTGAAGGCCGTCAACGCGCTGAGCACACACTTCGAGGTGCACAGCTATCGCGACGGACAGGTGCGCAGGGCAGCCTTCGAGCGCGGAAAGCTGGTCAGCGACGTCACAGAGCCCACACAGGACGAGAACGGGACGTACATATTCTTTGAACCTGACGACACGCTGTTCCAGCACTACCAGTTCCACGACGAGATTGTGGAGACCATGCTGCGCAACTACACCTACCTGAACACGGGGCTGGCCATCATGTACAACGACCGGCGCATACTGTCGCGCCGCGGACTGGAGGACTTGCTGAAGGACCGCATGACCAGCGATCCCCTCTACCCCATCATACACCTGCAGGGCGAGGACATAGAGATAGCCTTCACCCATGCCAACCAGTACGGCGAGGAGTACTACAGCTTCGTCAACGGACAGCACACCACGCAGGGCGGCACCCACCAGAGTGCCTTCAAGGAGCACATAGCCAAGACCATCAAGGAGTTCTTCCAGAAGAACTTCGAGTACGGCGACATACGCACCGGCATCGTGGCCGCCATAGCGCTGAACGTAGAGGAGCCCATGTTCGAGAGCCAGACGAAGATCAAGCTGGGCTCGCTGACCATGGCGCCGCCCCCCACGACGGTCGACGCCGACCACCCCATGCCCCCCTCTATTAATAAATATGTGGGCGACTTCATCAAGCAAGAGGTGGACAACTACCTGCACAAGAACCCCGACACCGCCGAGGTGATGATGCAGAAGATACAGGAGAGCGAGAAGGAGCGCAAGGCCATGGCCGGCATCACCAAGCTGGCCCGCGAGCGCGCCAAGAAGGCCAACCTGCACAACCGCAAGCTGCGCGACTGCCGCATACACTTCAGCGACGTGAAGAACGACCGCAAGGAGGAGAGCTGCATCTTCATCACCGAGGGCGACTCCGCCAGCGGAAGCATCACCAAGAGCCGCGACGTGAACACGCAGGCCGTCTTCTCGCTCAGGGGCAAGCCCCTGAACACCTTCGGACTTACGAAGAAGGTGGTGTACCAGAACGAGGAGTTCAACCTGCTGCAGGCGGCCCTCGACATCGAGGACGGCCTGGACACCCTGCGCTACAACAAGGTCATCGT
>DGHX01000042.1:0-9035 GCA_002392835.1 Prevotella sp. UBA3837 | reverse complement strand
TCCTGCAGTTCTTCCCCGAGCTCATACGCAAGGGGCACGTCTTCGTGCTGCAGACGCCGCTGTTCCGCGTGCGCAACCGCCGCACGAAGATCAAGGACAAGAACGTGCTGGTGGCCGAGGATGAGCGGATAGCACGGCAGAAGGATGCGAAGAAGAGCGACTTCATCGTGCGCTACTGCTACAGCGACGAGGAGCGGCAGAATGCCATACGCGACCTGGGCCCCGACCCGGAGATAACACGCTTCAAGGGCCTCGGCGAAATCTCGCCCGAGGAGTTCGCCGGGTTCATAGGGCCCGACATACGCCTGGAGCAGGTAACGCTGCACAAGACCGACCAGGTGCAGAAGCTGCTGGAGTACTACATGGGCAAGAACACCATGGAGCGACAGAACTTCATCATCGACAACCTGGTCATAGAGGAAGACCGGCCCGAAGAGGAGCAGAACGAATAGCCACCACCCTTCATCTTATCAAAGGAAACTGACTACTACTATGAACACCATCTTTTACAAAGCAGGCGGCTGGCTTCGACGTGCCGCATGTGTGGCAGCGCTTGTGTGCGCTGTCGGCATCGACGCCATGGCGGCTCCCATCAGCCGTGAACAGGCACAGGCACAGGCCCGACAGTTCATGCAGCAGCGCGGCGACCGGCAGCAGCTGACGCCCGTGATGACAACGGCGCGCCTGTCCACCCGCCATAAGGCACAGCGCAGCACCGCCGAGCCATACTACGTCTTCGACCGCGGCCAACAGGGCGAGGGCTTCGTCATCGTGGCCGGCGACGACGCCGCTCCCGTCAGCGTGCTGGGCTACAGCGAGCAGGGCAGTTTCGACTATCGCCAGCTGCCGCCCGCCCTGCAGGAGATGCTCGACGGATGGGCCGAGCAGATGGGGCGCATCTCAGCTGCCGCAGCACCGATGAAGGCCGAAAGCCACCCCAAGATAGAACCCATGATGAAGAGCAAGTGGAGCCAGGGCTCGCCCTACAACGACGAGTGCCCCATGTACTTCAACCTGGGCAGGAGCGTCACCGGCTGCGTGGCCACCGCCTTTGCGCAGCTGCTCTACTACCAGCGCGAGAAGATGGTGACCGAGGTGCAGGCCGACATCCCCGCCTACGACACCTGGACACAGCACTCCACCTACGGCTCGCTGCATGTGGAGGGCATACCCGCCGGGGCGCCCATCGACTGGGACGGCATGCAGGACACCTACGGCTCGGGCTCCAGCGCCAGGGCCAAGAAGGCCGTGGCACAGCTCATGCACTACTGCGGCGTGGCGGTGAAGATGGACTATACCAACTCGTCGAGCGGCGCACAGTCGTATGAGGTGTACAACGCGCTGCGCAACTACTTCGGCTTCGGCAACGGCGTGCGCTACGTGGCCTATAACACCGTGACTACCGACGCACAGTGGGACGAGCTGCTCTACAACGAGCTGGCGCAGGGCCGCCCCTTCTACATCAGCGGCGCGAACAGCGAGGGCGGCCATGCCTTCGTGTGCCATGGCTACGACGGTGCCGGACGCTACTACATCAACTGGGGATGGGGCGGCATGAGCGACGGTGCCTACTACCTGAACAACCTCACGCCGGGCCAGCAGGGCATCGGCGGCAGCAACGACGGATACAACGCCTACCGCGAGTGCATACTCGGCATCGAGCCCGAGAACTATGCCGACAAGGAGATGAAGTTCACCGACGTCACCGCCCGCCATCTGTGCACCGCTGCCTGGGACCAGGACGGCGACGGCCACCTGAGCTACGGCGAGGCGGCTGCCGTCAGCGACCTGGGCACCGTGCTGCAGGGCAAGAACATCAAGAGCTTCACCGAGCTCCACTATTTCACCGGTCTGACGGCCATCAGCGACGCCGCCTTCGAAGGCTGTGCCCAACTCACGCAGCTGCAGCTGCCGCGCCAGGTGACCACCATCGGTGCCAAGGCCTTCAAGGGCTGCCAGAAGCTGACCACGCTGCAGCTGCCCGACGGGCTGAAGAGCATCGGCGCCGAGGCCTTCAGCGGCTGCAAGGCGCTGGCCCAGCTGGAGCTGCCCGAGGGGCTGCGCCAGCTGAACGACCGCACCTTCAGCGGCTGCACCTCGCTCACCGCCATGACGCTGCCCACAGGGCTGAAGCGCCTGGGCGATGAAGCCTTCAGCGGCTGCACGGCGCTGACCACCTTCACCCTCAACACCATGCGGCCGCAGGCCATCGCCATGGGACAGCAGGTGTTCAGCGGGGCATCGACCGCCGCCGCCACACTCGTGGTGCTGCAGAGCACACGACCCTTCTTCGAGGCCGACGCACAGTGGAGCAAGTTCGGCACCATCCGCGAGGTGCGCGAGCTGTCACGCGGCGAGTTCAGTCCCCTGGCCACCGCACAGCAGTTCTACCTCTACCACGTAGGCACGGGCCGCTACCTCACCATGGGCGAGGCATGGGGCACACAGGCTGTCGTAGGCACCAGCAACCCCATGCGCTTCAAGTTCACACGCAGCACGTCGATGCCCGAGGGCGTGTACTACATCACCAGCGACGACACAGGCCGCACCGGGCACTACCTCTTCCGCACCAACAACGACACCAACGTGGGTGTGGGCGTGGAGGCCGCCTTCGTCGACGGCACCACCAGCGACGGCAAGAAGGCCCATTGGTATATTAATAATGTGGGCGACGACACCTACACCATCAGCATTCCGCAGGGCTACACCAGCTACAACGCCGACTGCCGCTGGGGCGTGCAGACCGACCACCGCAGCCAGGTGGCCCAGCCCACCTGGGGCGTATACAGCGATGTGGCGTACGAGGGCAACGAAGACAACTGCCAGTGGCGCTTGGTGGCCTACGACGCCGAGAAGGTGGCCAACTACGAGGCTGCCCAGCGACTGCAGGCCCTGGTCAGCATGGGAGCAGACCGCGGGCTCAACGTAAGCGCCGAGCAGGCCGTGCTCAACGACCTGCAGAGCACCACCGACGCCCTGCGCCAGGCACAGCGCACGCTGCGGCAGCGGCTGCGCCTCATCGACTTCGCCGACGACCAGGTGGCACAGACCTGCACAGGCCGCTACGACATCGACGGCGACAGCGAGGTGAGCCTGCTCGAGGCAGCACAGGCGGCATCGCTCGACGAGAACATGTTCTACGGCTCGACCATCACCAGCTTCGATGAGCTGCGCCACTTCACCAGCATCACGGCGCTGGCCGGCAACTGCTTCATGAACAGCCGCCAACTCAGCAGCGTCACCCTGCCCGGGAGCATAGAGCGCATCTACTACCAGGTGTTCCGTAACTGCACCAGCCTCACCAGCATCACGCTGCCAGAATATATCAACACCATCGGCGACAACGCCTTCGCCGGCTGCACCGCGCTGAAGACCGTCACCGTGCTCAACCCCGAGCCGCAGGGCATCAGCCTGGGCAGCGGCGTCTTCAGCAGCGTGAAGCTGGCCGAGGCCACCCTCGTCGTGCCCGCCGGCTCGAAGGCCCTCTACGAGCAGGCTCCGGTGTGGAAGGACTTCGGCACCATCCGCGAGACGCGCACCCGCACGCAGCCCAACTTCACCATCGAGCCTCTGGGGCAGAAATGCTACATCATGAACGTCGCCACACGCAAGTTCATCACCAACGGCGAGGCCTACGGCACGCAAGGCGTGGTGGCCCGACAGGGCGAGCTGTGGGAGTCGTTTGGATCGGTGAGCGACTGGAACTTCAATTTCCGCCGCGCCGACGGCGGCTACCTCTTCCGCACCACTGCTGACAGCAAGGTGGGCACCGGCGTGAAGGCCTGCTTCGTTGACGGAGCACAGGACACCGACAACTACTGGCATCTGGAGCAGATAGAGGGCACCGACTACTTCACCCTACAGGTGCCGGCCTCTGACAGTAAGTATGTAGAGGGCGAATACCTGGGCGTGGACGAATATCACCAGAGCGGTGCCGCCAGTCCCACCGACGGCATCTACTGGGACATCACATACGCAGGACACGAGCGCCAGTGCCAGTGGGCATTCGTCACCGAGGACGACATGAAGGCCGCCCTGGCTCAGGATGTCGTGGCGAACCAGCTGCGCACGTTGCTGCAGCGGGCCGGTGAGAAGGACATCGACAAGACGGAGGAGCAGGCCGTCTACGACGACCTCAGCGCCACTGCCGATGCCCTGGAGCAGGCCGTGCAGTCGCTGCGCCGGAAGCTGCACTACATAGACTTTGCCGATCCCCAGGCCTGCATGCTCTGCATCGGAGCCTACGACGAGGACGGCGACGGCGAGCTGAGCACAGAGGAGGCCGCTGCCGTGAAGGAGCTGGGACAGGTATTCCGCGGGCGCACCAATATGGTGAGCTTCGACGAGCTGCGCTACTTCACCGGACTGACCGAGTTGCCCGCCGATGCCTTTCGCGGTGCCACCGACCTGGTGTCGCTCTATATTCCCGAGGGCGTGAGCCAGCTGGGCCTGTACGCCTTCGTGGGTTGCTCAAAGCTGCGCTATGTGGCCATGCTCAACAGCCAGGCCGTGGTGCCCGTGGGCAGCAGCAGCATGCCGAAGGCCGTCACGCTGTTCGTGCCGCAGGCCATGGCCGAAGCCTACCAGGCCGATGAGCGCTGGAGCACTTACGCCGGGGTGAAGGTCTTCACCGGCCAGCCCGTGGTGTCGGCCCATGCCGAGCGCCTCTATGGCCGCGGCACTGCCGCCATCGTGACCGATGTGGACGGCGCTCCCGTCAACGGCACGCCGGAGGCTGAATGTGCTGAAATCAAGGTGGCGACGACCCCCGTGGGCGAATATGTCATCACGGTCGCTCCGGGCACCATCACCACGCAGGGCGCAGAGTTCCGCGATGGCGTGTTCCGCGTGACGCCGGCCTCGCTCACCATCACCGCACAGTCGTACACTCGCCGTCAGGGCGAGCCGAACCCGCAGTTTGAAGTGAAGTACAGCGGATGGCGCAACCGCGAGACGGAGAGCGTGCTCAGCAGCAAGCCCGTCGTCACGTGTGCCGCCACCGCCGACAGCCCCGCCGGCGAATACCCCATCACCGTGAGCGGTGCCGAGGCCCAGAACTACGACATCACCTACGTCGAAGGCGTGCTCACCGTCGTTGGCTCGGATGCCATCGGCACCATCAGCAGCGACGCAGCCGACGCACCCGTCTACGACCTGCAGGGCCGGCGTCTGCGCAGCGGTAAACTGAGCCGGGGACTGTACATCAAGGACGGACGGAAATACACGAAGTGACAAGGCCAATGAACGAAGCGACCAAGCTATACATCCTGGCGCACGCCGACAGCGACGTGCGCCAGCTTGCTCTGCAAGGGTGCAAGGACCCGCAGGTAGACCTGCCCATGGCCTTGCAGCAGATACAGGGGCGCCAGACGGCCCGCCGCAAGCTGCCCTCATGGGCTGCTGTAGACGGCATCGTCTACCCGCCGCACCTCTCCATGGAGCAATGCTCCAGCGAGGCCACGGCGCGATACAAAACGAAGGTGATTGACGATTTACGGATTTTCGATTTTCGATTTGGCTGCCGCAGTGACTATCAAATCGAAAATCGTAAATCCGTAAATAGTAAATCCTCCGGCGTCAGCCAAATCGTAAATCGAAAATCCGTAAATCGTAAATTCCTTGATCTTACCGGTGGCTTCGGCGTTGACTTCGCCTTCCTGAGCATGCTGTTCAACGAGGCGGTGTATGTGGAGCAGCAGGAAGTACTCTGCGCTGCGGCCCGCCATAACTTCGACCTGCTGCCCGGCTTAGGGCCGCGTGTGCAGGTGGTGTGCGCCCAGGCCGAGGAGTTCCTTCACCGGCTGGAGGAGCATGTGGCGCTCATCTTCCTCGACCCTGCCCGCCGCGACCAGCGTGGCGGGCGCACCTACGGCATCGGCGACTGCACGCCCGACGTGCTGCCGCTGCTGGATGAGCTGCTCCGCAAGGCCGACTATATGCTGCTGAAGCTCTCGCCCATGCTCGACTGGCGCAAGGCGGTGAACGACGTCGGTGCCCACCATGTGGAGCAGGTGCACATCGTGGCCACAGGGGGCGAGTGCAAGGAGCTGTTGCTGCTGCTCTCGGCGCAGGGCTGCCAGCAGCCGGTGCTGGTCTGTGCCAACGACGGCCAGGAGGAGCGTTTCCAGGTGACAGACGCTATAGAAACTATAGAAACTATGCCTGCTGCCCCCCTGCCCGGCGGCTTCCTCTATGAGCCGAATGCGGCGCTGATGAAGGGCGGCTTCTTCCTTGAGCTGGCGCGCCGCTACGGCGTGCGGCCCCTGGCTGCCAACAGCCACCTGTTCTGCTCGCAGCAGCCAGTGGAGGGCTTCCCGGGCCGCGCCTTCCGCATAACGACGGTGAGCACGATGAACAAGCAGGAGCTGAAGACGAAGATCCTGCCCCTGCGGCAGGCAAACATCAGCGTGCGCAACTTCCCGCTGACGGTGGCACAGCTGCGCCAGCGCCTGAAACTGGGCGAGGGTGGCAGCAACTACTTGTTTGCTACCACCCTCGCCTCAGGACAGCGGGTGCTTCTCGTCTGTGAGAAGACTCCGGGTTGTTAATCTCAGACTAAAGACTTCAGACTAAAGACCGGTCTGATTATTCGTTGATGATGCGCTTCTCGATGCGCATCTCCTTCTTCATCTCGGTGCGGCGACGCTCCTGGCGCTCCGTGCGGGTCACCTTGCGGGTGCCTTCGCCCTTGACGATGACGCAGCGGTTCTTGTCGTTCTCGTCAAACGGCTGAACGGTGTCACCCTTCGAGTCGGTGGTGATGCGTGCGGCATCGCAGCCGTACTTCTCCACCAGGTCCTTCTTGAAGGTCTCGGCACGACGCTGGGCGTACATCTGGTTCAGGCGGGCGTTACCCGTGCCCTTGTCAGCATATCCCACCACGCTTATCTGAGCATCCTTCACCTCGTTCATGAAGTCAGCCACGCGCTTCAGGATGACGCTGGGGTCTTCGTTGTTGCTCACGCGGATGTTGTAGAACACCACCTCGTCGAGCTTGGCAATGGCGGTTCCCTCCACGGGCACCTCCTCGTAGTCCACTACCTCCACGGGCACGTCAACCCAGATGGTGTCCTGCACCTCACGGGTGCGCACCACGGGAGCTGCGGCCTTGTGGGCCTTGTGGCCGAAGCGGAAGTTCAGGCCCAGCATGGCGGTGAACTGCCAGTCGTCCTGGTCGTTGGTCTTCGAGTTGAAGCGGTCATCCAGTGAGTTGGCGGCCACCTCGAGGCTCAGTCCCAGGGCCTTCTGCATGTTCGTCTCCAGGCGCAGTCCTGCGCGCAGGTTGTGGCTCAGGCGGTTGTCCTCCCATGCCAGGGGCACGCGCTGCGTAGCCACGCCGAGGTCGGCCAGCTCGTCGTTGTCCCAAGCGTAGTTCAGGCCCACACCGCCCAGCAGGATGAGGTTCAGGGCGTGCTCGTTGCTCTGGCAGAACAGGTTGCTCAGGTTCAGCATCAGGTCAACATTGGGCGTTACGTACTTCCACTTGTAGTACTGGTCCAGGTCCTTGAATCCGCTCTTCGACTGCCAAGCGTTCACATGCAGGCGTGCGCCCACCACGGGAGTGAAGTAGTGGCCGAAGCTCAGCGCTGCCGTCGGCGTGAAGAGCTTGTCCATCGGGGCATTCGTCGAGGTCAGTTGCAGGCCGCCCTGGGCCTCCACATACGAGTAGGACTTCCAGTCCTCTTGTGCCATGGCGGCACCGCCCATGAACAGCATGGCGGCGGCCAGAGTCATCATTCGTTTGCTTTTCATCATCGTTGGTTTATGTTTTATAGTTCGTAAAGTTGGTGCAAAAATACACATTTTTTGTGAAACAACAAAGGAAAATGCAGGAAAGCATTCATTTTTTTGCTGCTAAAGGCTTTTTTATGCAAAAAAAATCCTACCTTTGTAGTCAGAAATCAAAATGAAAGACAAGAAATGGCAACAGTAGAGATTAAGAAGGTAGAGACGAAGCGCGATTTGGAGAAGTTCATCCAGCTGCACTACGACCTCTACCGCGGCAACAAGTACGACGCTCCTAACCTGCACAGCGACGAGGTGCAGACCCTCTCGCCCTGGGCCAAGGACCCCAATGCCGCCTTTGAGTTCTGTGACGTGGAGTACTACCTGGCGCTGCGCGACGGCCGTGTGGTGGGCCGCGTGGCCGCCATCATCAACCGGCGCTACAACGAGCAGTGGCAGCGGCCGGTGGTGCGCTTCGGGTGGCTCGACCTCATCGACGACATCGACGTGATGCGTGCACTGCTCGGAGCGGTGGAGGATTTCGGACGCCGCCACCAGATGAAGGAGATCATCGGCCCGCTGGGCTTCACCGACATGGACCCCGAGGGCATGCTCACCCACGGCTTCGAGGAGCTGTCGTGCATGGCAACGGAGTATAACTACCCCTACTACCCCAAGCTGATGGAGCAGATGGAGGGCTACGAGAAGGACAACGACTACGTGGAGTACAAGCTCTTCGTGCCGAAGGAAGGCATGCCCGAGAAGTTCATCAAGGTGTCGGAGATGATCATGAAGCGCTACAACCTACAGGTGAAGAAGCTCACCAAGCAGGACATCTTCGGCCCCGCACAGTACGGACAGAAGGTGTTCAACGTCATTAACAAGACCTTCGGCCACCTCTACGGCTACAGCGAGATGTCGCAGAAGCAGATTGACCAGTACATACGCATGTACTTCAAGGTGCTCGACCTGAACATGGTCACCCTCATCGAGGACCACTCGCTCGAGGACCACCCCGTGGTGGGCGTGGGCATCACCCTGCCCTCGCTGACGAAGGCGCTGCAGAAGTGCCGCAACGGGCGCCTGTGGCCCTTCGGCTGGTGGCACATCCTGCGCGCGCTGAAGTTCCACAAGACGAAGGTCGTCGACTGCCTGCTCATCGGCGTGCTGCCCGAGTACCGCTCGAAGGGTGCCAACGCCCTGCTCTTCTACGACCTCATACCCATCTACCAGAAGCACGGCTTCCTATGGGGCGAGACGCACGTGGAGATGGAGACCAACGGCAAGGTGCAGAGCCAGTGGACCTACCT
>DGHX01000033.1:4314-19626 GCA_002392835.1 Prevotella sp. UBA3837 | reverse complement strand
AAGAGTAGTCCCTTGTAGGGGAGGGAAGCTGCTGCCGCCTTGCCCGACGCTTGGGACTCCGTAGGCACTCCCCTCCCATGTAGGGGAGGGGTCGGGGGTGGGGTCAGTAACTTACACAATAGCGTAACCACACAAAACCTCGCAGAACCTGCTCATATTTATGGAACATTACATGGGTCATTACATGTGTATTACATGTGGCGTCGCAGACAAAGACTTTCTGCCTTCGGTGTACACACGCCCGGATTTGTCGCTCGGCATCCCTGCACGGGCTGCCCCTCCTCCCTCTCTGAACGGCTAAAACGGCACATTTCTGCCCGTTCTGAAACAATTTTTATGAACTTTGAAACGTAGGGCTAAACGCGGAACAATTATTTTGTGTAATTTTGCAGCACCGAAATAACTAACAAAAAATCTATAGCGTTTATGAAACAACTCTTTACCCGTGTCATGCTGCTCGCCCTGTTGCTCTGGGCCGGCGCCACGGCAAGTCAGGCACAGCAGCGCCGCCCCATCGACTCACAGCACCCCATGTGGCTCGTCCACGTCGATGTGTGGTACAAGGCCGACCCGCAGAAAATCATCGACCTCATACCCGAGGACATCCGCCCCTACGTGGTGCTGAACCTTTCGCTCTCCTGTGGCTATGACAAGGACCGCAACGAGTATAAGATGCCCCACTATGCCTTCCAGACCTACAAGTCGTGGGGCACGGTGTGCCAGCAGAACGGCATGTTCTTCACCTGCCAGCCTGCCAGCGGCGGACACACCCACCTGCAGGACGACGACATGGTGACCTTCGAGTATTTCTTCAAGAAGTTCCCCAACTTCCTGGGCTGGAACTACGCCGAGCAGTTCTGGGGCTTCGACGAGGCCGGCGACAAGAGCTCTTCGGCGCAGACCACCCGCTGGGCACTCTTCGCTCGCCTGGTGGAGATGTCGCACCAGTACGGCGGACTGCTCATCGTCAGCTTCTGCGGCAACATCTGGAGCCACCCGCTGAACCCCATCGGCGAGCTGAAGCACACCCCGGCACTGCTCGAGGCCTGTAAGAAATACCCCGAGAGTATGCTCTTCCTCTATAAGTACACCACCAGCTCGTGCTTCTATAACAACGAGAGCGTCAGCTTCGGACCTTTCATCAGCGGTCTGACGCGTGCCTACGGCGTGCGCTACGACAACTGCGGCTGGAACGGAGCCATGGATGCCCTCTTCGGCGAGGGCCACGGCCACAAGTACCCCGCTGCCGCCGGCATAGGCACGGTGATGGAGCAGACCTGCGTCAACGGCGGCGCCGTGTGGGACGGGCCTGAGCTCACCTGGCGCGAGGAGTGCTTCCACGAGGTGGGACAGAGCGACGCCGACGGATACCGCCGCCGCAACTGGCAGCGCTTCGATATTATGAACGGCGTGTGGATCGACATGTTCCGCAAGGTCATCGACGGCACACTCTACATCCCCACGCGCGAAGAAGTGGTGGGCAAGACCAAGATTGTGATCATCAACAACGTCACGTCGGGCAACGACGAGCAGCGCTATGCCACCTGGGGCGACCTCTACGACGGCCTGTACAAGCAGACCGACCCCATGAACCGCGGCAACGGACAGTGGATGGACAACTTCTGCTACTTCAAGAAAACCGGACGCTACGGCGCCATACCCATGGTCACCGGACTCTATGACGACGTGGCCAACGCCATTCCCGTGCAGGTGAAGAAGACCGCCTATACCTCGCGCTGGGCTTCGCAGACCAGTAAGGTCAGCGACTTCAACAAGCAGTACCCCGCCGTCTCTACCGGCGACCTCTATGTGAACCGCTACCGTAACCAGCTCGTCACCTACACCCCCTACAGCTACCTGAACAAGAAGACCACGGCCAAGGCCGTCATCCCCCTGCAGTACAACACCTGCTCGGAGCTGGAGCTGCAGTACGACAAGCTGAGCAGCGGCCTCGTCCGCGAGTACAGCGACCACATCGACTTCTACCTGAACAACTACCGCACCGACAGCACCGCCCTGCGCCAGGATGTCATCATCGTGCGTGGTGCCACCCAGGAGCCCACCTACACCTTCAGCAAGCACCCGTACGTCAAGAACTCTACGACCACGAGCGCCACGCCTGAGTGGGATGCCGAGAACCAGACCTACACCCTCACCGTGCGCCACTGCGGTGCCGTCGACGTGAGCATCAGCTGCAGCGGCGCCGCCGACCGCTCTGCTACCGAGCAGCCCGCCATAGCCCTGCAGCCCCTGTCGCTGCCCCAGCAGCCCCAGCTGTACCGCGGCGAGATACTCATCGAGGCCGAGGACATGGACTTCAAGAACGTGAAGAGCTGCGTCACCGACCCCTTCAACTGGTACCCCAGCGTGAAGGGCCACAGCGGCAACGGATTCATGGACATGGGCACCAACAGCAGCGCCGCACTGCGCCACCAGCTGAAGCTGAAGGAAGGCCAGGAGGGCGACTACGTGGTGAGCGTGCGCTACACCTGCAACTCGAAGGAGGGCAACATCGTCATGATCGTCAACGGCAAGCGACAGCTGCTGAAGTGCAAGAAGACGGCCACCAACGAGTGGCGCTACGTGCAGATGGCGGCCACGATGCGGGTGGGCCAGAACAACCTGACCATCACCAACACCGGTGCGCTGCCCATGTACATCGACCAGGTGAGCTACCGCCCCGCTGACGTGGCCCCCATGACCTATTATATAGATGTTCGCGCGGGAGAGCACGGCACCCTGGTGCCCGACAAGCAGGAGGCCGCCGAGGGCGACACCGTCACCCTGCGCGTGGACGCCGCCGAGGGCTATGTGCTGAAGGAGCTGCGTGTGGTGAACTCCGTCTTCTATTCGCAGGGGAAGAAGATCAGCGTGAAGGAAGGACAGACGGAGGTGACCGTCGTCATGCCCAACGACAACCTGACGCTGCAGCCCGTCTTCGCCGACGGCTCGTCGGCCTATAAGCTCGACTTCAGCGGCGTCGCCAACGGCACCATGCCGCCGGGCTGGCGCTGCGTGCAGGAGAACGACGAGGTGCACGAATATCCCAACACCTACAGCATGGGCGCACGCGTCATGACGGGCTTCAGCGGCCACCAGGGCAAGGCCGTCTACTGGCGCGAGAAGGTGGCCGAGTACGGACGGCAGAGCGGCTATAAGCTCACGCTGGAGCCCGGCACCTACCGCCTGACCTACGCCATGGCCGCCTGGAAGGGCACGCCCATGTACAAGGTGCAGATACTGAACAGCAAGGGCTACAGCATCGCCTCGTCGGCCGTCCACACTGCCACGCCCAATGCCAACGGCAGCACGTCGGCCAGCATCGGCTCAGCCACGAACCGCACACTGGAGTTCACCGTCAGCGAGAAGGACAACTACGTCATCAGCTTCTCGAACCAGAGCAACAGCAGCTCGGGCTACGACGAATACCTGCTGCTGGAGTGCAGCGTCAATGTGGTCAGCCTGGCCAGCGGCGTCGACGCTCCTGCCACGCTCAGCCCCTCGGCAGTCATCGCCGTCTACGATGCCTCCGGCCGCCAGCGCCGCGAGATGGGCCCGGGCCTGAACATCGTGCGCTATGCCAACGGAGAGATAAAGAAAATATTCAGGAAATAAAACACCATGCGAAACACACTCCTCATCCTGGTGGCAGTCTTGGCAGGCTGTCAGTTGGCCACAGCCCAGCGGCTGGTGTTCAGCCAGCCGCATGGCTTTTACACCTCACAGTTCCTGCTCACCATCAGCAGCGAAGAGGGTGGGGGAGCCGACATTCGCTACACCCTCGACGGCAGCGAGCCCACGGCCCAGGGCACCGCTTACAGCCAGCCGCTGCTCATCAAGGGCAACACCATCATCAGGGCCGTGGCCCTCGGTGCCGACGGACAGCCCACGACGCCCGTGGCCACAGCCACCTACCTCTTCCCCGACGACGTGCTGCGCCAGGGCAACAGCCCCGAGGGCTATCCCGCACAGTGGGGCAGCTACAGCACCATCTGGGGCACCGCCACCGCCGACTATGAGATGGATCCGGAGATGACGCGCGACCCGGCGCTGATGCGGAAGATTCGGGCGGGGCTGACCAGCCTGCCCGCGCTGAGCATCGTCACCGACCGCGACAACCTGTTCAGCCACGAGAACGACTCGCTGCGCGGAGGCATATACATCTTCACCGGACCGCCGCAGGGCGATGCCACCGGACACGGATGGACGCGTCCGGCCAGTGCCGAGCTGTTCGGGGCCGACGGCAACAAGCTGCCTGGCGAGGGATTCAGCGTCACCTGCGGCCTGCGGCTGCATGGCGGACATGGGCGCATGGCCGAGAAGAACCCCAAGCACTCGCTGCGGCTGGTGTTCAAGAAAGAGTATGGCGAGAAGACCCTGCAGTACCCCCTCTACGGCGAGGACGAACCCGCCAAGTTCGACCAGCTGGTGCTGCGCTGCCACTTTGGGCACAGCTGGCAGCACTGGGACGAGGGCAACCGCCAGAAGGCACAGTACACTCGCGACGTGTGGGCACGCCGCATGCAGCGCAAGATGGGCCATACGGCCGTGAACGCCCTGTATGTCAACCTGTTCATCAACGGCATGTACTGGGGCATCTACAACCTCAGCGAGCGCGTGGACGACCAGTACGGCAAGGATCACCTGGGCGGCAGCAAGTCCGACATCGACGTCATCAAGATTGAGGAGGACGGCGGCAACCACCTGGAAGCCGCCGAGGGCGACATGCTGGCCTGGCAGCAGCTGGTGCAGACGGCCGCCGAGGTGGCCGCAGCCGATGCCGCTGACGACGAGGCATACCTCCGCCTGCAGGGCCTCGGGGCCGACGGGCTCGCCGACCCGCAGGCCGAGCCGCTGCTCGACGTGGACCAGTTCATTGACTATATGCTCATCAACCAGTATGTGGGCAACGACGACTGGGACCACCACAACTGGTACGCCGTGCGCCGCCGTGGTGCCGAGAGCCAGGGCTTCCGCTTCCTCTGCTGGGACTCGGAGAGCATCCTCCTCGGCGAGAACGACAACGTGACGGGCAAGAACAGCGGCAACGCCTCGCCCACCGGCATCTTCCACAACCTGCTGCACAACGAAAGCTTCGCCAGCCGCTATCTGCACCGCGCCAAGGAGGTGCTGGCCCCCGACGGCCTGCTGGGACAGGAGAGCGTGGTGCAGCTGTGGGACAGCCTCTACAACACCATCAGCTCGGCCCTCTATGCCGAGGCAGCACGCTGGGGCGACTACCGCCGCGACGTGCACCCGTGGCAGGCCCGCGGACAGCTCTATACCGTTGACGGCACCTACATGGCGGAGCGCCGCCGCCTGCTCAACCAGTATTTCCCCGTGCGCACGGAGCGCGTGCTCAGTCAGGTCAAGGCCATCGTGGGCATCGATGACTTCGACATGCCGCAGGGCTGGCAGCGCATGACGGCACAGATGTTCCACCGCTGGACGGGCAGCGGAGCCGACGCACAGCCCCTGGAACAGCCCATCAGCATCGACTGGGCTCTGGGACAGCAGCTGAGCAACGGAGCCGTAGTGGCAGGACAGTCGGCCGTAGACCACGACGTCTTTGCCGACCTCTCCGCCTACGACTACATAGTGCTGCGCGGGCGTGGCAACGGCCTGCGACTGCTGGCCAACCGCCTGGTGGCCCACGGCCCGTGGAAGCAGCTGGTGGTCAGCTTCAACGACGGCGACCCCTACTGGGACGATGAGCTGCAGGCCGTCGTGGTGCCGCTGGAGCAGCTGCGCACCATGAACACCACGTCGAATGAGGTGCGCCGCGACCCCTTCCTCCACCTGAATGCGCTGAAGGTGGACTGGGGACAGACGGCCACCGTCAGCGGCATCTACCTCGTGCCATCGGCCCAGCATCAGGACATCGGCACACCGCCCTCGCTGGCTCACAGACAGCAGCCCGGCGTCTACTACGACCTGCAGGGCCGCCGCGTGGGCACCACCGTATCACGCCCAGGGCTGTACCTGCTCAACGGGCGGAAGGTGCTCGTGAAATGACTAAATATTTTATAAGAACCACAGATTACGCAGATGTCACAGATTTATAAGCGATTACAGCTGCTTCGCGGCGATTTGACGGGGATTTCACAGATTGCTTCGCGCAGTAATCTGTGCAATCCTTCCGAAATCTGCGCAGCAAAAAACTGGCGTAGCCAAAATCCGTGTAATCCGTGTAATCTGTGGTTGTAATAAAAGGGTGGGAAAGTTCAGTGAATTGATTACCATAACAAATGCATAAATAACTATGAAGATAAACAAACTGCTGTGTGCTGCCCTGCTCTGCATGGCCGGAGCCCTGCCGATGGGCGCACAGACCACAAAATCGTCGACGCTCACCATATCGTCCAGCACCAGGTATCAATACATCGACGGCTTCGGCGGCACTGCCATGACCCCCGACTGGCGCGACGTCTACAGCCAGGAGAAGGTGCGCCGCCTCTGGGGCACCGGCGAGGGCTGCGTGGGCCTGAACATCATGCGCCTGCGCATCAACCCCAACGAGAACAACTGGGGCGAATACGGCAACCCCGTGAAGTGGGCCCGACAGCTGAACCCCGGCCTGCAGGTGTTCGCCACGCCGTGGACACCACCCAAGAAATACAAGACCCATAACACCAACAAGTACCAGAACGACTTCGGCACCTGGGTGTGGCCCTTGGTGGAGCACAGCTGGGGCGGCGAGGGCAGCAACGGCGGAGCCATCAACCCCGACTGCTACGACGACTTTGCCGACTTCCTGGAGCGCTACCGCCAGACCATGGAGCGCAAGGGCTGCCCCATTGACATCATCTCCGTGCAGAACGAGAGCGACTACACCCCCACCGCCACCGACAACGGCGTGGAGCACGCCAGCTACGAGAGCTGCATCTACAGCCCGAAGGAGATGGCCGCCATGGTGAAGGCGCTGCGCAAGAGGCTCGACCCCTCGTGCCGCGTCATGGGGCCTGAGTGCTTCGGATGGGGGCAGCACAACTACAACAACACGCTGGTGACCATGAAGGACGCCACCGACAACATCGACGTATGGGGCAACCACTGCTACGGCACCAACAACTGGGACTTCGTGCAGTCGGTGACCCAGAAGTCAGGGCGCCACATGTGGATGACCGAGTTCCTCATCGACTACGCCAGCGGCTACGACGGCAGCTTCAGTGCCGAGTACCCCATGATTGAGAACATCGAGCAGGTGATGAAGGCGGGCTACAGCGCCTACGTCTACTACTCCATGTACACCCATTTCTTTGCATCGAACCACGGCGGCAGCGACACGCAGCTGTGGAAGCGCGCCTATGTCTTCAGCCACTATGCCAAGTATGCCACGGGCAAGACGCGCATACGCTCTACCCTGTCGGCCAACACCGCCCTGAAGGGTGGCTCGGCCTACATCAGTCCCTCGGGCGACACCATCACCGTGATGGTGCTCAACCCCTCGGCCACTGACACCTACAACCTCACCGTGGCCATACCGTTCATACCCACGCACATCACACAGGTGGTGACGGGCCAGACGGTGAACGCCCTGCGCAGCGATGTCAGCGAGAAGTATGTCAACGGCACGTCGAAGGTGCGCCTGCAGCTGCTGCCCGGCATGTTCTACACCTTCCAGTTCGTCAAGGGCGAAGCCCAAGGCCCCGAGGCCGAGGAGATGGTCTACACGCCCAAGCAGCCCGCCTACGGCAACCCCCTGCTGGCCTCCTGCTATACGGCCGACCCCACCGCCATCGAGCATGACGGGCGCCTCTATGTCTATTGCACCAACGACCAGCAGGAGTTTGACTACACCAGCGGCCTGCAGCAGAACAGCTACGGACACATCACGCAGCTGGTGTGCATGTCTACGACCGACATGGTGAACTGGACACGCCACGGCGTCATCGACGTGAAGGCCATCGCACCGTGGATCAGCACCTCGTGGGCACCCAGCATCGTCAGCCGTGAGGAGGCCGACGGCAAGACTCACTTCTACCTATACTTCACCAACAGCGCCAACGGCATCGGCGTGCTCACCGCCACCTCGCCCACCGGCCCCTGGACCGACCCGCTGGGTCATGCACTCATCGACCGGTCGACCCCCGGCCTGGGCATCATCTCGCAGATCATCGATCCCGGCGTGTGCAGCAATGGCAGCGAGGCCTACCTCACCTTCGGAGGAGGCGACGTGAAGGGCACCGACCTGCAGCCCGGCAACGCACGCATCGTGCGCCTGGGCAGCGACATGGTCAGCCTCGGCAGCGACATCAAGCCCATCTCGGCACCCTGCCACTTCGAGGCCAACGAGCTGAACTACATGGGTGGCAACTGGGTGTTCAGCTACTGCACGCGCTGGACCATCGCCAGCGACTGGTCGTCGTACAGCAAGGCCACGGCGCCCACGCCCTGCAGCATCGTCTACCTTACGGCCAAGGACCCGCTGGCCGACAACTGGAGCTACAAGGGCGAGGTGCTGCCCAACCCCGGCGTGCTGGGCTATCCCTACGGCAACAACCACAGCCACCTGCAGAAATTCGGCAGCCGATACTACCTGTTCTACCACACCCAGTGGCTGGAGCAGCAGCAGGGCCTGAGCGGCGGCTACCGCTCAGTGCAGGTCAATCCCATACAGGTCATGGAGGCACGAATGAAGATATACGCCCTCGACGCACAGACGGCCACCATCGACGGGCCGCAGCAGTCCATGGCCAACTATGTTGACCCCTTCCAGTGGCAGCCGGGCAACATGGCCGCCATTGACACCCGCAACTGGTGGATGGTGCGTGGCGTAGACTTCGGCCTGTATGGCCAGCCGGCGCGCAGCCTGCTGCTGCGGGTGAAGGGCACCGGCACACTGGAGGTGCGCGCCGAGATGCCGGGCGCCACCGCCCTGGCCACCGCCGCTTTCGCCGGTGCCGATGAGCAGACCATCGCCGTAGACCTCAGCGCAGGGCAGCAGCGCCTGTGCGAGTATCTCTATTTCGTCTTCACACAGAAGATGTCGGATGCCGAGGTGCTGGGCTGGTGCTTCTCCACGCAGACCGCCGACGAGCTGAAGGCCGCCATCAGTCCCATCGCCGTGGCTGCCGAGGGCGCCGAACAGGTGTTCTCGCCGTCGGGCATGAGGCTGCAGTCACCCCGGCGCGGCCTGAACATCGTGCGCGGAGCCGACGGCAGCAGCCGTAAGGTCCTGGCAGAATAACTATACATTATAATATATGGAGTTAATGGAGTTAATGGAGTTAAAGGAGTTCTTCGCAAGCGAAGCGAGCAAGCTCGAGCGAAAGACGTCAGTCTTACAGCTCCAAACTTCCTCTTCCGGTGGAAACGCAAAGGTAAAGTCTATCGTCTTTAACTCCTTTAACTCCTTTAACTCCTTTAACTACTTTAACTCCAGTAATTGAAAAAACTGTAGATGCTTATGAAACGCCTGTCTTTCCTTCTTATGTTCTGTGCCGCTACCCTCATAGGGGCTGCACAGTCCGGCATGGAGCGCATTGAGAACCCCATGCTCTGGGCCGACGTGCCCGACCCCGACGTCATTCGCGTCGACGACACCTTCTACCTGGTCAGTACCACCATGCACCTCATGCCCGGTGCGCCCGTCATGGCGTCGAAGGACCTGAAGAACTGGCGCACCGTGGGCTACATCTTCGACCGGCTGACCGACTCGCCGAAGTACGACCTCGCCTTCTCGCTGCCCCTTGACAAGCAGCAGGGAAAGGAGGGCGTGGGCACCGTCTACGGACGCGGACAGTGGGCCACGTCGCTGAAGTACCACAACGGCCGCTTCTACGCCCTGCTGGCCCCCAACGAGGCAGGGGCCATGGGCGACACCTACATCTTCACGGCAGAGAAGGCCGAGGGACCGTGGACCATCCACTCGCGACTGCGCCACTTCCACGACGCCACGCTGTTCTTCGACGATGACGGCACACCATACGTCTTCTTCGGAACAGGCGAGATGTGCCAGCTCACCCCCGACCTGAAGGGTGTGGTGGAAGGCTCGCATCGCCACTACTTCCAGCGTGAGGCCGACGAGCGCGGCCTGTTGGAGGGCACACGCGTCGTCAAGCACAACGGCACCTACTACGCCCTGCTCATCAGCCATGTCTATGCGCCCGGCCGTCACCGCCGCGAGGTGTGCTACCGCACGAAAGACCTGAACGCCGTGTGGGAGAAACATGTCATCCTCGAGAGCGACTTCGGCGGCTTCTCCTATCTGGCGCAGGGCACCATCGTCGACACCGAAGAGGGCGATTGGTACGGCATCATGTTCCAGGACCGTGGTGGCGTGGGCCGCGTGCTCACCCTGTCGCCCGTGCGCTGGATTGACGGCTGGCCCATGCTGGGCGACGAGCAGGGCCGCGTGCCCGCCACCATGCGCCCCTACCGCAGCGGACAGCCCGCCGACTCCATCGTCTGCAGCGACGACTTCGCAGCACCCACGCTGGGCCTGCACTGGCAGTGGAACCATAACCCCGTGGATGCCGCCTGGAGCCTCGGCGCACGGCCCGGCTTCATGCGCCTGACCACCTGCCGCGTGGTGCCCAACCTCTATCTGGCTCCCAACACGCTGACGCAGCGCATGGAGGGCCCTACCTGCACGGGCGGTATCTGCATCGACGTCTCGCACATGAAGGACGGCGACTGCTGCGGCCTTGCCGCCTTCAACGGCGACAGCGGCGTGCTCACCATCAGGAAGAAGGGCAAGAAGTACTTCCTGGAGATGAGCGAGCAGAAGGTGAGCCTGACCGACAGGGAGAAGGCCGTCACCGGCGTCGAGGAGAAGGTCGTCGAGACCATTGAGCTGAAGCAGACCACGGTCTGGCTGCGCCTGCAGGGCGACTTCCGGCCCGGCCACCACGACGCTGCCAACTTCTTCTACAGCCTCGACGGCCAGGAGTGGAAGCAGATAGGTACGAAGGACTACCGCATGGTGTTCGACTACCGCCGCCTGTTCATGGGCACCAAGTTTGCCATCTTCAACTACGCCACCCGCCGCACCGGCGGCTATGTAGACATCGACCGCTTTGACTATCAACATCAATCCCTATAACCCCATGAGAAAACCCCTAATAGCCGCAGTCGCCCTGATGCTGGCCGCTGCCCAAGCCCTGGCTGACGAGAAGAGCTTCGCCAGTCCCGACGGCCGTCTGGTCGTCACCGTCGACGATGCCGACGGGCGCCCCGCCTACCGTGTGGCCCTCGACGGCCAGACCTGTCTGGAGCGCTCGCCCCTGGGCCTGTATACTAACTATGCCGACCTGTCGCAGCAGCTCACCATGACGGGCTGCGACGTGCGCACCGTCACCGACGACTACACGCTGGCCACCTGGAAGCAGAGCCATGTGCACTACGAGGTCACCGAGGCCGTCTGCCACTTCAGCCGCGAGCAGAAGCCGGCCCTCGACGTCATCTTCCGTGTCACCGGGCGCGACGTGGCCTTCCGCTACCTGCTGCCCGTACAGGGCCCCACGCTGGTGGCCGTCATCCGTGGCGAGGCCACCGGCTTCGCCCTGCCGCAGGGCACCACCACCTTCCTCTGTCCGCAGTCGAAGCCCATGGGAGGCTTTGCCAGCACCTCGCCCAGCTACGAGACCAGCTACGCCACCGACGAGCCGGCCGGACGCAACGGCTGGGGCGAGGGCTACACCTTCCCCTGCCTGTTCAAGGCCCCTCACGGTGCCGACGGCCATGCCTGGCTGCTCATCAGCGAGACGGGCACCGACGGTGGCTATGTGGGCTGCCGCCTGCTCTGCGAGCAGAATGCCTCTTCACCCTCCACCCTCCACCCTTCACCCTCCACCCTCTACAAGATCGGCTTCCCCCAGCAGGGCGAGATGAACGGCCAGGGCACCACGACGGCCGCCGTGAGCCTGCCGGCACTGACGCCCTGGCGCACCATCACCCTTGGCACCACGCTGGCTCCCATCGTAGAGAGCACCGTGGCCAGCGACCTGGTGCAGCCTAAGTACACGGCTTCCAAGGCCTATACCTACGGCAAGGGCTCCTGGTCGTGGATTATCGCCATGGATGCCAGCTGCAACTACGATGACCAGAAGCGCTACATCGACTTCTCCGCCGCCATGGGCTATCGCTCCGTGCTCGTCGATGCCCTGTGGGACACGCAGATAGGGCGCGAGCGCATGGCCGAGCTGTCCGCATACGCCCGCTCGAAGGGGGTGGGCCTCTTCCTGTGGTACAACAGCAACGGCTCGTGGAACAACGCACCGCAGGGCCCGCGCCACTGCATGGACCGTCCTGCCGCCCGTCGCCGCGAGATGGCGTGGATGCAGCAGATCGGCATACTCGGCATCAAGGTTGACTTCTTTGGCGGCGACAAGCAGCCCATGATGCAGCTCTATGAGGATATCCTCACCGATGCCAACGACTTCGGCCTGCAGGTCATCTTCCACGGCTGCACGCTGCCCCGTGGCTGGGAGCGCATGTACCCCAACTTCGTGGCCAGCGAGGCCGTCCTGGCCAGCGAGAACCTGCACTTCGGCCAGGGTGCCTGCGATGCCGAGGCCCGCAACGCCTGTCTGCTGCCCTTCATCCGCAATGCCGTGGCATCGATGGACTTCGGCGGCTCGGCGCTGAACAAGCGCTATAGTGCCGACAACCAGCGAGGCACCACGCGCCGCACCAGCGACGTCTTTGCACTGGCCACCGCCGTCCTCTTCCAGAGCAGCGTGCAGCACTTCGCCCTGGCTCCCAACAACCTCGACGACGCGCCGCAGTGGGCCATGCAGTTCATGAAGGACGTGCCCACGCAGTGGGACGAGGTGCGCTTCATCGACGGCTATCCCGGCCGCTATATCCTGCTGGCTCGCCGCAGCGGCACCCGCTGGTTCGTGGTTGGCATCAGCGCCGCCGACGTCAAGGACAAGCGGGGGCGCACGCAGCCGCTCACCCTGCAGCTCGACCTCTCGCCCTTCTTCGCCAAAGGCACTGCCGTGACGACCTATACCGACGATGCACAGCTCGCAGGCACCTGCCGACAGCTGACGTTGAAGAAAACCACCATGAAGGTCACCATTCCTGAGAACGGCGCCTTCGTCATAACTGGTAATGAGTAATGAATAATAAGTAATGAGTAATTATGATTACCTTTTACTCTTCCTACAGTAATCACTCTGTGTCAATGTAGCGTCTCAAGCGTATGAACTAATCATAATTACTCATTACTAATTAATATAATAATGTATATATGAGAAAACAATTGTTCACCCTGTCGTTCCTGGCGGCCCTGCTGTCGCTGTCGGCATGGGGTCAGGGTGTGAAGCCGCTGCCCTCGCTGCATGTGGAGGGCCGCTGGCTGACCGATGTCCACGGCAACCACGTGGTGCTGCACGGCGTGATGGACACCCCCAGCGCCTGGTTCAACGGCGGACGCTGGGGATGGAGCTACGACGACGCCGGGCGCCAGCGCTGCCTGGATTATTTCGATAAGCTCTTCACCGGACTGGAGAAGGCCCACTGCACCGTCTTCCGCCTGCACTTGGAGCCCGCCTGGACCAACGACCCCTCGTCATCGTACACCTACGCCGGTGCCGCCGGACAGGCCGCCAATGCCACGGGCGAGGCCGACATCCGCAAGTTCAACCCCACGCGCCTGACTACCTACCTCGGCTCGCTCTACTTCCCCCTGATGCGCCGCGCCATGAACCACGGCATGTACGTCGTGGTGCGCCCGCCGGGCGTCTGTCCCCATGACCTGCAGGTGGGCGACTACTACCAGCAGTACCTGCTCACGGTGTGGGACATCGTCTCGCGCCACATCAACGTGAAGCGCTTTGCCGGGCAGATCAGCCTGGAGCTGGCCAACGAGCCTGTGAACGTGCGCAACGCCCAGGGGCAGGACGACGCCCGCGCCCTGCACGACTATTTCCAGCCCATCGTCGACAAGATCCGGCAGAACGGCTTCACCGGCATCATCTGGGTGCCCGGCAGCGGCTGGCAGTCGAACTACAAGAGCTATGCCGCCTATCCCATTGAGGGTACCAACATCGGCTATGCCGTGCACGACTACGCCGGCTGGTACGGCTGTAGCGACGCCACCCCCGACGCGCAGCAGAAGATCAACCACTTCCACCAGAACGTGCCCGTCGTCGACAGCGCCCCCGTCATCATTACCGAGGTAGACTGGAGTCCGGCGAAGCCCGGCACCGGCCACTACAACGAACACAACGAGTGGGTGGAGTCGAACTACGGCACCTGGGCCACCGCCAGCACCTCGAAGTGGGGCAAGGCCTTCAAGGCCACCCTCGACCACTTCGGTAACATCTCGATGACGCTCTCGGGCACCAGCTGCCTCATCGACGTGGACACGCTGCTCCAGAAGAACCGCGTGGTGCCTGCCTTCGGCGGACTGGCCGAGGCCTGCGGCAAGGCCTGCATGGACTGGTATGCCGACTACTACCTGGTGGACTGGCCCCATGCCGACGACGAGGTGCAGAGCGAGGAAGCGCAGACCGCTGAGCTGCTCACGCCCGTCACCACCGAGGTGCTCGTGGGCGGCAGCGGCACCCTGCAGCTGCTGGCCACCTATGCTGACGGCCGTCAGCGCGACGTCACTGCACAGGCCCGCTTCACCATGGCCGCCACCGATGCCGTCAGCCTCGACGGCGCAGTGGTGCGGGGCCTCGCCGAGGGCACAGCCACCGTCACCGCGGCATATACCGACCCACTGGGCCATGAGCTGACCACCGACTTCACCCTCCGCTCCACCTTCTTCCCCTTCGGCAAGCAGTACATCAACACCGCCCTCTTCGACTCAGGGCTCTACGACGAGGCCACACGCACCTTCACCCCCGGACAGTGGGGGCAGATGGGGTGGGTGTATGCCGACCCTGCCGACATGTCGGGCTATAAGTACCTGGTGGTGAAGCTGAAGAAGGCACAGAACTGCGACGCCCACCTGAATATCTTCACCGAGAACAGCATCTGGAGCGACGGCTACGAGTCGGCAGCCTTCGGCACGAAGCGCCAGATAGTGGTGAAGCTGCAGTCGGCCCGTACCAAGAACGGGCGCGCCCTCGACGTCAGCCACATCAGCATCGTCAGCTTCTGGGCCAACGGTCGCGGCAGCATCGTCGTCGACGACATGTACCTGACCAACAACGACGACTACTCGCCCAGTGCCGTCACGCTGCCCGTCACTTCCGCCGCTCCCGCCGCCGACCGCACCTATGACCTGCAGGGCCGGCCCGTCGACGCCCGCCACCTGAAGCCAGGGCTCTACATCCGCGGCGGACACATCTTCAGCAAACAATGAAACTGACAACAATTACTAATTACTAACTCAACTTTCGCAAGTTG
>DGHX01000033.1:0-4122 GCA_002392835.1 Prevotella sp. UBA3837 | reverse complement strand
ACTCCCCAGTGTTGAGCGAATGCGATACTTGAATTATTAATTAACATATTCAAATAACGAAGATATGAGAAAGCAACTGATCACCCTGTCGTTCCTGGCCGCCTGCAGCACGCTGTGCACGGCCCAGAACCCCTACCTGCCCTTGTGGGAGCACCTGCCCGACGGCGAGCCCCGCGTGTTCGACGACCCCGACCGTCCCGGTCACCAGCGTGCCTACATCATCGGCTCGCACGACCTGCACTACGACCGCTACTGCGGCCCCGACATACGCATGTGGTCGGCACCCGTGGAGGACCTCACGCAGTGGCGCGACGAAGGCTCGCTGTTCACCTGGTTCGTCAACGGACAGTGGGACACCATGTACGCCCCCGACCTGGTGGAGACCACCGACCGCCAGACGGGCCGCAAGACCTACTGGCTCTATCCCCACAGCCGTGGCTACCGGCGCGTGGCCACCGTGTGCCGCGGCGACCGTCCCGACGGCCCCTTCACCCCTGTGAACCTCAGCGCCGACGGCACGCAGTGCCTGCCCGGCTCGCTCATCGACTTCGACCCCTCCGTGTTCATTGAGCCGGTGACCAACAAGAAGGATCCCGACTACGCCACCGGCTACCGTGCCTATGTCTTCTACGGCTTCCAGCACAGCACGGCCTGCGAGCTCGACCCGCAGACGATGTACAGCCAGCGGCCCGGCACCTCCCTCATCGACCCCTTCATCCCCGCCAGCAGCCGCGACGGCAAGCTCCTCGACAAGGAGGGCTCCGAGTACCGTGCGCTCATGAAAGGGCAGAACCCGCTCGACTTCAACTTCTTCGAGGCCAGCAGCATACGCCAGGTGGGCAACAAATATGTCATGGTGTTCAGCGGCTACAGCGGCCAGGAGTACGGCCTGGGCCAGACGAACAGCGCCCTGCGCTATGCCTACGGCGACACCCCGCTGGGCCCGTGGCGCTCGGGCGGCGTGCTCGTCGACTCGCGCGGCGTGGTGCCCAACGAGGACGGCTCGCGCCTCATCACCACCAATGCCGGCCACAACACCCACGGCTCATTGCAGCAGATCAATGGCCAGTGGTATGTGTTCTACCACCGTCCGCCGCGTGGCTTCGGCTATGCCCGCCAGGCCATGGTGGCCCCGGTGAAGATTGAGTGGGACAAGAAGCCGGTGAGCAAGGGCGGCCAGGTGCGCATCAGCGCCTACGACCCCTTCGCCAAGGACGGGCGGTGGACGGCCCGCACCACCGACGGCACCGAGTACAGCGGCGCCGAGGTCACCAGCGAGGGCTTCAACATCTTCGGCCTGCCCCCCTACCGCTACTACAGCGCCGGCATCGCCTGCTTCATGTATGGGCCGGGCAGCAACGAGTGGATGCAGGACAACCACGACGTGTGGTGCGACGGTATGGACCTCCGCGCCCTGCAGAACGGCGGCATCGTGGGCTTCAAGTACTTCGGCTTCGGCGGCCTGCAGCAGACGACGAAGGGCGTGCCCGCCTTCCAGGGCACGGCGAAGGGCGACGGCACCTGCTTCAGCGTCAGTCTCACCACGGGCGGACACGGTGCCTTCACGCTCCACCTGCGCCTTGACAACCCGTGGAGCAGCGAGGCCGAGATAGGCAGCATCAGCGTGCCCGCTACCGAGGGCCGCCAGCAGCTGTCGCTCTTCGTGCCCGTGCCTGCCGTAGAGGGCCTCACGGGCAAGCACGCCATCTACCTCGTCGTCGACGGCCCCGAGGTGCAGCAGCCTCAGCAGCCCCAGCGCCAGCAGTGGGGTGGCCCGCGCCAGCAGCAGCAACGCCCCGAGGGCCTGCTCGACCTGCATGGCATCGCCTTCACCAAGGGAGGCCCCTGCACGCCGCCCACGGTGCCGCAGGTCACCATCACCGTCGACGGCCGCCAGCTTGCCGTGCCCGCCCAGCCCCTGCGCTCCACCAACCAGAATGGCCTGACCGACGCCGCCCACTACCAGCTCTATGCCCCGCTCACGAATGCCTCGGTCATCAAGGCCACGGCCACCTCGCCCGAGGTCACCCTGCAGGTGGGCACCATCGCCGACGGGCGCGCCACCGTGCGCGCCACCTACCATGGCCAGACCAAGACATTCCTTATTAACTAATTCAAGTTTCGCATTTGCTCAAATTTGGGGAGTTAAAGGAGTTAAAGGAGTTAAAGGAGTTAAAGACGATAGACTTTACCCTTGTTGTCCCTAATGAGAAAGAATCGTGGAGTATCAAGACTGATGTCTTTAACTCCTTTAACTCCTTTAACTCCCCAACTTGCGAAAGTTGAGTTAACTAATTTAACTTTCCCACCCTTTCTCAATACAGAGGGCGCAGAGGACACAGAGAAATAATTATTTGATATGAAGAGATTTATTGAGCGACCTAAAGGTCTGTACAGAGGCCTGCACACGATGGAAGCATGCAGGGCGGAAAACTCTGTGCCGGGTATTCGGCCCCTCTTGTCAACTCTCAAATACGTTTTCCTCTGTGCTTTCTGCGCTCTCTGTGTTGAAAAGCCATCTGTCCCATTTTGTAAAAGAACTATTAACGCCCCTCCCCATTACCATGTTTTCGGCCCTTATGCCAAACTTTTCTTCCTTTTTCTTTGTTTGAAAGGATTTTTTTTGTACCTTTGCAAAAGTAACAGCCATTACAGTAATAACGACTACTATTTTTGTTGATGAAATTCTATGACAGGCAGAGCGAGCAGCAGACGCTGCAGGACATGCTTCAGCAGAGCAGGCATGAGGCACGGATGACTGTACTGATGGGGCGCCGGCGCATTGGCAAGACTGAACTGTCAGTGAGGTGTGGCGATGACACCCTGCTGTATTTCTTCGTAGGAAAGAAAGCAGAGACACTACTCTGCCAGGACTATGTGTGCGAGATTCGTGAGAAGCTGGGGGTGCCGATACTCGGCACGCCGGCCACCTTCTCCGAGGTGTTCCGCTTCGTCCTCCAGTTATCAGTGAACCGTCCCTTCACCCTTGTCATCGACGAGTTCCAGAATTTCATGAAAGTGAACCCCGCCGTGTTCAGCGACATGCAGCGCGACTGGGACCTGTACAAGGGCAAGAGTCGCCTGAATCTCATCATCAGCGGTTCGGTGTTTACCCTGATGAAGAAGATTTTTGAAGACTACGAGGAACCGCTCTTTGGCCGTGCCAATGAGAAGATAACCCTCCAGCCCTTTACGACAGACGTGCTGAAGCTCATCCTCTCTGACTTCAACCCCCGCTATACTTCCGAGGACTTGCTGGCACTCTACAGTATCACAGGCGGCGTGCCCTGGTATGTGTCGCTTTTGCTTGACAAGGGCAAGACCTGCCGCGACGACATGCTGGCAGCGCTGACCGAAGAGAACTCACCGTTTATCACGGAGGGCAGGAACATCCTGATAGAAGAGTTCGGTACCGACTATGTGACCTACTTCTCCATCCTCACCTGTATAGCCAGTGGGCTGAAGACCCGCAGCGAGATAGAGAACGAATTGGGCAACGACAACATAGGCCCGTATCTGATGAAACTGGAGAACTACTACAAGGTCATCGACAGGTCGCTCCCCATCTTTGCCAAGCAGAACAGCAAGAAGGTGAGGTATGCGCTCAGCGACAGCTTCCTGACCTTCTGGTTCCGCTTCTTCTACAAGTATCAGGCCCTGGTAGAGAACAAGGCGCTGGGGGCACTCGGCGAGATTATACGAAGAGACTACAGCAGCGTGTCGGGCTTTACGATGGAGCGCTACTTCATGAAGAAGTTCCAGGAGCAGGGCCGATATATCGTGGGCAAGTGGTGGGACAGGACAGGGAGCAACGAGATAGACCTTGTCGTCGTAGACCCCATAGCCAAGGAAGCCTGGATATATGAGCTGAAGAAGCAAGGCAGCAGGTATAAGGAGGGCGAGCTCCGCGGGAAAACAGAGGTCATGCTGAGCCAGACACCGGAACTGCGAAACATGGCAGTACACATCGGTTCACTGTCGCTGGACGACATGTAGTTAAAAATTTCTTGCGTTTTCTGTCGTATATCATTTTTTTCGTATTTTTGCACCGTCGTATGCAATGACGCTGACACAAAAGCTGATTGAACCGTATGTATCCATTTCTGATATTACTGACCCCAC
>DGHX01000003.1 GCA_002392835.1 Prevotella sp. UBA3837 | reverse complement strand
ACCTGAACATACTGGTGGAGAAGAAACTGACGCAGCAGTTTAAGCTCAACCTGATGTACATGAACCAGTTCTACAACATGACCGCCGTGGAGGGAGAAGGCGGAATGGTGCACTCCGACATCTTCATTGCCGACGGCAAATACCAGTTCAACAAGAAGCTGACGCTGCGCGGCGAGCTGCAATATCTCACCACCAAGGACGACGAGGGCGACTGGGCCTTCGGTCTGCTGGAACTCTCGGTGCTGCCTCACCTGATGTTCACCGTGAGCGACGAGTGGAACTGCGGCGACACCGACCTGCACTACTACATGTTCAGCGTGACCTACAACACGGGCAGCCATCGTCTGATGGCCAGCTACGGACGCGTCAGTTCGGGCTTCAACTGCACGGGCGGCGTCTGCCGATATGTGCCGGCGCAGAAGGGATTCTCGCTCTCCTACAACTATAATTTCTAAAACCACGGGAGGATGCACCACATGAAATCACCCTTTATATATATAAATAAGGTATTGCTCATGTCCGTCTGGGCCGCGCTGTTCACAGCCTGCAGCCAGATTGACGACGAAGACCGGCTCATCTATGTGGCTCCCGCCGAGGTGAACCGCTGTGTGCTCATCGAAGACTTCACGGGCCAGCGCTGCGTGAACTGCCCCAACGCCACGGCTGCCATCACGCAGTTGCAGGAACAATACGGCCACGACAAGGTCATCGCCGTGGCCATCCACAGTGGTCCCTTTGCCCATCGCACCACCATGTCCAGCCCCCTGCTGCCGCTGGGCACGGAGCTTGGCGACCAGTACTACAGCCACTGGGGCATTGAAGCCCAGCCCGGAGTGCTCATCAACCGGACAGGCGGACCCGTCTACGACCCCAGCCAGTATGCCGCAGCAGTGAATGCCGCGCTGCAGCAGAAGTCGGCCGTGGACATCGGCATCGACATGACGCTCACGGCCAAGAACCTCTACGTCACCGTACACCCGCAGTCGGCCAACAGCCTCGACGCCAGGCTGCAGGTGTGGCTCACCGAAGACAACATCGTGGACACGCAATACATGCCCGACGGCTCCGTCAACCGCGAATACGTGCATAACCACGTCCTGCGACAGTCGCTGACCGCCGACCCACTGGGCGACAACATCCACATCGACGGCGAGGGCAGCCTGTACCAGTCGTATGCGAAATACTCGGCCGAAATCGACGACAGCTGGAAGACGAAGGACCTGAACATCGTGGCCTTCGTCTACACAGAGAAAGACGGCGTGCTCCAGGCCTTCACCGCCAGGATTCCGACCGAAGAGTTGGCAGAGAAATAATCAAAGAAAAAGAATAATTGCTTATGAAAAAACTTTTTACACTCACATTGCTCCTCTTGGCTGCCGCCTTGCCCTCGCTGGCACAAGGCACCGATGCCACGTTTGCGTTCGTCGACGCCGACGGAAACCAGCTCGGCGACGGCACCACACTGACCATCGTCGGCAAGGAAGAAGTCGTTGACGACGGCTTTGGCCAGTATGCCAGCATCATTGTGAACAGCGGCCTGAGCGTGAAGAACACCACCGGCGCCGACGCAGCGCTGAAGATTGCCTACACCATCAGCAACATCTCCAACGGTGCCGTTCAGTTCTGCTTCCCCGTGAACTGCCTGAACCACGAAGAGGCCGGCTCATGGGTGAGCGACGGCACGGTCCTGAAGGCCGGTGAGACAAGCAGTCTGCGCACCGAATGGCTGCCCGCCGACGTGGGCCAGTATGGCGAGGCCATGGTCACCTATCAGGTGAAAGTGTGCCAGTACAACGCCCTGCTCAAGTCGTATACTGAGATAGCCGATGGACCGACAGTGACAGTCTGCTACATCTATCAGAACGGGACCGCCGTGGACGCTCTCAACAACGGCGAGGCCACCCCGACAGCCCGCTACACCATCAACGGCCAGCGCACCGACGCGCCGGTGAAAGGCGTGAACATCGTCAGGCTCAGCAACGGAAAGACCATCAAGCAAATCGTAAAATAAAAACATAAACACTATGAAAAAAAGATTACTCTTCATTGTCGCCCTCGCGACAATCGTGCTGAGCGCAACGGCCCAGCAGTTGCAGGTTTCCAAGGACCTGCGTGCACCACAGAAGCAGGGCCGGCTGCTCGCTCCCGCCTTTGCAGAAGACAGCAACGGCTACATCTGGGGCTACTACAACGGCGACCTGAGCGACGCTACAGGTCTGGGATTCAACGCTCCCGACGCCGACTACGACGCAGCCATCTTCGTTCCCGGCGACAAGGAACTGAAAGGCGGCAAGATTACAACCATCCGCATTCCCGTGGCTTCGCTCAAGATGAGCAACCTCAGGGTGTGGGTCCGTACCAGTCTCGCCGGCGACAACGTGGCAATGAAGGAATACAACGGAGAGCTCAAGTCCTACGAATATGTTGAGGTAGTGCTCGACGAAGCCATCGACATTCCCCAGACGGGCATCTACGTAGGCTACTCTTTCAGCATAGCCAACGGCTCCAGCAGCGAGGACCTCTATCCGATTCTCACCAGCGGATCTGACGTTCGCAATGGCCTTTGGCTCATCAACAACCGCCAGTGGACAGACCTCTACGGCAACGGTTTCGGCGTGAGCTGCATGAACGTCCGCGTGACAGGCATCAACGTAGATGCCAACGGCGTGCGCTTCAAGCCCATCACTTCGGCAGCCACACTGGCAGGACAGGATTCGCCCGTTACCGCTGAAATCACCTCTGACTTCAGCACCGGCATCAACGACATCGACTATACCGTCATCTATGCCGACGGCAGCAAGAAGAGCTACCACAAGGACGTGAAGCTGCCTTCTGGCTTCAGCGTGTCCTACAAGGGTGAGTTCACCGTGCTCGGTCCCCAGGATCCCTCCGACTTCACGGCACGCATCACCGTCGACAAGGTCAACGGCCAGGAGAACATTGTGAAAGACACCGTGACCCTGAAGGCAAAGAACCTCATCCGTAAGGTCGCCCACCGCACCGTAGTAGAGGAATTCACCGGCACAGGATGTGGCTGGTGCCCGCGCGGATGGGTCGGCATGGAGAAGCTGAAGAAGAACAATCCCGACAACTTCATCGGCATTGCCGTTCACCAGTACAACAGCTCTGACCCGATGTATGTGGCCAACTACTACAGGTTTACCAGCAGAGCCCCTCAGTGTACCGTGGACCG
>DGHX01000028.1 GCA_002392835.1 Prevotella sp. UBA3837 | reverse complement strand
CGCTGGTGCTGCCCATGATGATGCTCACAAGGGGAAGCCTGTTCTCGGTATTGTTTTCCATATCCTATATAATATATATGTGTGTATTCTTTATGATGTGGTTATGATGGCGGTGCTTATGGCCTGACTCAGTTCCCCCTCCCCTTGGGGTGGCGGACCCTTACAGATATAGTATGGTAAAGAAGGCGCATCCCAGCCCGAGGAAGAACCCGGTGACGACCTGTGCCAGTGTGTGCTGTCGCAATATCATGCGTGCCGACCCTAAGAGCCCTGAGAAGAGGAACACCAGGCAGAGCCACCACGCGGGGTTGAAGCGGAACAGCTCGGCGAAGGCCATCAGCGCACCGGCCAGTCCGCCGATGGCAGCGGTATGGATGGAGATCTTCCACCACACGGTGACGATGACCCCCACTGCCTGTATGATGAGGGCAGCCACCACGATGATGACGATGAAGTGGTAGATGTGGAGCGCGTTCATCAGCCAGATGCAGGCCACATAGCAGATGATGGATATGGTGTAGGCCACCAGCTGGCGGTGTCGGTGGGCCAGCTGCAGCGGCGTCCAGCCACGCTGGTTGCGGTAAAGCCAGATGAGGAAGGTGGGCAGCAGCACGGTGAACAGGTAGACGATGGAGAGCACCAGCAGTTTGAACTGTATGTTCACCTTGTTCATGTAGCTCACGGTGAACAGCAGTATGATGCCAACCAGCGGCAGGTAGAAAGGCGTGAAGATGCTGCTGAGCACCTTTGCCCCAATGATGAGTGCTTTATTGCGTGTCACGGCTTTATAACGATAACGCTAAACTTAACGCTAACTATTATGGTAACTTCTGATTCTTAATTCTTAACTCCTAACCCCTAACTCCTAACTCCTAACTCTTTCTGAGCCTTGCTACGGGAAAGCCGAGCAGCTCGCGGTATTTTGCCACTGTCCGGCGTGCTATGGGGTAGCCTTTTTCGGCCAGCATGCTGCTCAGCACGTCGTCGCTCAGCGGCTTGCGCTTGTCCTCTGCGTCGATGAGCTGGCGCAGGGCCGCCTTGATCTTGCGTGTCGATAGCTCCTCGCCGCTCTGCGTGACGTAGCCGTCGTTGAAGAAGAACTTCAGTGGGAAGGTGCCCCAGCGCGTCTGCACGTATTTGGAGCTCGACACGCGCGAGATGGTGCTCAGGTCCAGCCCCGTCAGTTCGGCCACGTCCTTCAGTATCATCGGGCGCAGCAGCTCCTCGTCTCCCTCTTCGAAGAACGGGCGCTGCAGCTTGATGATGGCGTTCATGGTCTTCGTCAGCGTGCGCTGCCGTGTGTTCACGGCGTCGATGAAGCACTGTGCGGCCTCCACCTTCTGCTTGGTGTAGAGCAGTGCCTCCTTCTGCTGGCGCGTCATGTGGTCTTTGTTGTTGTGGAAGTCCTGCAGCAGCTCGGCAAACGATTGCGATATCTCCAGCCGTGGCAGGTCGCTGCTGTTCAGGCTCATGGACAGCGTGCCGTCGTCGAGGGTGTCGACGATGAAGTCGGGCGTTATCTGCTGCATGTTGTGCCCCACGGCCTCGCCCAGCGATGCGCCGGGCTTGGGGTTCAGGCGGCGCAGCTCGCCGATGAGTGCCTCCGCCTGCTCGTCGCTCAGGCCCAGCAGCTGCTGTATGCGGGTCCAGTGCTTCTTGGTGAAGTCGTCGAAATAGTTGTTGAGCACCTGCTGCATCAGCGTCTTCAGCGTCGAGTCCTTGCGACGCTCGGTCTGCAGCAGCAGACACTCCTGCAGCGAGCGGGCACCGATGCCGGCGGGGTCGAACTGCTGCAGCAGGTGCAGCAGGTGCTCCAGGTGCTGCTCGCCTACGTCCTGGCCGTGGTAGATGGCCAGCTGTTCGGCAATGTCGCTCAGCGGTGTGCGCAGCAGGCCGTCGTCATCGAGCGACTGTATGATGTACTCCATGGCGTAGCGGTCGTCGTCGCTCAGCTCCAGCTCGCCCACCTGCTCCATCAGCAAGTCGTAGAACGAGCGCCCCTCGCCGAAGACCGCCTGCTCCTGCTCCTGTTCGGCGGCCCATCGCTGGCCGCCCTGGTAAACGGGCAGGTCCTCGTCGTCGCGCCCAATGTTTTGCAGTGCTTCGTCGAGGGCGTCGCTGCGCTCCTCGCGCTCGCGCTGCGTGTCGTAGTCGTCAGGCTGCTCGGGGGCGTCAGCCTGGTAGCCGTCGTCCCATGGCGCTGCTTCCTCGTCGCTGACGCTCTTCTCCAGCGCGGGGTTGTCGTGCAGTTCCGCCTCAATGCGTTCCGACAGCTGCTGCAGGGGCAGCTCTACCAGCTGTGCCTGCAACAGCTGCTGTGCCGAGATGGTCTGTAGCTGCCGCTGCTCCTGTTTCTGTTGTTGTATCTGAGACTGGTTCAATGCTTAATGCTTAATTAGTAATGAGTAATTAGTAATGAGTAATTAGTAATTATGATTAGTTCATGCGGCAGCAAATCAGGGGTTCTTGCGCCCTTTCGTTAGCAAGCGTTCATTGGTCGAGCGCAGTTTTTTTGCGGCAGCAAATTCTTCACTCTTCACTCTTCACTTATCACTCCTGTAGTATTCCTTCAGCTCCTCGGCCAGGGCGTGTATGTCCTGCGGCTCCTTGTCGCTCATGCGCTGCCACATTTGCTGGCAGGGCAGCAGCAGTGGCGACAGCGTCACGTCGCTGCGCTCTAAGTAGGGGTCGCAAATCTGGTACACCTCGAGCACTTCAGTCACCTCGGACGGTTTCCGGCGTATGAGGCGTGCCAGCTCGGCCACCTCGGGCGTCTTTGGTGTCATGGTGCTGGGCGTGAGCTGGAAGTAGATGTCGAGTATAAGGCAGAGCATGACGGGCGTGAAGCGCTCGTCGGCGGGCAGCGGACGGAAGTCGCGCTCGAAGGTCTCCTGCAACTCCACACCGTCGTAGAAGGCATCGGCATCGCCGAAGCCCTTCATCTCGCGCAGCAGCCGCACGGCCCGAGCCAGCCGCTTAGGGTCGGCTGAGTAGGTGCGCCAGATGCGCTCTATGCGCGGCGTGCTAAGCCGGGCTATCTGCTTCATGCGGTTCTGCAGCGACTGCGGGGGAATGTGCAGTTCCAGACTCAGGTTCACCATCGTGCGGCTGTACAGGGGCTTCACGCCCACAGGCTCCTCCAGATAGGCCTGCATCAGCAGCAGCCAGTTGTCATCGTGCCAAACACTGTTTCTCGTCATCTTGCTCAGGGTATTTGGGGGTTTGCTTTATGCTTGCCTCTAATTTTGTGCAAAATTACGGAAAAAAAGGGAAACTCCCAACTTTTTTTTGTACTTTTGCACAGATTTTCGTTGTGCATGGCTTTTCGTGCACATTATTAATAATAGACTGCGATGAAGATAGGTACTGTCGACCTGGGCGAGCGCCCGCTGTTCTTAGCCCCTATGGAGGATGTCACCGACATCGGCTTCCGCCTGCTGTGCAAGCGCTTCGGCGCTGCCATGGTGTATACTGAGTTTGTGTCGGCCGAGGCACTGGTGCGCGATGTGAAGTCTACGGTGCAGAAGCTCACCATCAGCGACGAGGAGCGCCCCGTGGGCATACAAATCTACGGCCGCGATACCGACGCCATGGTCGAGGCGGCCCGCATCGTCGAGGCGGCCGGCCCCGACGTCATCGACCTGAACTTCGGCTGCCCGGTGAAGAAGGTGGCCGGCAAGGGGGCCGGTGCCGGCATGCTGCAGAACATTCCGAAGATGCTCGACATCACCCGCCAGGTGGTGCAGGCCGTGCGGCTGCCGGTGACGGTGAAGACGCGACTGGGGTGGAACAGCGACCAGCTCATCATCACCACGCTGGCCGAGCAGCTGCAGGACTGCGGCATACAGGCGCTGACCATCCATGGGCGCACCCGCGCACAGATGTACACCGGCCAGGCCGACTGGACCCTCATTGGCGAGGTGAAGCGCAACCCCCGCATACACATTCCCATCATAGGCAATGGTGACGTCACCTCCATCGACGATGCCGACGCCCGCTTCTGCCAGTATGGCGTCGACGGCGTGATGATAGGGCGTGCCACCTTCGGCTGCCCGTGGATCTTCAGCCGCCGTGAGCTGACGTTCGACGAGAAGCTCGACGTGCTGTTGGAGCTGCTGCACATCAATCTGGAGCGTCTCAGCGCCGAGCCGCAGGAGAAGAAGCAGCTGTCAGCCGAGCTGCGCGCCATCATCCACACCCGCCGGCACCTGGCCGCCACGCCCATCTTCAAGGGCATTCCCAACTTCCGCCCCACCCGCATCGCCATGCTGCGCGCCACCACCGTGAGCGAGCTCACCGACATACTTGAACAGACGCGCCGGCAGCTCGGCTGATGGCCCCGCTTCCCGTCGTATACAGCCATTATGACGAGAAAGGGTATGCTGTTTGCCCTGAAACTATGGCCTGCTTCCCAGAAAAAATGTATACCTTTGCACCAACATAGTAACTAACTTTATTTCTGACATATCATGAGGAAAGACATCAAACCATTATTCTTGGCTGCTGCGCTGCTGGCATCGGCCTGTCCTGCCCTGGGGCAGCGCATCGTGAGCGAGAACGTGTTCAAGGACATCACCACGCTGGCCAGCGTGCGCAGCCAGCGCTTCGCCATTCCCAGCCCGTCGGGCAAGCTGCGCAAGAAGGGCAAGCCCGTGGTGTTCTACATTGGCGACAGCACCATGCGCAACGGCTCGAAGGGCGACGGCTCTAACTCCGGCCAGTGGGGCTGGGGACTGTTTGCACAGGAGTGGTTCGACGCCGACGAGCTGGTGTGCGAGAACCACGGCATGGGCGGCACGTCGTCGCGCACCTACTACACCAGCCAGTTGTGGCAGGACGTGAAGAACGCGCTGCAGCCCGGCGACTACGTCGTCATCAGCTTCGGCCACAACGACGGCGGCTCGAACTATGCCGGAGGCAAGTCGAGCATCAGCGGCACCTCGGCCACCGAGACGAAGACCGTGACCAACAGCAACGGCCAGACAGAGACCGTCTACACCTTCGGCCAGTACCTGCGCTTCTACATCGACGAGACGCTCGCCAAGGGCGCCACGCCCATCCTCTGCTCGCGCACGCCCCGGTACGGCTTCAGCAACGGCAAGTGCAACATGGAGAGCAACTACCGCTCGTGGGGCAAAGCCATCGCCCAGGAGAAGGGCGTGAGCTACATTGACCAGGAGTACTACGTGGCCCAGCGCTACACCACCTTCGGCGAATGGAAGACCTACCAGTACTTCAATGCCGACAACACCCTGCACCCCGGCCTGCACGGCGCCTGGGAGTGTGCCTACGGCGCAGCCCTGGCCATCGCTGCCGACCCCGAGAACCCGCTGCACCCCTATCTGCTCGACACCACGCCCCCCACGCTCAGCATTGAGCGCACCGAGGGCCAGCCCTACACCTTCACCGTTGGCGGCAGCACCGCCACCAGTGCCCGCGACTGCTACCGCTCGGGCGACTGGTCGCTGGTCTACAACACGCTGCAGCCGGGCGACACCGTCGTCATGCGCTTCGGCAGCTCGGAGCTCACGGCCACGCAGAGCGGCGGCGAGCTAGGATGCCTGCAGCAGACTGACGACAAGCTGAGCAACCTGAAGATGTCGGCTACGGGGCGCATGGAGATGGTGGGTAGCTACGGCTGGTACATACACTACTTCGTCAACGACTGCCGCGAGCGTGGCGCCGTGGCTGTGCTCGAGAGCTACGAGGCGCCGCAGAAGGTGAAGGACTGGAACATGACGCTGGCCAGCCAGTACAACCTGGAGCTGCGCGAGACCACCGGCGGCGTGACCTACGTCGTGCCCGCCGCCGAGCAGTATCCCTTCGAGGACTGGGCCCCCGCCGACGGCAGTGGCACCCTCACGCGCAAGCCGGGTTCCACCATCACGGAGCATATCAACGGCGAGGACGTAGAGCTGATCACAGAGGACGGATACATCACCCTGCAGAACACCCGCCACCCGCTGAACGGCCGCCTGGCCATCCAGCCAGGGCTGACACTCAGTGCCAAGAGCGGACTGGTGATGAAGGGCTCGAAGAATACCTACTTCGCCATCACAGGGCTGAAGGCAGGCGACCGCGTGACGCTGCTCTTCAAGTCGCTGCAGGGCCTGCACGCCGTGTCGGCCAACTGCGCGCTGCTGGCTGACGACGGCACGCTGACACCCCTGACCGACGAGGACCTGCAGCCGGCCAACTACCTGGCCACGCAGACCCGCCACACGCTGGTGATGCAGCAGGACGGCGACCTGGTGCTGCTGCGCCCCTACAACGTCAGTACCACGCTGCAGCTGCTCAGCATAGGTCGCGAGCCCTACGAGCTGAACCCCACCGCCATCAGCACGCACGCCACAGCCGCCCCTGTGGCCGACGATGCCGTCTACTCGCTCTCGGGCATGCGTATGCGCCAGCCCGCCAAGGGGCTGTACATACGCAACGGAAAGAAATACGTGGTACGCTGAGCGGCAGAAGGGCCACAGCGCGATATGGCGCGCCGGGACAGCGTCAGCTCACGGCGACATCAGCTTGCCACAGGACCACACGGCCTGTGGCAAGCGTTTTCTTTACGTCGATGATGCGCTGGTTGCGCGAGCCGCGGAACAGCAGCGTCTCGTCGCGCTGCGACTTCACGAAGGGTCCGTCGACGAGCACATCGATTTGCTCCAGCAGTGCGCGCTGCCGAGGGTTGTTCAGCAGCTGCTCGTACAGGAAGCCCGTGTAGCACCAGATGTCCTTCTTCGGCGTGCGCTCGCGTATGGCGCGTGCCAGGTCGGTGAAGCCCTCGGGCTGATACATGGGGTCGCCGCCGGTGAAGGTCACGCCGTGGGTGTAGGCGTCGGCCTCCACGATGCGCATCACCTCGTCGGTACTCACGGCGTGGCCACCCTCGAAGTCCCACGACTGAGGGTTGTGGCAGCCCGGGCACTGGTGGCGGCAGCCGGCACAGTAAATGGAGGTCCGGAAGCCCGGACCGTCCACCATCGTATCTTCTATGATGTTAAGTATTGAAATCATGTCAGGTTCCCCTCCCGTTTGCGAGGGGCAGGTTATCAGAACAGCTGCTGCTTGCCGTCGTCGATGTGCGTCACGCGGTCGTTCAGCTCGGCCAGCTTGCCGCTGTTCCAGCGGTCGGTGGTTCCCACGAGGTATCCGGTGATGCGCTGCAGGCGGTCGATGTTGGTTGAGCCGCAGCGGGGGCACACCTTCAGGTTGGGCTGTGCGTTCTCGTAGCCGCAGTCCATGCAGCGGTTGCGGTTGTGGTTCACGCTGCCGTAGCCCATGTCCAGGCGGTCCATCATGTCTACGACGCTCATGATGACCTGCGGGTTGTGGGTGGCGTCGCCGTCTATCTCTACGTAGAAGATGTGTCCGCCGCGTGTCAGGTTGTGGTAGGGTGCCTCCACCTCGGCCTTGTGGCGTGCGCTACATTTATAATATACGGGCACGTGGTTCGAGTTGGTATAGTAGTCGCGGTCGGTGACGCCCTCTATGCGCCCGAAGTCCTTGCGGTCGCGCTTGGTGAAGCGGCCGGCCAGTCCCTCGGCAGGCGTGGCCAGCACCGAGTAGTTGTGGTGGTAGCGCTCCGAGAACTCGTTCACGCGGTCGCGCATGTAGGTCACTATCTTCAGGCCCAGCTCCTGTGCCTCCTGGCTCTGTCCGTGGTGCTCGCCTATGAGTGCCACCAGGCACTCGGCCAGTCCTATGAAGCCTATGCCCAGCGTGCCCTGGTTGATGACGCTCTCCACGGTCTCGTTGGGGCGCAGCTTGTCGGCTCCTATCCACAGGCTCTTCATCAGCAGCGGGAACTGCTTCACCAGTGCCGTCTTCTGGAACTGGAAACGGTCGTCGAGCTGCTTGGCCGTCACCTCGAGCATGTGGTCGAGCTTGGCGAAGAAGAGATCAGTGCGCTGCTGCTTCACCTCGTTGCTGATGGCTCCGTCGCAAGGCACTTCCTTGCGGCACTGCAGCGCCAAGCGCACGATGTTGATGGTAGAGAACGACAGGTTGCCGCGGCCGATGGA
>DGHX01000062.1:8614-23899 GCA_002392835.1 Prevotella sp. UBA3837 | reverse complement strand
GCCATGGAGCTCAGCGACGGCACCATCATCACCGCCAAGTCGTCGCCCCTGCTGGGCTGCAGCGCTGCCCTGCTGCTTAACGCCACGAAGCACCTGGCGGGCATCGACCACGAGGCGAAGCTCATTCCGCAGAGCCTGATAGAGCCGGTGCAGAAGACGAAGACCGAATATCTGGGGGCCCGCAACCCGCGCCTGCACACCGATGAGGTGCTGGTGGCGCTGAGCGTGCTCTCGCAGGGCGACGAGCGCTGCCGGCGCGCATTGGAGCAACTGCCACAGCTGCGCGGCTGTCAGGTGCACAGCACCGTCATGCTCTCAGAGGTGGACCGCAAGATATTCAAGAAGCTGGGCTGCGGACTCACCTGCGACCCGGTAAGGAAGAAGTGATGTCTTAGGAGTCAAGGGGGGAAAAAGGAGTTAAAGGAGTTAAGGGAGTTAAAGGAGTTAAAGACGATAGTTTTGCGGGTTCATAAGAACTCCGTTGATTTTAATCTACAGGAACTCAAGCGAAAAGACTATCGTCTTTAACTCCTTTAACTCCCTTAACTCCTTTAACTCCTTCCCCCCTCTTAACTCCCTTAACTCCTTTAACTCCTTCCTCCCCCTTAACTAAAGTATTATTCCTCTGTGTAGAACAGCTCCACGGCCTCGTCGGTGAGGTATTTCTCAATCTTCTCTAAGGGGATGACGCCGCTGAACTCGCTCCAATACACCTCGTACTGGGCGTAGTTGAAGCCCACGCCGTCGGCGGTGAGGTATAGCGGTGCCTCGGGCAGCTTGTCTATGCCGTCGACAATCTCCTCCTCGACGTAGGCCTCGGCTCCCTCGCAGTTTTCCTGGCGGATTTTGTCGCGTATGAGCTGCAGCACCTTCTCCGACCTGGGGTTCTTCAGCAGCATGTCGTTGGTCAGCTTCCGGCCGTCGTCCTTCAGGAAGGTCACGCCCTGTCTCTTGCCAAACCCGTCGCCGCCGTAGAAGCCGTCGGTCTCATAGAGGAAGGTGATGAAGCGGTCGGTCTCCAGCAGTTTCTTGTAGGAGCTGTTGTCGTCGAGCACTATGTCCGATTCGTCGTCCTCGTCCCAGCTCTCCCAGCCCTCTTGCAGGTTGTTCCAGGTGATGCCGCCGAAATAGTCCACCAGTCCCTGTCCGTCATCGCTGAAGTCGGGGATGGGATCGTCGTCGGGGTCTTCACCCTGCCAGAACGACAGGATGTTGTCGTAGATGGCCTGTCGCAGCTCCTCGTCGCCGCCCACGGGGAAGTCGATGGTGATGCGGGCCTCGGTGTGCTTGGCCGTCTGTTCATAGCTGTAGGTCTTCAGCTTCACTTCCATTACGTCGCTCTCGTCATCGGCATCGCTTCCCTTTGCCGACTTGTTGCTGTTGCAGCTCAGCAGCACCGCCGCCAGCATGCTCATGTACAGTAGTGTTCTCTTCATAATTGTCTTGTGAAAATAATACAAGTTTCGCATTCACTCCTATCACTCCAAAACTTGCGAAAGTTGAGTAAAAATAATGATGTGTGGGATAAGCATTATGCATTACGAAAGTGGGTTGTTCTCGGCAAAGACGGCCATGCGCTCGTCCAGCTGGGCGTACTGGTGGTCTTCAATGAACGATGTGCAGACGCGGAGCCCCTCCTGGTGCGAGCCGGTGGTGACGAGACAGATGGCCGACACGCCGTAGTACATCAGCTCGCGTGCCAGCTGCCCGCTGGTCATGCCGGGGTAGCCGATGGTGAAATAGAAGCCGTCGGCCACGGGCTGGTCGAGGTCACGGTCGTAGACGATGTAGAAGCCATGCCGCAGGAAAATCTCCTTCAGCCGGTGGGCACGCTCGCCATAGACCTTCACGTCATCGCGGAAGCGGTACTCGCCGTCGCAGGCCGCCCGCATCATCGCCGCCATGGCGTACTGTGCGGAGTGGCTGGTGCCCGACGAGAGGGCGTAGAGCATGCGTGTGCTGAAGACGAGGCCGAAGGGCAACCCCTCGTAGCGGGCTGCCAGGTCGGGGAAGTGGCGGTGGAACAGCTTGTCGCCGATGCACACCACGCCGATGCGCTCGCCGGCATAGCTGAAGGCCTTCGAGCCCGAGATGAGCAGCAGGTAGTTGTCGGTATAGCGGGCCACGGTGGGCTGGTAGGGGGGCTCAAAGGGCACGCTCAGGTCCTGACGGAAGTCCATGGCGAAGTAGGCCAGGTCCTCCATCACGATGGCGTCGTACTTGGTGGCCAGCTGCCCGATGGCCTGCAGCTCCTGCTCCGTCAGGCACACCCACGACGGGTTGTTGGGGTTGGAGTAGACGATGGCGCAGATGTTGCCCTGCTTCAGGTAGGACTCCACCTTCGGGCCGAGCTTCTCGCCGCGGTAGTCGTACACGTCGAAGGTCTCGTAGCGCACGCCCTGCACCTGCAGCTGCATCTTCTGCACGGGGAAGCCGGGGTCTATGAAGAGCACGGTGTCCTTGCCCTTCGTGGCCTGCGAGCAGGTGAGGAACGATGCAAAGGTGCCCTGCATGCTGCCGCAGACGGGCACGCAGCCCTCGGGGGCTATGTCCACGCCGATGAAGGCCTTGACGAAGCGGCTGGCCTGCTGCTTCAGCTCGGGCAGACCCTGTATGTCGGGATACGAGTGGGCGATGCCCCCCTGCAGCGCCTTCACCTGGGCGTCGACGCCCACCTGTGCGGCGGGCAGCCCGGGGATGCCCATCTCCATCTTTATATACTCCACGCCGCTCTGCTTTTCGGCCATGGCAGCCACCTGCTTCACCTCGCGGATGGTGGCCTTCGTAAAGTCCTGAATGCCCAGGCGGGCTATCAGCTCGTCAACAATTTCCTTCTTGATTGGGGTAGGTCTCATAGTGTCTTTCTTTGTTTGCATATTGTGCTACAAAGTTACGAAAGAGTTGGCACACTATGGGCCGAAATTTGCAGTTTTTTCTCCGTCTTAATGATTTTTAACGCCCCGAGGGTTTACGAGTAACTATTCAGGTCCTGGCCTGTGATGGGAAGATACTGACCCCACCCCTGCCCCTCCCCTACATGGGAGGGGAGCGGCTGCCGCCATCCTCTGCGGAAGGAACTCCGTAGGCCCTCCCCTCCCATGTAGGGGAGGGGTTGGGGGTGGGGTCAGTATTGTCATACAGTCGCTCGAAGCCTGTAGCCAGGAGGTGCAGGACTTTACGATAAGCCTCCTTTACGCGCGCGCGAAGACAAAGACGCTACACTCGCTACACCTAAAAACTCTTTACGCTACACTTCCTACACTTGGCTTCATTATCAAGAAGTTACAGTTTTCGTTTTTCTGAATTCCTTGTAAAAATACTGACAAGCTCTTTCTGACTGTTCGCCGCCCGCCCGTCGGCAATGCAGTGCAATTAAGATATATTAATAGTAGTACCAAAAAATAGTCCGCGAACTTGGTACTCTTTGTCCGCGGCCCGCGGACAAAGAGTACCAAGTTCGCGGACAACAAGTCCGTGCTTCGCGGACAATATGTCCGTGCTTCGCGGAAGTTGCAGGTACAGGGCCTGTAGCAAAACAGGAATGCTTGGTTTCTGTCGTCGCGGTGTAGTCGGGTTCTGCCCGGTGTAGGAAGTGTAGCGTCTTTGTCCTCGCGCGCGCGTAAAGACACTATATTAATACGTCGCGGTGACGTTCTTACACCAGGTGCTGGCTGATGGCCTTGCGCACCAACGAGGCGGTGTTGGCGCACCCCATCTTCTGGCGGATGTATTTCGTGTAGCTGTGCACCGTCTCGAACCCCAGGCAGAGGCGGTCGGCAATCTCCTTGTGCGACAGCCCTGCTACGAGGAGCCGCAGGATGTCGCGCTCGCGCTGGGTGAGCATGGGCGGTGCCTCGCGACAGTTGTCGAGCAGCCCCTGCGATTCGTTGCACAGGTAGGTCTCGCCCTCCATGACGCTGCTGATGGCTTGCGTCAGCTCGGCGGCCGATGCCGTCTTCAGCAGGAAGCCGTTGGCACGGGCCGCCAGGGCGCGGTGCACCACGGCGGCCTCGGCATACATCGTGAAGATGATAATGCGCAGCCGGGGGCAGGCTTTCTGCAGGCGGGGTATGGCGTCGATGCCGTCGCCGTCGGGCAGTCCCACGTCGAGCAGCACGACGTCGGGTTGCAGCCGTGCCGACAGCTCCACGGCCTCGTTGATGCTGCCGGCAATGGCTTCGACATGCAGGTCGTGGCTGCTGTCCAGCAGTCGGGCGATGCCCTCTGCCACCAGCTGATGGTCGTCGGCAATGAGGATTCTGGTCATGTGCGTATGGTATTCTCGGTTGTGGCTCCTTCTGTCGCCGTTTCAATGGGATGCAAAGGTACAGTGTTTCCGTGAATCGTGCAACCCCCCAAATGTGGTATTTTTCTCAGTGGCGGCGGGGCAGCTCGATGTTCACCTCCGTGCCCTCGCCCGGTCGTGACGTCACGCTCATGGTTCCCCCTATGGCCTCCACGCGCTCGCTGATGTTGCGCAGCCCGTTGCCGCCGTCGCCGTGCCCCTCCTGCTGTGCGGGGGGCTCGCCGGTGGTGGGCCATGCCATTCCGCAGCCGTCGTCGCCCACGCTGATGGCGGTGAGGGCCTCGTCGGCTATGAGCTGCACGCTGATGTGCTGTGCGCCGGCGTTCTTCACGGCGTTGTTCACCAGCTCGTAGACGATGCAGTAGATGGCCTCCTCGTGGTCCACGTGCTGCTCCTTGCCGAGGAAGCTGAAGCTGACGTTCTTCATGGTGGCGCAGTAGTCGCGCAGCGCGGTGCGCAGCCCGTGGCGTTTCAGCGAGTCGGGCAGCAGGTGGTGGGCCACGTTGCGCATCTCGCTGATGGCATCGTCGGTCAGTGCCAGGGCCTGGCTGGCGCTCTCGCCGTTGGTGGCGGGGGCTGCTGCGGCCAGCTGCTGGCGCAGGGCGGTGAGCAGTCCGCCCAGGCGGTCGTGCAGGTCGCGGCTCAGGCGTATGCGCTCGCCCACCTCGCCGTCGATGCGTGCCTGCATCAGTGCCGAGCGGCGCTGCAGGCGTATGCTGCGCCACAGCAGGAAGAAGGTGACGGCGGTGAGCAGCAGCACCAGGGCTGTGAGCACGCCGCCCCAGAGCACCCACCGCTTCTCGTGCCGCAGCTGCTCGTTCTCCTGCTGGCGCTGCTCGGCCTCGGCGCGCCGCTGCTCCGTCTCGTAGAGCACCTGCATCTGCGACAGCCCCGACTGGTAGTGGTCGGTGGCCAGCTGCTCCATGCCGTTGTAGATGGCGGCTATGAGCTGTCGCACCTGTGCGGTCTCGCCCAGCTCGGCGCATGCCGTGGCCAGCAGCACGCGGCTGCCCTGGTCGTCGATGGTCTCCAGGGTGTCGGTGGCCAGGGCCTTCAGCGCATAGTCCTTTGCCTCTTGCCAGTGGCGGTGCTCCAGGGCCAGCTCGGCACAGAGGTTGTAGACGTCGGCCCGCTCGTCGGCCCCCGTCTCGTCGGTGAGGGCGGCAAGGGCTTCGCGGCAGTAGGCGTCGGCCCGCTGTAGGCTGGCGTTGCCTTTCAGCTCCACGCGCGCCAGGTCGCAGAGGGTGGTCAGGTAGTCCTCGTTCTCCTCGGTGGTGTGGTGGCGGTAGTAGGCATAGGCCTCCCGCGCCGCCTGCTCTGCCTGCGCATAGTGCCCCAGACTGAGGCAGGCCTTCGCCAGCCCCTTGCACGACATGGCCACCAGCAGCGAGTCGGCCGCCCGGCGCCCGTTCTCCAGCGCCAGGATGAAGTTGCGGCGGGCCTCGCCGTAGTTGCCCATGCCCTGGTAGAGCTCACCCACATTGTGATAGAGGATGCTGGTGGACTCTGTCCATCGGTATTTCTCGAAGATGGGCAGTGCCTTCTGGTAGTAGGCAATGGCCAGGTGGGCCTCGTCGCGCATGTTGTAGAGGTTGGCAATGGAGCCGTAGAGGGCGGAGTAGTTGTCGTCGATGTCGCTCTCCTTGTACCTGGAGTTGCCCTGCATTGAGTCGGTGACGGCCAGCGCCTGCTGGAAGTAGCCGAGCGCCGTGTCGTAGTTGGTGCTGCCGTATGCCACCAGCCCCAGGATGCGCAGGGCATCGGCGCGCGAGTTCTGCCAGTCGTGGCCGTAGCTCAGGGCCAGGGCCTGGCGGGCATAGCGGATGGCCCGCTCGCTGTTGGTGTTCAGGTAGCCCCACATCAGCGATTTGTAGGCGTCCATCCGCTCCTCGTCGGTCAGCGCGCGCCTGCTGCCGAACACGGCTTCCAAGGAGTCGGTCTTGTGTCCGCGGTGGTCGGTATAGGCTGCCGTGCGCGCGGCGGCACCCAGCAGCAACAGCAAAAATAGCGTAAGTCTGGCTTTAGTCATTGGTAAAAAGGATTATTTATTTTGCAAAGATACAGCTTTTGCGCGACAATAGCAAGAAAAGGGGGTGTAAAAACCCACATTTGGGGTGTTGTGCGTCTGCCGCTAATGCCGTATCTTTGCACCGCATTATTGTTTAACCCTAAAACAACTGAATATGAGAAAGATTTTCGCAGTCGTGATGTGCATGGCAGGCCTGGCAATGACCGTGGCTTGCGGAGGAGAGAAGAAACAGAGTGGTGCTGACGGTGCTGCCCTGAGTGCCGAGGAGGGCGTGGAGCTGGCACAGAAGGCCTCCGAGGCCATGTCGGGCGTGGAGAAGTGCGCCCAGACGCTGCAGGCTGGATGGGGCATTGAACTGAAGCAGATAGCCCCCGACTTCGACTTTGCCGAGGTGACCGAGGGCTGGGACAAGTTCGAGGGCAACGGCGTGAACTCGGCTGCAGCGGTATACCAGAAGAAGGACGGCAGCGCCATCAGTGCCGAGGAGTTCCGTGCCTGGGCCGGGAAGCTCTTCGCCCTGACGATGCAACTGGCGAAGGACGGGAAGAACATTCACGGCTACGACGGCATGAGCCATCTTACGAGCGCTGAGGCTAATGCCGAGGTGACGCTCGACGCCTGCCTGGTAGGCAACAGCTTCCCCGCCTGGTCGTTCCGCACTGACAATGGCATACAGCGTTGCTACGTCACACACGAGGCCGAGAAGGAGCCTAACAAGGTCATCGTGCGCTTCGCGCCAGGACTGAACGGCAATATCGACTGATGTGGCTCTACTTCCGCAAGTTGGGGAGTTAAAGGAGCTAAAGAACTCCCCACTGTTGGGCGAATGCGAAATATAAATAATAGTCTTATTCCATGAAAACAAAATAAAAGCCTTCCGTGATGGAAGGCTTTTATGCTGATAAGCGTGTGCAGTCGGGACTTGTGGCCCCGTCTACTGCTTGGCGCGGCCCATGGCCAGTGCCTTGATGTTGGCCTCGACCACGGCGTCGCCCTTGCGTGCAAAGACGCGGCGTATGGCCTGTTCCAGCTTCTCGTACTCCAGTCCCAGTGCCTTCTGCGCGGCGCCGAGCAGGATGACGTTGGCCGAGCGGGGCACGCCGCCCTCGCGGGCCAGCTGCTCAATGTCGAGGCTGATGACGTGGGGCAGCTTGGCCAGGTCGCTCTCGATGACGGCCATGTCGGGGTAGTTGGGGATGTTCTTGAACGGTGTGCTCGAGGTGATGATCCAGCCGTCCTGCTTCAGCCAGGGCAGGTAGCGCAGCGCCTCCATGGGCTCCATTGAGATGATGACGTCGGCACCGCCGCGGGGGATGAGGTCGCTGGCGATGGGGTCGCTGGAGATGCGCAGGTTCGACTGCACGTCGCCGCCGCGCTGGCTCATGCCGTGCACCTCGGCCTGCTTGATGTAGAGGTTCTCGTTCATGGCGGCTTCGCCGATGATGGTGGCGATGGACAGGATTCCTTGTCCGCCCACGCCGCAAAGTATGATGTCGGTCTTCATATTTACTTATTGTTTGATTGTAGTCTTTATACCGCTTCGCGGGCTTTATAAAACAAAACATTTTGTTTTTGTAAGCCCGCTTCGCGGTCCAATATAATTCCTTATCCCTGTGCTTTCTTCTGCTTCAGGTGGCGCTGCAGGGTCTGCATGCACTCGCGGCGGGGAATGATGACGCTGGTGCCATGGTAGTTCAGCTCGTCGCGGATGGCCTGCGTTATCTCGGGCATGTTCTTTGGCAGGGGTACGACGACACGCAGGTGCTCGTCGCTCAGCCCCAGACCGCGGCAGATGGCCTCGAACTTGTTGGTGCCGGCAGAGTCCTGACCGCCCGTCATGCCTGTGGTGAGGTTGTCGCTGATGATGACGGTGATGTCAGCATTCTCGTTGATGGCATCGAGCAGACCCGTCATGCCGCTGTGGGTGAACGTGGAGTCGCCGATGATGGCCACGGCAGGCCACTGTCCGGCATCGGCGGCACCCTTGGCCATGGTGATGCTCGCACCCATGTCCACACACGAGTGGATGGCGTGGAAGGGAGGCAGGAATCCCAGCGTATAGCAGCCGATGTCGCCGAAGACGCGCGCGTTGTCATACTCGCGCAGCACCTCGTTCAGAGCGGCATACACGTCGCGGTGGCCGCAGCCCTGGCACAGAGCGGGCGGGCGCGGGGCTACATCCTCGCAGGGGGCGAAGCACTGGCCGCTCTCCATGCCCAGTGCCTTCTTCACGATGTCGGGGTTCAGCTCGCCGGTGCGGGGCAGCGTGCCGTCGAGCTTGCCGTGGATGTTCGGGGCCTCCTGCACGCCACGCACCATGTCCTCGATGAAGGGCTGGCCCTCCTCAACGATGAGCACCTGCTGGCACTCGTCCATCAGGCGGCGCACCAGCTTGCGGGGCAGCGGATACTGCGAAATCTTCAGGATGGGGTAGGGGCTGCCCTGCGGGAAGCACTCGTTGACGTAGTTGAAGCCGATGCCGCTGGCCAGGATGCCCATCGAGTGGTCGTGCCCCTCTATATAAATATTGTATGCCGACTGTGCGGCGTCCTGCTCCAGCTGCAGCTGCTGTGCCGTCACCTTGTCGTTGCGGCGGCGGGCGTTGGCGGGCAGCAGCACCCAGTTCTTCGCCTCGGCGCCGTAGTTCAGCTCGTTCTCAGCCCGCGGCTCGTCCTTCACCTCCACCACGGCGCGGCTGTGGGCCATGCGTGTGGTGACGCGCATCAGCACGGGCAGGCACTGCTGCTCGCTGTAGTCGAAGGCTGCCTGCACCATGTCGTAGGCCTCCTGCTGCGAGCTGGGCTCGAAGGTGGGAATAAGGGCGAACTTGCCGTAGAAGCGCGAGTCCTGCTCGTCCTGCGAGGAGTGCATCGACGGGTCGTCGGCCACGAGCACCACCACACCGCCGTTGACACCCGTCATGCCGCTGTTGACAAACGGGTCGGCGCAGACGTTCAGACCCACGTGCTTCATGCACACCAGGGCGCGCTTGCCCATGAACGACATGCCCAGCGCCTCCTCCATGGCTGTCTTCTCGTTCGTGCTCCAGCGGCTGTGCACGCCGCGCTGGCGAGCCAGCGGGTCGCCCTGAATGAACTCCGTAATCTCCGTCGAGGGAGTGCCAGGATAGGCATAAACCCCCGAAAGCCCTGCATGCAGTGCACCCAAGGCAATGGCTTCATCGCCAAGAAGTAGTCTTCTCATGATTCTGTTGCTTTAAGGTTGATGTTACTTCGCGTACAAAGATACGGCTTTTTATTTGAATCTGACGGCCTCAATGTGTTAAATTAAGAAAAATAATGCGCTGGAATGAGATTTTTCACTATCTTTGCATCATAAAACTATAACTAAGAATGAAAAGGAATCTATTGCTTTTGCTCCTATTCGTGGCCGCCGCACTGGGCGCACAGTCCCAGTCGAAGCCGTCGGTCACCATCTTTGGCGACTCATACTCTACCTACGAGGGATACCTGACGCCCGACACCATGGAGACGTGGTACTTCCACAACCGCCCCGACCCGAACCGCACCGACGTGAGCAGCGTGCGGCAGACGTGGTGGTGGCAGGTCATTGAGAAGATGGGGTGGAAACTGGAGAGGAACAACTCGTGGAGCGGGGCCACCGTGTGCAACACCGGCTATAACGATGCCGACTACACGCACCGCTCGTTCATCACCCGCCACAAGAGCCTGGGCCACCCCGACGTCATACTGATGCTGGCCGCCACCAACGACTCATGGTGCGGGGCGCCCATCGGCGAGTATAAGTACGGTGACTGGCGACGCGCCGACCTCTACACCTTCCGTCCGGCGCTGGCCTACCTGCTGCACCACATGAAGGACCGCTACCCAACGGCCGACGTGTACTACATACTGAACTGCGACCTGAAGGCCGACATCAACAGCTCGGTGGAAGAGATATGCCGCCACTACGGCGTGCCCGTCATACGGCTGCACGACATCAGCAAGACCGCCGGCCACCCCAATGTGAAGGGCATGCAGCAGATAGCCGAGCAGGTGGTGGCAGCACTGAAGAAATAAACAAGAAGGGAGGAGGACCAAAAGATGCAGACATGCAAATACATGCTTGCCAGCGAGCGCGATCAGCTGTGGGGGCTTTGCGTCACCACCATCGGCTATGAGGAGATAGGCCCCCACGACCCCTATCCCACGCGAGGCCATGCCGACGGCTACTATTTCGACCTAAAGAAGGGGCGCATACTGCCTGAATATCAGCTGCTGTACATTATCGAGGGCGAGGGCGTCTTCCACAGCCGCACGGTGCCCGAGGCACGGCTGAAGGAGGGCGACTTCTTCCTGCTCTTCCCCGGCGAGTGGCACAGCTACCACCCCACGGGTCCGCGCGGGTGGAAGAAGTTCTGGATAGGCTTCAGCGGACACAATATGGACGACCGCGTGCGCGCCGGATTCCTCTCGCCCACAAAGCCCATCTACCATGTGGGCTTCAGCGACGCCATCGTGAGCCTGTATCGCTCGGCCCTCGATGCCGCCATGGCCGAGGAGGCCTATTCGCAGCAGCTCATGGCGGGTGTGGTGAACCACCTCATAGGGCTGATGTACTCCTTAGAGCGCAACATTGAGCTGAAGACCCGCAACCAGCAGCATGTGGACATGGTGAACCGTGCGCGGCTGCGCATACGCGAAGAGCTGGAGTCGCCGCTCACCATACAGCAGGTGGCCGAGGAGATGGGCGTCAGCTACAGCAATTTCCGCAAGCTGTTCAAGGAGCACACCGGCCTTTCGCCGGCCACCTACCAGCAGGACCTGCGCCTGCAGCGCGCCAAGGAGCTGCTCTCCACCACGAACATGAGCATAAAAGAAATAGCCTACCGACTCAACTTTGAGTCGCCAGACTATTTCTCGTCGAAGTTCCGTATCAAGACTGGGCGCAAGCCCAGTGACCTGAGGAGTTAGGAGTTAGGAGTTAGGAGTTAGGAGTTAGGAGTTAGGAGTTAGGAGTGATGAAAGAAGAGTAACTCCTAACTCCTAACTCCTAACTCTTGATGATGTTCACGTCCATGCGGTTGAAGGGGAACATGAATCCGCGCTCCTTCAGCTCCTGATAGACGGTCTCGTTCATGTAGAAGTACACGGTCCAGTAGTCGGCGCCGCGGCACCACGTGCGGGTGTTCACCACCACGCCGCTCTCGCCCAGCTGCGTCAGCCCTATCCAGGGTGCTGCCACCACGTCGCTGTCCTTCACCGGGCCTTGCAGTATGAGGTTGTTGCGCTGCTGAATCTCCTGAATGGCCTGCTTCACCTTGTTCAGGTCGGTGCCGTAGGCAAACTGGAAGTTGAGGTCTACGCGGCGGTAGGGCTCGGTGCTGTAGTTCTTCAGCGAGCCGGTGCTCAGTCCGCCGTTGGGGATGATGATGGTCTGCGCGTCGTTGGTGCGGATGATGGTGTTGAAGATCTGTATGGCCTTCACCGTTCCGGCGTAGCCCTGAGCCTCGATGTAGTCGCCCACCTTGAAGGGCTTGAACAGCAGGATCATCACGCCGCCGGCGAAGTTCTGCAGTGTGCCGCTGAGGGCCATGCCGATGGCAACGCCTGCCGAAGCGAAGAGTGCGATGAACGAGCTGGTCTCAATGCCCAGGATGGAGATGATGATGATGATGAGGGTGAACCACAGCACCACGCTGACGATGCTGGTGAGGAAGGTGTGGAGTGTGGTGTCAACCTTGGTGCGCTCCAGCATTTTCATGAACAGCTTCTTCACCCACTTGATGACGAAGCTGCCTACGATGTAGACGATGATGGCAACGAGGAGGTTCTTGCAGAACCCCAGTGCCCACTGCCCGAGTACGCTATAGGTCTCGGGCGATAGCATTTTTTCTAACATGTTCTTATGTGTTTGTAAAAATTAATTAGTAATTAGTAATGAGTAATTATGATTAGACTTGCCGCTTGGGCATTCCTCATTTTCTCATTGTCTTCATTTCTCAATTACTCAATTACTCAATTTCTCAATCTCTCAATTTCTCAAACGTCTTGAACTCGTAGCCTTGCTCCTTCAGCCACTCTATGCTCTGTGGCAGGGCGGTGCGCAGCTTGTCGATGGCCTTCAGCGAGTCGTGGAAGGTGATGATTGAACCGTTGCGCACGTAGCGCTTCACGTTGTTCACTATGCCTTCGGCGGTCATCCACTTCGAGTAGTCGCGGGTGACGACGTCCCACATCACCACCTTGAACTTCCTGCTGAGCCATGCGTACTGCGGCAGCCGCATCCAGCCGTGTGGCGGGCGCATGTAGCGGCTGTGTATGTAGGCGTTGGCCTTCTCCACGTTGTACATGTACTCCTTGATGCTGTGGCGGAATCCGCTGATGTGGTTGTGCGTGTGGTTGCCCACCATGTGCCCCTCGGCCTTTATCTGCTCGAACAGCTCGGGATACTTACGCACGTTGTCGCCCACCACGAAGAAGGCGGCCTTGATGTCGTAGCGCCGCAGCGTGTCGAGGATGAAGGGGGTAGACTCAGGAATGGGACCGTCGTCGAACGTCAGGTACACTGCGTGTTCGCGGCGGTCCATTCTCCATAGAGCCTTTGGATAGAGCCAGCGGAGATAGATGGCGGGCTGCTCTATAATCATGTGTTGTGGCGGCCGTTAGTTCTGTCCGGTCTGTTCCTTTGCCATGTTCATCTTGATGCTGTACTCCTGCGTCAGCGTCTGCAGCTGCTCGGCATACTCGTTGGCTTTCTGCTCGTCAATGTCGGCATAGTCGGTCAAGATGCTGTTCATCATGCTCAGCTGGCGCTTGCACTGGTCCTCCAAGGCGAGCAGCCGCTTGCCGCTGAACTGCATGTAGAAGCGCAGGTACTGTGCCGAGCGTTTCCACAGGTAGTCGTAGGCCGGCCGTGCCTTCTCGGGTTGTCCCAGGTCTATGTACAGCTGTGCGCCGTAGTAGGAGTAGGTGTCGTAGGGCACGTTGGCAGGCGACAGCTCGTGGTCCATCTTGTCCAGCACGGCCAGTGCCTTCTGCATCTTCTGCTGTGCCAGCTCGCGGCGTGCGCCCACGGCCAGCGAGTCGCCTCCCTGGGTCATGGCGTCGGCCTCGGCGTTCAGCTTCTCGGCCTCCATCTTCAGCTGCATGGCCAGTATGACCATGAGCGAGCGATGGGTGTAGCACATGCGCATGACGGTTTCGTCGAGGTATATGCCCGGTGTGCTTACGCCGCCGAACTTGAAGTGGTTCATCACGTGGTCGTAGGTCTTCTCCGTGTCGAAGTTGCTCATGCCGGGCTGCGTGGTGTCGAAGGGCGTGATGCGGTAGCAGAGTCCCTCCTGCACGAAGTGCTTGTCCAGGTTCATGGTGTTCTCGCCGCCCACGGTCATGGCCACGTAGATGGGGCGCTCCCAGTTGGCGTTGGCCAGCATCTCGAGCATCATGAGCTTGCTCTTGTCGAGCGAGCGCATGCCGGCCAGCGAGATGGCCATGCGGTCAGGGATGTTCTTGCGCAGGCTGTCGCGGGGCAGCAGCTGGTCGCCCTGCAGCATCATGCCGCTGCGCATGACGGCATCCTTGTCGATGTCGATGTAAACGGTGTCGGTGGGTATGAAGTGCAGCTCCTCGTTGTCGCTCAGCACCCAGTACTTCATGATGTTGCGCAGGTCGAAGGGATCGTCGCCGAAGCTCTTGCGTGCCTCTTCGGGGTACTGCTCGTAGTAGGTCAGCACCTCCTGCTTCATGTTGGGCACTATCTGCACGCCGTCGTTGGTGCCCGACACGTACTTCAGTCGCGGCCAGGTGATGGGCAGCGAGGGTGAGTCGTAGGCCGGGCGCACCATCTGGTCGATGTACCAGTCGGTGCCCAGGTAGCTGAGGTTACACACGCGTGCGTCGGTGCGGAACTGCTCGGTGTCCTGGTTGTACCACAGCGGGAAGGTGTCGTTGTCGCCGTTGGTGAAGATGATGGGGTTGCCCTCCTGCTGCAGTGACATCAAGTAGTTCTGTCCGAAGTCGCGGCAGGTGTAGCGTCCCGAGCGGTCGTGGTCGTCCCAGGTCTGCGATGCCATCTGCAGTGGTACGATGAGGCAGAGGACCGACACCACGGCAGCCAGTGCCAGGCGCATCTGCTGCGTGCGCAGCTTGCCCGCGAGCACCTTTGTCAGCCAGCTGATGATGGCTGCCACGCCCATGCCGCACCAGATGGCATAGGCATAGAAGGAGCCGGCGTAGGCGTAGTCGCGCTCACGGGGCTGCAGCGGCGTCTGGTTCAGGTAGACCACGATGGCCAGTCCTGTCATGAAGAACAGGAAGAACACCACCCAGAACTGCTGTATGCCCTTGCGTCCGCGTGCGAGCATCTGCCAGAAGAGGCCGATGAGGCCCAGCAGCAGCGGCATGCAGTAGAACACGTTGTGACCCTTGTTCTGCTTCAGCTCGTCGGGCAGCAGGCTCTGGTCGCCCAGGAATGCGTTGTCGATGAAGGGTATGCCGGTGATGGCGTTGCCTTTGTCGTTCTCGCCGTAGCAGCCCTGCAGGTCGTTCTGCCGTCCGGCGAAGTTCCACAGGAAGTAGCGCCAGTACATGTAGTTGCACTGGAAGCTGAAGAAGAAGCTGAGGTTATCCCAGAAGGTGGGCAGGGTGAGCATGCCGCCGCTGTATTCCGACGGTACCTGCTTGCCGCTGATGCCTCCGTGCCATGACTTGTAGAACTCCACGTGGCGCGGGTCGCTGCTGTACATGCGCGGGAACAGCATGTTCTGGGCGTACTCCACCTCCATCTTGTGGTCGGCCACGAAGTACTCGTCGGGCTCGTTGGGGTTGGCCTTCTCCTTGCGCTCGTAGATGGGGGCCTTCTCGTTGATCTTGATGTAGCCGTTCTCGCCGGCCTTATATTCCGATGCGAAGGTCTGTCCGTAGAGCAGGGGACGGTAGCCGTACTGGTCGCGGCTGAGGTAGTTGCCCAGGGTGAAGATGTCCTCGGG